>NZ_JBFAWL010000004.1:0-357770 GCF_040680275.1 Streptomyces sp. NPDC052079
AGCCCCTCCGGCGTTTGAGGAGCGGGGGTCCGGGGGCGGCGCCCCCGGGGGACGGGCCCACGACCGGCGTCGGGGGTGAGCGGGCGATGACGAACGACCTGTTTTCTCCGCCCGTCCAGCACATCCAGCCCCTCCGGCGTTTGAGGAGCGGGGGTCCGGGGGCGGCGCCCCCGGGGGACGGGAACGGGAAGGGGCGGCGGGGGCGACTGACTGGCCCGTGGCCGGCGGAGGTGAGCGAGCAATGAGCCTTCCGTCCCCAGGACACCGTCCCATCGGCGTCGTCATCGCCACGCGGAACCGCTGCGAGCGCCTCCCCGTCACCCTTCGCCACCTGCTGGCCCTCCCCGAACGCCCGGAAATCCTCGTCGCCGACAACGCCTCCACAGACGGCACCCGAGCCATGCTCGCCCGCGACTTCCCCCAGGTCCGGCTGCTACCGCTCCCCACCAACCACGGCGCCCTAGCCCGTAACCACGGAGCCCAAGCCCTCACCACCCCCTACGTGGCGTTCAGCGACGACGACTCCTGGTGGTCCCCCGGCGCCCTCGCCCGAGCGGCCGAACTGCTCGACACCCATCCCCGCCTCGCTTTGATCGCAGCCCGCACCCTCGTCGGCCCGACCGCGGACCCCGACCCCCTCAACGACATCCTCGCCCGCTCCCCGCTAGGCCCGGCCCCCGACCTCCCCGGCACCCAGGTCCTCGGCTTCCTCGCCTGCGGAGCAGTCGTCCGCCGCACCGCCTACCTAGACGTCGGCGGCTTCCACCGACTGCTGTTCTTCGGCGCCGAGGAGACCCTGCTCGCCTACGACCTCGCCGCGCGCGGCTGGGGTGTCACCCACTGCCCCGACGTGGTCGCCCACCACCACCCCGCCCCCGCACCCCGCACCGGCCACTCGATCCTCCAGCGCCGCAACGCCCTGCTGACCGCGTGGCTGCGCCGCCCCGTCCCCTACGCCCTCGCCCGCACCCGGGCCCTGGCCGCCGAGGCCCGCGCCGACCGCCACGCGCGGCGCGCCCTGCGCGAGGCCCTCCTCCGGCTACCGGCCGCCCTGTACCACCGCAGGCCCCTGCCACCCCAGGTCGAGAGGGCCGCCCAGCTGCTGGACCGGACCCCCGCATGACCGACCCCCGTACCACCGTCGTGGTCATCACCCACAACCGGCGCCACGAACTTCTGCGCACCCTCAACCGCCTCGCCGAACTCCCGGAGCGACCGAGGGTGATCGTCACCGACAACGCCTCCACCGACGGCACCGCGGACGCCGTCGCCCGCCACCATCCCGACGTCCGGCTGCTGCGCCCCGGCCGCAACCTCGGCGCCGTCGGCCGCAATCTGGCCGTACGCGAGGTCCGTACGCCGTACGTCGCGTTCTGCGACGACGACTCCTGGTGGTCGCCCGGCTCCGTGGCCGGCGCCGCGGACCTGCTCGACCGGCACCCGGCGCTCGGCTCGGTCACCGCGCGGACCATCGTCGAACCGGACGGCACCGAGGACCCGATCGTCCGCGAGCTGCGCGACTCCCCGCTGCCCGGCCCGTCCTGGCTGCCCGGACCGGCCCTCGGCTCGTTCCTGGCCGCAGCGACCGTCCTGCGCACCGACGCCTTCCGCAGGGCGGGCGGCTTCCACCCCCGGCTCTGGCTGGGCGGCGAGGAGGAACTGCTCGCCGCCGACCTGGCAGCCGACGGCTGGTGGCTCATCTACGCCGACCACCTGACGATCCACCACCAGGCGTCCCCGACCCGGGACTCGACGCTGCGCCGCAGGCACGGCATCCGCAACACCCTGTGGTTCACCTGGCTGCGCCGCCCGGCCGGCACCGCCCTGCGCCGCACCCTGAACCTCGCCCGCACCGTCCCGCGCGACACCGCCTCCCTGCGCGCCTTCGCCGAAGCGGCGGCCGCCCTGCCGTGGATCCTGCGGGAACGCCGTGTCCTGCCCGACGAGGTGGAATCCCGGCTGCGTCTGCTGGAACCCGCCCAGCGCGCGTCCACGGCGCGCCACTACACCGGCTGAGACCCCGAACGCGTGCTGAGCGCCCTCGCGGGGCGCCCGCTCAGCCGCCGGACCACCGGCACAGCAGCCGGAACGCCGCGAACAACGTGACCGGCCACACCGCGGCGAACGCCCAGATCGCCCACGGTCCCGAGGTGACGATGCCGGTGACCATGAGCGTGACCGACACCGCGAGGAGCGCGGCCACCGTCCACCCGCGCGGGCGGCAGGCCGCGAGACGCGTCAGCAGACGCGTGAGGTCGGGGCCCCGGCGGACCTTCAGCGTGCGCAGCCGCCGGTCCAGCCGGCGGTCGCGGCGCAGGGACCGCTCGATCTCGTCGAGAATCTGCTGCTCGTGTTCGGGGAGCCGACCGATGGACACGTATCTCCTCCAAAGACGACCGCGCGAGGACTCCCGGGTGCCCGAACGGCTCCCCGGTTAACCCGCGGTGGCGCGGGGCGCGAGCACCTCCATCAGCCGGTCCGCGCCGTCCGGCACCCTGCCGTTCCGGAACGCGTCACGGACCTGCCGCGCGGCCACCCGGCCGGAGGTCAGACACCAGTCCCACCACCGTTCCAGCCGGCGCTCGTCCAGCTGCTCGGCGGACAGCAGCGCGGGCCAGCCGCAGGCGCGGGCCTGGGCACTCACCTTCGCGCCGCCCGCCACCGGGTCCACCGCCAGCACCGGCGTGCCCACCCGCAAGGCGAGCACCAGCCCGTGCAGCCGGTCGGTGACGACGAGGTCGAGGCGGGCCAGCACCGACTGCACCTGCTCCGGCGTCGCGCTCAGATGCCAGTCGCGGGTGTCCAGCCGGGTCTCCAGCTCCAGCCGGGCACAGTCCTTGCCGGCCAGCCAGCGCGTCACCCGGTCCGCGACCCGACCGTGCCGCCGCTGCTCCCCGTACTCCTCCTGCCCCTGGGTGAGGATCACCCCGACCACGGGCCGCGCCGGCAGCGCCGGGGCGCGGGCCGCCAGGTCCTCGGATGGCTCGCTGCCCGGCGCGTCCCGTGCCAGTACGACGTGGAAACCCGTCGCGGCGGCGTCGTCGGGGTCGATCACCGACGTTCCCACGGCGATCCGCACACAGTGCGCGAAGCGCCGGTGCAGCTCCTCGAACTGCGGCCCGTGCAGCGGCCCGCACACGAACACCAGATGGGTGTAGTCGCCGGGCCGCACGCTGTCCAGGTGCAGGGCGTCCGGCAGGAAGCCGGGGCTCCATACGACGTCGTACGGCGTCCCGGACGCCCGCAGCACCTCCTCCACCCGGCGCAGCGCCAGCACATCCCCGGCGGTCGCCTCCCCGTCGCGGAAGCTGAACCACCCGGTCAACAGAACCCTTCGCGGTCCCCGGCTCTCTCGTTCGTACACGGTGCCACCGGGTGCCCCGCCTCGGCGGAAGGCAATCGGCCCGGTACGTCAGTGCGTGCGGGGCCGCGCCGGAGGCTCCCGCCGCACACCGGAGTGGCCGGCCAGCGCCTGTCGTGCCTGGTGCTGAGCGTGCTCGGCCACCTCGCGTGCCTCGGCCACGATGTCACCGCGTTCGCGTACCAGGCCGTCGTAGACCGGCAGGTGATCGCCGGCGGAGGGAGAGGACGTCATGAGGGCAGCTCCTTCGCCGGTCATGCGCGGTTCAGCCGCGCGGCGAGGCCATGGCCGATGGCCAGGTAGACGACGGCCGGAAGACCATGATTGAGGAGAACCCGGAGGCCTTCCGTGTCCATGGTGAAAATATCCTGTGACCACCAGGACAGCAATTCCGCCGAACCGCGCACGAATTCGACGAAGACGTTCCCCTCGTTGGCATCCAGGAGATGGAGAAGAATCCACAGAACCAGGAAACCGGCCGCGATGTCGGCGACGGTCTGGATGGTGAGAGCGGCCTTGCGGGCACCATCCGTCCGGCGGCGCTCCTGCTGGTAGGGGGCGTGTGCGTGCGGCTCGGGTGCGTACTGCCCGGGCGTCGGGTCGATATGACTCATGGAATTCCCTCTGTCGTCGCGTATGCGGGCCGCCGGGTGGGCCGCTCATAGAACTCAGCGCTGTCCGGCCGCCCCGGTGTTACACGCCCCCGAGGGATGTCCCGAATATGCGCAGGTATTCGGGAAGGTGCTCACATGGGTGGCCGCGGCATTCTTTTCCTGCCTATCGGAAGGCGGCTCGGAAGCCTTTTGGAACGGGCGGGTGCTTCCCCGCGACAGGCCGAACATCGCGGACGGAACCTGACCGCAACGGCCGCTAGCGTGCGGGTATGACGAGGAAGCGGAGCGCCACCACCTCCAACCCGGCCGCCGTGCTCGGCACCCGGGCCCTCAACCGGGCCACGCTCGAACGGCAGCTCCTGTTGCGCCGCTCACCGATGTCCGCGGTGGACGCGGTCGGGCACCTGCTCGGGCTCCAGGCGCAGAACGTCAAGCCGCCGTACTACGCGCTCGCCGCCCGCCTCGACGGCTTCACCCCCGAGGCGCTGTCCCGGCCGATGGCCGACCGTGAGGTCGTCCGCATCGTCACCATGCGCTCGACCATCCACACCCACACCGCCCAGGACGCCCTCACCCTGCGGCCCCTGGTGCAGCCCGCCCGGGACCGGGAGCTGACCCAGTTCCGCCAGGGGCTCACCGGCGTCGACCTGGACCGGCTCGCCGCACTCGCCCGTGACCTCGTCGAGGCCGAGCCGCGCACGATGAAGCAGCTGCGCCAGGAGCTGCTGAAGGAGTGGCCGGACGCCGACCCGGGGGCCCTCGCCGTCGCCGCCCGCTGCAAGCTGCCCCTCGTGCAGATCCCCCCTCGCGGGCTGTGGGGCCGCAGCGGACAGGTCACGCTCACCACCGCCGAGCACTGGCTGGGACGCCCCGCCGAGCCGTCCCCGACGACACCGGACGAAACCGTACTGCGCTACCTCGCCGCCTTCGGCCCCGCCTCCGTCAAGGACATGCAGACCTGGGCCGGACTGACCCGGCTGCGGGAGGCTTTCGAGCGTCTGCGCCCCCGGCTTCTCACCTTCCGGGACGAGTCCGGCACCGAGCTCTTCGACCTCCCGGACGCACCCCGCCCTCACCCGGGCACCCCGGCCCCGCCCCGCTTCCTGCCCGAGTACGACAACCTGCTCCTGTCCCACGCCGACCGCACCCGTGTCGTACCGCCCGAGTTCCGGGGCCGTGGCTGGCAGGGCAACACCGCCTACCGGACCCTCCTCGTCGACGGATTCCTGGCCGGCCTGTGGCGGCTGGACGAGGATGCCCTCGTCATCGAGCCGTTCGGCCGGCTCGGCAGCGGACAGCGGGAGGAGGTCGCCGCGGAGGGGGAGCGGATGCTCAAGGTGATGCACCCTCAGACGGCGTACGACATCCGCTTCGGGACGGTGCGCGGATGAACCCGGGCATGGAGAGGGGGCGTTGCGGGCTGCTCGTGGAAGTCCGCAACGCCCCCTGGTTCAGTGCCTGAGGGGTCAGCTCAGGAACTCATGGGGCCATCTCAGCCGCCGACCTGGGCCCTCACCTCGTCGGAGAACGTGGTCAGACGGGTGTAGACGCCCGGGTAGCCGGCCGCCGCGCAGCCGTCGCCCCAGGAGGTGATGCCCGCCAGCCGGCCGCCGATCAGCAGCGGCCCGCCGCTGTCGCCCTGGCAGGTGTCGACGCCGCCGGCGGAGTACCCGGCGCACACCATGTCGCTCTGCACGAACCGGTTGCGGTACGAGGCGGCGCAGCTGGAGTCGGACACGGTCGGGACGGTGGCGGTGCGCAGCTGGTTGGATGAGGTGCCGCCGGACGAGGTGGTGCCCCAGCCGAGGATGCGGGCGGTGGTGCCGGCCGCGTACACCGAGGTGTCGGAGGCGGAGACGTACGGCGCGGTGGCGTACGGCATGGGTGTCGACAGGGTCAGTACGGCCACGTCGTCGCCGCGGGTGACCCTCCGGTAGTCCGGGTGGATCCATATCTTGCTCACGTCGGCGACCGTGCCGTCGCTGCCGTTGAGGTAGGTGCGCCCGCCGACGACGCGGACACTGCTGGTGGTCTCGCCGACCATGCAGTGTGCGGCCGTGACCACCTTGGTGGGGGAGACCAGGGTGCCGCCGCAGAACTGGTCCTGCGAGGCGTCGGTGATCTGCATCATGAACGGGTACGACGACGTCGTGGTCGTCGTGCCGCCGACGATCGGCTGGGGTGCGGCGACGGCGGAGGGGGCGGCGATCAGCGCGGCTGCGGCGGCTGCGAGGGCGGCGGCGGTCTGTCTTGCGCGGGTGAGCCCGGACATGGGTCTCCTCGGGGTGGCCGGTGGGGGGTCTCGCGTGTGTCCGGCGAGCGGCACGGGTTTACGCTACGACCGGTAGCCTCGGCTCCCAATGAGGGAACCCCCTAAGGGAGTTGGGACAGGGATAACCCTCGGTCCGCGCGAGGCGGACGACGTTTCCTCGCCCCCGCCGCCCCTTCCCGTCCCGTCCCTGGGGGCTGCGCCCCCAGACCCCCTTTCGGCCCTTCGGGCCTCGTCCTCAAACGCCGGACGGGCTGAATTTCTCAGCCCGTCCGACACAATCCAGCCCCTCCGGCGTTTGAGGAGCGGGGGTCCGGGGGCAGCGCCCCCGGGGTCGGGACGGGAAGGGGCGGCGGGGGCGAAGGAAACCCGGGTTACGGCGCCCTGCGGCCCGCAGCAAGCCGGACGATGTCGACGCGTGAGCGGATGCCCAGCTTGCGGTACACCCGCGTCAGCGTCGCCTCGACGGTCTTCACGCTGATGAACAGCCGCCCGGCAATCTCCCGATTGGTCGCACCCTCCATCACCAGCGCAGCCACCTGACGCTCCATCGACGCCAGCCCATCCAGCACCGCCGGCGGAGCCGCAGGCACCGGATCCGCCTCCGCAGGCCCCGCCGCCACCGCCTGCTCCACCTGCCGCAACCACGGCAGCGCCCGGCAACGCCGAAACAGCCGACCCGCCTCCTCGTACCCGCTCGCCCCCTGGCCGCCCCGGGACCGCAGCCGCGCCAGCGCGAACGCCGCCCGCGCCTCCTCCAAACCGAACCCCAGCCTTCGAAGCCGCTCCTGAGCCGACGTCAACTGCGCCAAAGCGACCTGGTGTTCCCCACGGGCCGCCCGCACCAGCGCCTCCGCCCGGTCCAGCACCGCCAGCACACTCGCCCGGTTCAGCCGCAGCGCATGCACCCGGGTGACATTGATCAGCTCCTGCGCCTCCCCGGGCTCACCGATCCGCACCAGCGCCTCGGCGAGGTCGCCCTGCCAGCGGCCGCGCGCGGGGTCGTTGATGCCCATGCCGTGCTCCAGGTCCCGCACCCGGCGCAGCGAACGGACCGCAGCCTGCGCGTCCCCGGCCACCAACTGGGCGTAGCCGAGGGCCGCGAGGGCCAGGGACAGATACAGCTGGTCGCCGTCGACCTCGGCGTGGTCCGCGGACTCCCGGGCCAGCGCCACCGCCCGTTCCACGTCCCCGCCGGACGCCTCCGCGAGCGAGGCGAGCATGGCGGAGGCGCTCTCGCCGATCCCGGAGTCCCGGGCCAGCCGCAGGCTCTCGCCGGCCAGGTCCAGGGCCCGGCCGCAGTGTCCGAAGCGCAGTTCGGTGTCGGCGAGCAGACGCGAGAAGTGCACCTCGCTCTCGACCATGCCGCGCCGCCGCGCCTCCCGCAGCAGCGCGGTGATGGCCGTACGGGCCTCCGGCAACTGGTCGCTCATGAACAGCCAGCGGAATCTCGCCATGGCGGCGCCGTTGTGGTGGCAGGCCACATCGGGGTCCTGCGGCTCCTGGAGCGCCCGCTGGATCGTGGCGGGGGCGTCCGGGTGGCCCATCAACGTCTCGGTGGACGACTGGAAGGCGAGTGCCATCAGCTCGGTGCGCCGGTCCCCGCCCCGGGCGGCCAGCTCCGCCGCGTGGGCGGCCTCCTGGCGGGACTTGGCGAAGTCGCCGTCCACCACCACCTCGCGCCAGGCCAGCTGGTAGTGGACCAGGGCGAGCAGCCGGGGGTCGTCACCGGCGTCGGCCAGCACCTGCGGGAAGACCGCGTCGACCTCGCCGAGCGCCTGCCCGGCCGCCTCGATGACCACCATCCACGCCCGCACCCGCTGCGCGGGCACCGTCGCCCGCGTCAGCACCTCCCGGGCTATGTCCCGGGCCAGATCGACCTCGCCCGCCGTGATGGCGTCCTCGGCTGCCTGGAGCCGCCGCTCGTCCGGGCCCGGCTCGCCGTCGGCCGGGGTGTGCCGGGCGGCCAGCAGACCGAGCGAGGCGGCGACCGACGGCGCCCCCCGGTCGCGGGCCAGCGCCGCGGCCTCGGCGAGCCGGGCCGCCACCTCCGGGTCGGCGCCGGTGGCGGCGAGCGCCAGATGGCGGGCCCGCTCGATGGGGTCGGAGGCGGCCGTGGACAGCGCCGTGTGCACGGCCCGGCGCTCCCGCGCCGGCGCCTCCGCGTAGAGGGCGGCCGAGATCAGCGGATGCGCGAAGCGCAGAGCCGGCTCCTCCGGGTCGGTCGCCAGCAGCCCCAGGGCGGCGGCCTGGGCCGTCTCGGCCTCGGCGTTGTCCCGGCCGGCCGCGTGCAGCAGCGCCAGGGTGGGACGGGCGCCCGCGCTGGCCACCAGCAGGGTGCGGCGCGCCTCGTCCGACAACATCTCCAGGCGGCTGAGGACCAGGGCCCGCAGCGACGTCGGCACCGGCAGCGGCTCGCCGGGGCGGGGCCGGGCGGGGCTCTCCGCGAGGGCGCGGCCGAGCTCCAGCGCGAACAGCGGGTTGCCGTCGCTGGTGCGGTGTATGTCACGGACCGTGGAGCGGGACAGGCCCGTGTAGCCGCGGTGGTCGAGCAGCGCCGACACCTGGGTGCGGGAGAACGGACCCAGGCGCACCGCCAGCGTGTCGGGCGGGCAGGCGCGCAGGTGACGGTCGTGGCCGTACTCCTCACCGTCCGTGCGCACCGCGCACAGCATCCGCACCGGGCTGTCGCCGAGCCGCCGGGCGGCGAAGCCGAGGAGTTCGGCGCTGGCCGGGTCCAGCCACTGCAGGTCGTCGGCGACGACGAGGACCGGGCCCTCGGCGGCCAGCGCGCGCAGCGTGGACAGCACCGCGAGACGCAGCGCCAGCCCGTCCCGCTGGAGCGTGGACTCGCCGCGCCCGGTGAGCGCCGACTCCAGCGCGGTGCGCTGGGCGCCGGGCAGCCGGGCCGCCACCTCGTCGACGACCAGACCGAACAGGTCCGCCAGCGCCAGGAACGGCAGATGGGATTCGGACTCCGTGGCCGAGCAGCGCAACACCGTCCGCGCCGCACCGGCGTTTTCGGCCGCAAGTGCCCGCAGCACGGTCGATTTTCCTATTCCGGCGGGCCCGTGCAGCAGCACGCTGCCCCCTCGAGCGAGCTGCTCCCGCGCGTCGGAGAACAGCTCCTCCCGGCCTATGACCTGGTCGGGGCGGTATCTGGCAGGCTCCTTGAAGTCCCGTCGCACGGTCACCGCTCCCTTCCGTGTGGCGTGTCCTGGCCAATATTAGGCAACAGGCTCCTCAATTCCGGACGGACGGTGTAGTGAGGCAAATTACAGCGAGCGCGGCAACGGTAAAACCAAAGGAGTACCGGGAGTAATGCCCCGCACGGAAAACCGTCACAAATCTATGGCAACCACCCCGCCCGGCGGGCCGCGACCACCGCCTGCCCCCGGGTCCGCACCCCCAGCTTCCGCATCGCGGACCGCAGATACGCCTTGACCGTCTCCGCCGTCACCCCCAGCCGCTCGGCGGCCGCCCCATTGGTCGCCCCGGCCGCCACACAGGCGAGCACGTCCACCTCCCGGGGAGCGAGCCGCACCGCCGTGGGCGCAGCGCTCTCGGCGGTCAGCAGGGCACACGCCGCGAGCAGCTCGGCCCGCAGCGCGGGATCCGCGATGCGCGGGGCGAGCGCCCGCAGTGCCGCGTGCGCCTCACGCACCTGCTCCCGGGCCGCCCCGCAGGCCCGCTCCGGCTCCGGCAGCGGACGGGCCGCCGCCAGCAGTTCCGCCGCCTCCTCCCGGACCACCAGCGCCTGCTCCACGTCCCGCGCGGTCTGCACCGCCTCGCCGAGCGTACGGTCGCCATGGGGGTCCCCCCACGCCCTTTCGGGCAGTGGGGGAGGCTGGGCGGCGCGCAGAGCCCCGTACAGCACCGCCCGTACCCGTCGCCGTACCACCACGGGTACGGCGACGACGGCGCGCAGGCCCTCGGCGGCGACCGGTATGTCGTACTCATGGCTGATGTGCCGCGAGACCGAGTAGTCCGTCACCGCGCACGGCCGGGCGAGCGCCACCGCCTTGCCGCCCAGACCGTTGCCCCGCGTCACCGCGAGCGCGCTGAGCGCGGGCGTCGCGGTGCCGCTCAGCTCGCTGATACGCACCTGCCGGCGCCCGGGCTCCACCAGCCCGCCGAAGGCCACGGGCAGGCCGGTCGCGCGCCGCAGCCGGACCAGCGCCCCGCGGATCTCCGCCGTGCCGTCCGCCCTCATCGGGTCAGCTGTCACCTGTTCGCCCCTTCACCGCGGCTCCTGTGCGGACGCACACCCCCGTTCGGGGGTAGTGAGACCTGCATCACGGATTACACGATGACGTGCAGCCGCCCGGCAAGGTCCGGCACCGAGGAGGACAGATGACGACGGCGACGGAGCAGTTCCGCAGGGCCCGGGACTTCCTGCTGGAACACCGCGAGGACTACGCCACCGCCTACCGGGACTTCGCCTGGCCCCGGCCCGAGCGGTTCAACTGGGCGCTCGACTGGTTCGACGCGATCGCCGACGGCAACGACCGCACGGCCCTGCACCTCGTGGAGGAGAACGGCGACGAGACCCGGCTGTCCTTCGCCGAGCTCGCCCGCCGCTCCGACCAGGTCGCCAACTGGCTGCGGCAGCGGGGCGTGGCCGCCGAGGACCGGGTGCTGGTCATGCTGGGCAACCAGGCAGAGCTGTGGGAGACCGCCCTCGCCGCGATGAAACTGCGCGCCGTCGTCATCCCGGCCACCCCGCTGCTCGGTCCGGCCGATCTGCGCGACCGCGTCGACCGCGGACGCGTCCGGCATGTGATCGTGCGCTCGGCCGACACCGCGAAGTTCGACGAGGTGCCCGGCGACTACACGCGGATCGCGGTGGGGGAGGAGCCGGGCGGCGGCTGGCTGCCGTACGCCGACGCCTACGGGGCGGCCGACGGGTTCGCGCCCGACGGGCCCACCCTCGCCGACGACCCGCTGATGCTGTACTTCACCTCGGGCACCACCGCACGGCCGAAACTCGTCGAACACACCCATGTGTCGTACCCGATCGGCCATCTTGCGACGATGTACTGGATCGGCCTGAAGCCCGGCGACGTGCACCTCAACATCTCCTCGCCCGGCTGGGCCAAGCACGCCTGGTCCAACCTCTTCGCGCCGTGGAACGCCGAGGCGACCGTCTTCCTGCACAACTACACGCGCTTCGACGCGCCCCGCCTGATGACCGAGATGGACAGGGCCGGCGTCACCACCTTCTGCGCCCCGCCGACCGTGTGGCGCATGCTCATCCAGTCCGACCTCACCCGGCTGAGCACCCCGCCGCGCGAGGTCGTCGCCGCGGGCGAACCCCTCAACCCCGAGGTCATCGAGCAGGTCCGGCGCGCCTGGAACGTCACCGTCCGGGACGGCTTCGGGCAGACCGAGACCGCCGTCCAGGTCTCCAACAGCCCCGGTCAGGTCCTCAAGACCGGCTCCATGGGCCGCCCCAGCCCCGGCTACCGCGTCGAACTCCTCGACCCGATCACCGGTGCGCCCGGGGCCGCCGAGGGCGAGATCGCGCTCGACCTGTCCGAGAGGCCCGTCGGCCTGATGACGGGCTACCACGGCGACCCCGACCGCACGGCGGAGGCGATGGCCGGCGGCTACTACCGCACCGGCGACATCGGCTCCCGCGACGAGGACGGCTACATCACCTACGTCGGGCGCGCGGACGACGTGTTCAAGGCCTCCGACTACAAGATCAGCCCGTTCGAGTTGGAGAGCGTCCTGCTGGAGCACGAGGCGGTCGCCGAGGCGGCCGTGGTGCCCGCGCCGGACGAGCTGCGGCTGGCCGTGCCGAAGGCGTACATCGTGCTCGCGGAGGGCTGGGAGCCCGGCCCGTACACCGCGAAGGTGCTCTTCGAGTACGCGCGCGAGGCGCTCGCCCCGTACAAGCGGATCCGCCGGCTGGAGTTCGGCGAGCTGCCCAAGACCGTCTCCGGCAAGATCCGCCGCATCGAACTGCGCGAGGCGACGGCGGCCGGCTCGACCGCCGAGTACCGCGAGGAGGACTTCCGGTGACCGAACTCTCCTACAGCCACGGCACCGGCGCCACGGCCCTGCTCGGCGACACCATCGGCGCCAACCTGGACCGCGCCGTCGCCGCCTGGCCCGACCGGGAGGCGCTGGTCGACGTGCCGTCGGGCAGACGCTGGACGTACGCCGAATTCGCTGAGCGGGTCGACGAGTTGGCGTCCGCGCTGCTCAACTCCGGGATCAGCAAGGGCGACCGGGTCGGCATCTGGGCGGTCAACTGCCCCGAGTGGGTGTTCACGCAGTACGCCACCGCCCGCATCGGCGCGATCATGGTGAACATCAACCCGGCGTACCGCACGCACGAGGTGGAGTACGTCCTCAGGCAGTCCGGCATCCGGCTGCTGATCGCCTCCCTCAGCCACAAGACGAGCGACTACCGGGCCATGGCGGAGGAGGTGCGCGGGAGGTGCCCCGAGCTGCGGGAGGTCGTCCACATCGGTGACCCGAGCTGGGAGGCCCTGGTCGCCCGCGCCACCCCGGACCCGGCCCACCCCGAGCTGTCCTGCGACGACCCCATCAACATCCAGTACACCTCGGGCACCACCGGCTTCCCCAAGGGCGCCACCCTCTCCCACCACAACATCCTCAACAACGGCTACTTCGTGGGGGAGTTGATCGCCTACAGCGAGCAGGACCGGGTCTGCATCCCGGTGCCCCTCTACCACTGCTTCGGCATGCTCATGGGCAACCTCGCGGCCACCTCGCACGGCGCCTGCATGGTCATCCCCGCCGCCTCCTTCGACCCGGCGGCCACCCTGCGCGCGGTCCAGCAGGAGCGCTGCACCTCGCTGTACGGCGTACCGACGATGTTCATCGCCGAGCTGAACCTGCCCGACTTCGCGGAGTACGACCTGTCCTCCCTGCGCACCGGCATCATGGCGGGCTCGCCCTGCCCGGTGGAGGTGATGAAGCGCGTGGTCGCCGAGATGCACATGGAGCAGGTCTCCATCTGCTACGGCATGACGGAGACCTCCCCGGTGTCCCTCCAGACCCGCATGGAGGACGACCTGGAGCACCGCACCGGCACCGTCGGCCGCGTCCTGCCGCACATCGAGGTCAAGGTCGTCGACCCGGCCACCGGCGTCACCGTGCCGCGCGGCACCTCCGGCGAACTCTGCACCCGGGGCTACAGCGTGATGCTCGGCTACTGGAACGAGCCCGCGAAAACTGCCGAAGCCGTCGACGCGGCGCGCTGGATGCACACCGGGGACCTGGCGGTCATGCGGGACGACGGCTATGTGGAGATCGTCGGCCGCATCAAGGACATGATCATCAGGGGCGGCGAGAACATCTACCCGCGCGAGATCGAGGAGTTCCTCTACGCCCACCCGAAGATCGCGGACGTCCAGGTCGTCGGGGTGGCGCACGAGCGCTACGGCGAGGAGGTGCTCGCCTGCGTCATCCCGCGCGACCCGGCCGACCCGCTCACCCTGGAGGAACTGCGGACGTACTGCGACGGCCGCCTGGCCCACTACAAGGTGCCGAGCCGCCTGGAACTCCTGGAGACCTTCCCGATGACGGTCTCGGGCAAGGTCCGCAAGATCGAGCTCCGCGAGCGGTACGCGACGGGCTGAGCGGTCTCAGCTCACGGGCGCCGACGTCTCGTCGGCGTCCGGCAGTTCGAGGCGCATGCAGACCCGGGGCCAGTGGTCGAGGCCGTGGGCGCTCTCCTCGGCGCGGATCCGGCGCAGCCCCGGGGTGAGTTCGGGCTCGCCCAGCGTCCGGAAGCCGAGGCGCGCGTAGTACGGGGCGTTCCACGGGACGTCGGCGAAGGTGGTCAGCGTCAGCCCGGTCAGGCCCTCCTCCCGGGCCCGGCCCGCGGCGTGCGCGAGCAGCGCCCGGCCCACGCCCCGGCGGGCCGCGTCCGGGTGGACGGATAGCTGCTCCACATGGAGCGCGCCGTCCACCGGTTCGGCGATCAGATACGCGACCGGCCGGTCGTCCTCCTCGTCGGCCGCGACCCAGCAGCGGCCCGCCCGCCGGTAGCGCTCCAGCACCTCCAGGGCGGGAGGTTCGTCGTCGGCGATGTCCGGCATGCCGACATCGCGGAACGGGGCGCCGGCCGCCCGTTCGATGTCCTGGAGGGCGGGCAGTTCGCCGGGGGCGGCGGGACGGATGCGCATCCGACGAGTATCGGACCCCTCCGGCGCCCGCGTCGCCGGGATATCAGGACCCGTCGGCGTCCAGCGTGTCGGCGGGGCCGTTCAGGGGCTGCGGGGTGCCGGTGAGGTCGAGCAGGAACAGCGGTACGCCCAGCGTGTCGGCGCGGTCCCGGGCCTCCTCGGCGAACCCGGCGAGGGAGAAGTACAGACAGCTCGCGGACTCCGTCATCGCCGTCAGCCACAGGCACTCCACGTCCCGCGAGGTGGCCGGCCACGCCGACGGGTTGACGTGCGCCAGTACGCCCCGCCCGGCCAGGCCGATGCCGGACGGGGGCCGCTGGTCCGCGCGCCGGATGTCCTCGTAGCCGAGCCGGCGCAGATACAGCACGGCCGCCGTGACCGCGTCCCGCGCCGTGCGGATCGGCACCGGGCGGAAAGCGGGACGCCCGGGCCGGCCGGCCGGGACGGCGGCCTCCTCGCCCGCCACCGGGATCCGCAGCACCGTCCCGCACGGGCAGCCCAGTTCGGGCCGGGGCCACTCGCCGCGCAGCCCGCAGTCCCCGCAGCGCAGCGTCACCCACTCCTCCCGCCAGGCACGGTGGTCGACGGTGCCGGGCACCTGGTCCAGGTCCAGCGGCGGGGTGACGGGCGCGCCGCAGGCGCAGGGGTACGACGGTGCCGTGAAGCGGTGCGAGCGCCGACAGGCGGGACAGCGCACCGGCACGCTCTGGGACATGACCCCACTCCCGTGTTCTCGAGGCGCCGCCATCGTCCTCCACCGGAGGGCCCGTGTCCGGCACTTGCCCTTCTCTTGACGCGCTTCGGCGACCCGGCCTACATTCATTCCACTAAGTAGAAACTCGATTCCATAATACGGAAGAGACTCACCCGCGGGGCGCGACGGGAGTGCGAATCCGACAGTCGGAGCAGGAGTACTCGATGGCTCGAATGACCGCTGCCCGCGCGGCAGTTGAGATCCTCAAGCGTGAGGGCATCGTTGACGCGTTCGGTGTCCCCGGCGCGGCGATCAACCCCTTCTACGCGGCCCTCAAGGCGTCCGGCGGCATCACCCACACCCTCGCCCGCCATGTCGAGGGCGCCTCGCACATGGCCGAGGGCTACACCCGTGCCCACCCCGGCAACATCGGCGTCTGCATCGGCACGTCAGGGCCGGCCGGCACCGACATGATCACCGGCCTGTACTCCGCCATCGGCGACTCCATCCCGATCCTGTGCATCACCGGCCAGGCGCCGACCGCGGTGATCCACAAGGAGGACTTCCAGGCCGTCGACATCGCCTCCATCGCCAAGCCGGTCACCAAGATGGCGGTGACCGTCCTCGAGGCCGCTCAGGTCCCCGGCGTCTTCCAGCAGGCCTTCCACCTCATGCGCTCGGGCCGCCCCGGACCGGTCCTCATCGACCTGCCGATCGACGTGCAGCTGACGGAGATCGAGTTCGACCCGGACACCTACGAGCCGCTCCCGGTCTACAAGCCCGCCGCCTCCCGCACCCAGATCGAGAAGGCGCTCGGCATGCTCAACGCCGCCGAACGCCCGCTGATCGTCGCCGGCGGCGGCGTCATCAACGCGGACGCGGCCGAACTGCTCGTCCGGTTCGCCGAGTTGACCGGCACCCCGGTCGTGCCGACCCTCATGGGCTGGGGCGTCATCCCGGACGACCACGAACTCAACGCCGGCATGGTCGGCCTGCAGACCTCGCACCGCTACGGCAACGCGACCTTCCTGGAGTCCGACTTCGTCCTCGGCATCGGCAACCGCTGGGCCAACCGCCACACCGGGAGGCTCGACGTCTACACGGCCGGCCGCACCTTCGTACACGTCGACATCGAACCCACCCAGATCGGCAGGATCTTCGCCCCGGATTACGGCATCGCCTCCGACGCGCGCGCCGCCCTGGAGCTGTTCGTCGAGGTGGCCGAGGAGCAGAAGGCCGCGGGCGCCCTGCCCGACCGCTCCGCCTGGGCGGCCGCCGCACAGGAGAAGCGGGCCACCCTCCAGCGCCGTACGCACTTCGACGACATCCCCATCAAGCCGCAGCGGGTCTACGAGGAAATGAACAAGGCCTTCGGCCCCGAGACCCGGTACGTCTCCACCATCGGCCTCTCCCAGATCGCCGGCGCGCAGCTGCTGCACGTGTACCGGCCGCGGCACTGGATCAACTGCGGTCAGGCGGGCCCGCTCGGCTGGACCGTCCCCGCCGCGCTCGGCGTGGCGAAGGCCGACCCCGGGGCGCAGGTCGTCGCCCTCTCCGGCGACTACGACTTCCAGTTCATGATCGAGGAACTGGCGGTCGGGGCGCAGCACCGGATCCCGTACGTCCATGTCCTGGTCAACAACGCCTACTTGGGCCTGATCCGGCAGGCGCAGCGGGCGTTCGACATCGACTTCCAGGTCAAGCTGGAGTTCGAGAACGTCAACGCCCCGGAGCTGGGGGTCTACGGTGTCGACCACGTCAAGGTCGCCGAGGGGCTGGGCTGCAAGGCGATCCGGGTCACCGACCCGAACGAACTGGGCGCTGCGCTGGAGCAGGCCAGGAAACTCGCGGCCGAGTTCCGCGTCCCGGTCGTCGTCGAGGCGATCCTCGAACGCGTCACCAACATCTCCATGTCGACCACCAACGACATAGGGAACGTCGTCGAGTTCGAGCCCCTCGCGACGGAACCGGGCCACGCCCCGACGTCGGTGAGGCCGTTGAGGGCCTGATCCGCCGAAGTGCGACACCTTCCCCCAGGCCGGCGGGCGGGCGGCGGACTCAGTTCGAGCCGCCCCCGCAGCCGCCGCCGCCGCCTCCTCCTCCGCAGCTGCCGCCACCGCCGCCCCCGCAGTAGACGTGGCCGGCGCCGCCGGAGGCGCCGCTGCGCGGTGAGTGGCGGAGCAGGCTCTTCTGCCTCAGGCTCACCCGCTCGGTCAGCCCCGCCCGGAGGGCGAAGCGGGGGACGAGCGTGCGCAGCGCGGGCTCGCCGTGCAGGGCGACGGCGATGAGCTTCCGCTCGTCCGGCAGACCGTGCCGGCTGGCCGGAAGCGGGAACGCCTTGCGCAGTGTCCCCAGCCGTCTGCGGGCGGCCGTGGTCGGGCCGAGCAGCAGCGGATACCGCAGCATCCCCGCATCCGCGAGCCCGACGCGGAGCTCCGCCAGCGCCCAGCGGACATCGACGTGCCGCAGCAGATAGCGCAGGTCGGAGGGCTCGTCCAGGCAGTGGTACACCGCGCTCTCCAGGTACGGCGCCCGCATCTCGTCCGGTACGCCCTCCTGCTCCAGCCGTTCGAACGGCGGGAGCGGCGGCAGGGCACGCCCCGCGTCCCCGTCGACCGCCAGGAGGGTGCCCGGCGCGCCCGCCTCGACGGCGCCGCGCAGATGCAGCGAGACCACCGCGACGACGACCGCGGCGCGCGGGCCTCCGGCCAGCAGGGCGAGTTCGTGCGGCGTCCCCCGGACGCCCTCGGTGTCGGCCATGACGGCACCCCCTCGAGAGGGGCCCGCCGCCCCCGTGCCGGCGGGCCCCGTGTGCGAGGAGTGTGCCCGCCCACGGCACCGGCCGAAGCCTCCCGGGGCCGCCTTCAGAGCTACATTTGAGGGTGCCGTAGCCGCCCTACGGCCGTTGCCGTACCCGCGCTCAGTACTCGTGGTGCTCGGACAGCCCCGGCCAGTCGTCGGGACCGCCGCCCTGCCACTCGATGAGGTCGGTGTCCTCCACGTCCGTGACGTACAGGTCGGCCAGCCGCAGGATCTCGCCCACGTCGTCGACGTGCGTGGCGAGGCCCAGTGTCTCGTCGTCCCAGGTCACCCGCCGGGAGCCGTCCAGCGCCGGCGGGTGCACCACGATGTGCGGATGCTCCGTTGGATGTGCCATGCCCCCAGGCTGCTGCGCGCGGGGCGGATCCGCACCCCCGCGCACCGGAAGGCGCCCGGATGCGGGACCGTCCGCATCCGGGCGCCGGAAAGGCAGGGGCGCTGCCCTGTCGGCCGGGGGCCGCGGCGGCGGCGACGGCCGCGGAGCCCCTCCCCTCAGGTCGAAGAAGGAGTCCCGCCGCTTTCACCACCGCACTGGCTCGCACGCCGCCGCGGCCTGCGCGCACGGCCTCGACCTCCCGTCAGGGGCCGTGCGCGAGTCGTTCTCGCTCAGTCCTCACTGGTGTGCAGGGTGGGTTCCGGGCGGCGCCGACGCCTTGGGCGCGACAGGACAGGTGTCGGCGCCGGCGCCGCCCGGAGGACTGGAGGGGTGCTGGCTCAGACCTGCGCGCCGGACAGCCGCTCGACGGCGCGCAGCAGCGCGGAGTGGTCCAGGCCGCCGTCACCCTGGCTGCGCAGGCTGGCCACCAGCTGGGCGACCACCGCGCCGACGGGCAGCGCCGCACCGACGGCGCGGGCGGCGTCCGTGACGATGCCCATGTCCTTGTGGTGCAGGTCGATGCGGAAGCCAGGCTTGAAGTCCCGCTTCAGGAAGTTGTCCTTCTTGCGGGCCAGCACGGTGGAGCCGGCCAGTCCGCCGCCCAGGACCTCCAGTGCCGCCGTCAGGTCCACGCCGGACTTCTCCAGGAAGACCACGGCCTCGGCGCAGGCCTGGATGTTCACGGCGACGATCAGCTGGTTGGCGGCCTTCACGGTCTGCCCGGAGCCGTGCGGGCCGCACAGCACGATCGTCTTCCCCAGGGCCTCGAAGAGGGGCTTCGCCTCGTCGAAGTCGGCGCGCTCGCCGCCCACCATGATGGACAGCACGGCCTCGATCGCGCCGGCCTCGCCGCCGGACACGGGGGCGTCCAGCACCCGGATCCCCTTGTCCTTCGCGGCCGCGGCCAGGTCGACCGAGGTCTGCGGGGTGATCGAGGACATGTCGATCAGCAGGGCGCCGGACCGCGCGTTCTCCAGGATGCCGTCGGGGCCGTAGGCGATCGCCTCGACCTGCGGGGAGGCCGGAACCATCGTGATGATCACGTCGGCGTCCCGTACCGCCTCGGCGATCGAACCGGCCGCGGTGCCACCGGCGGCGGCCAGCCGGTCCAGCTTCTCCTGCTCCAGGGTGAAGCCGGTGACGTCGTAGCCCGCCTTGATCAGGTTCTCGGACATGGGGGAGCCCATGATGCCGAGGCCGATCCAGGAAACCTTGGGAAGGGTGCTCATGAGGGTGCCTCTCGGTAAACGGGGGTGTGGTCAGCGGGCCTCGCGGGGCAGCCAGTCGAAGGCCTCGGCGCTCGGGCGGTCGCCGGGCTTGTACTCCAGGCCGACCCAGCCGTCGTAACCGGCCTTGCGCAGCCGGTCCAGCAGGTCCTCCAGGGGCAGCGAACCGGTGCCGGGCGCGCCGCGGCCGGGGCTGTCGGCGATCTGCACATGGCCGGTCTTCTCGGCATACCGGTCGATCACCGCGGGCAGGTCCTCGCCGTTCATCGCCAGGTGGTACAGGTCCATCAGGAACCGGGCGTTGTCCAGTCCGGTGGCCGCGTTCACCTGGTCCACGACGCCCACCGCGGCCGGTGCCGAGACCAGCGGGTACAGCGGCGACTCGGGCCTGTTCAGCGCCTCGACCAGCAGGACGGCGCCGATCCGGTCGGCGGCCCGGGCCGCGAGGGCGAGGTTCTCCAGCGCGAGCGCGTCCTGCTCGGCCGGGTCCACGCCGTCGACCCGGTTGCCGTACAGCGCGTTGAGGGCCGTACAGCCGAGCGACTCGGCGAACGAGGCGGCCACGTCCACATTGGCGCGGAACCGCTCCGACTCCTCGCCGGGGACGGACAGGGCGCCCCGGTCGGGACCCGGCAGCCGTCCGGCGTAGAAGTTCAGCCCGGTGAGCCGCACGCCCGCGTCCTGAATCGCCTTCCGCAGCGCATCCAGCTCGGACCGCTCGGGCACGGGGGAGTCGGTCCACGGCCACCACAGCTCGACGGCGCTGAACCCGGCCGCAGCGGCGGCCGCGGGCCGCTGAAGAAGCGGGAGTTCCGTAAAGAGGATCGACAGGTTGACGTTGAAGCGCTGCTCTGCAAATCCCATCGGGCTCGCCGCTCCTCAATTCCGTATAGCGGAAGTCGGTTTCTACGTACTGGAAGATTGCCCGCGACGGAGAGCGACTGTCAAGAGGACGACGACCCATTTCAGCCCCTCCGGCGTTTGAGGAGCGGGGATCCGAGTTTCAGCCCCTCCGGCGTTTGAGGAGCGGGGGTCCGGGGGCAGCGCCCCCGGGGGACGGGAACGGGAAGGGGCGGCGGGGGCGAGGAAAAGCCACGTAGGACGGCCCCGCACCCCACGCATCCCCGCCGATCCCAGCGAGGCAGTCCGTTAAGGTCATCGCAGCCGACACGGCTACGCCCGCACCGCCGATGCCATGGGGGCACAGTGCGCCTGAGACTGGAGTTCACAACCGAACCTTTCGACCTCGACGAGCCACCCGCACACGCCGTGGTCGCCCGCGAGGTCATCGAGGCAGCGGACCTGGACGCGGTCGACGTCGGCCCGTTCGGCAACACCGCCGAGGGACCCGCCGACCCCGTGCTCACCGCCGTCGACACCCTGCTGCGCCGAAGCCTCGCCGCCGGCGCCACCCGTGTCTCCCTCCAGATCAACGTGATCGAGGAGAACGACCGGTGAGCGCCACCGGCGAGGACGCCTTCATTGCGGCGGTAAAACCGCTCGTCGACGCCATGGGCGGCGAGATGGTCCCGCCGGACGAGGCCGGCACCGACGACGTCGTGCTCTCCTGGGAGGGCGCCGCAGCCGTCGCCGTACGCCTGCCGCAGCTCGCGGACTCGCTCGACCACATCCTCGCGGCCCTGGAGCGCCGCAACGGCATGCCGCTCGCCGACCTGGACCGGAAGGCGAAGCAGGAGATCGTCCGCAGTCTGGAGGCGCGCGGCGCCTTCGCCGTACGGCACGGCGTGGAGACGGTGGCGAGCGCGCTCGGAGTCAGCCGTTTCACGGTCTACAACTACCTGAACCGCGAAAAGGGCACCTGACCCTCGCCCCGGTGGCCTCCCCTAAGTACGCCCGAATTTTCAACAAACCGTTGACGTCCGGTCCGCGACCGCGTTCACTGTCGCCACGCCCGTTCGCAGCACACGCCCGTTCGTACGGCCCTCGCGGCCACGGAGGCTCCCGTGACGTCGACTTCCACGCCCCCGGGCCTGGCCCGTTTCAACGCCCTGGAGGAGCAGAAGGCGCTCGCCGCGCTCCACGAAGCCTGCGCCTCCACCGCCTGGGCACGGCAACTGCTCGCCGCCCGCCCCTTCGTCACCGCCGACGACCTGTACGCCGCCAGTGACGCCGCCATGGCGGAGCTGACCCCGGCCGACCTGGAAGAGGCGATGGCCGGACACCCGCCGATCGGCCGACCCTCACCGGGTGACCCGACCTCCGCCCGGGAGCAGAGCGGCATGACCGGCGCCCCGGACGGACTCAAGGCCGAAATGCTCGAACTGAACCTGGCGTACCAGCAGAAGTTCGGCCATGTGTTCCTCATCTGCGCCACCGGCCGGACCGGCGAGCAGATGCGCGACGCCGTCAAGGAACGCCTCGGCAACGCGCCGGAGCAGGAGCGCGAGATCGTCCGCACCGAACTGGGGAAGATCAACCGCATCCGCCTGGCCCGTCTCGTCGACGCCGAAGAGGACTGACGCACATGAGCACCGACACCACCGCCTCCGTGTCCACGCACATCCTGGACACCAGCGCCGGCCGCCCCGCCGAGGGCGTCGCCGTCCGCCTCTCCGCCCGCGCGGGCCGGGACGCGGACTGGCGGGCACTCGGCGGCTCCGCGACCGACGCGGACGGGCGGTGCAAGGACCTGCCGGCCCTGCCGGAAGGAACCACCCATGTACGGCTCGACTTCGCCGTGGAGCCGTACTTCCAGAAGAAAGACGCGAACCAGCAAGCCGATGCGCAGCAGGACGCCCCCGCGAATCGGGACAGCGGCGCCGGAGTGTTCTTCCCGGAGGTGGCGATCACGTTCGCCGTCGTCCCGGGCGAGCACTACCACGTGCCGCTGCTGCTCAACCCGTTCGGCTACTCCGTTTACCGAGGGAGCTAGCACACCATGCCCACGATCCTGGGACAGAACCAGTACGGCAAGGCCGAGAACCGAGTCGTAAAGATCACGCGGGACGGCGCCACCCATCACATCAAGGACCTGAACGTCTCCGTCGCCCTCTCCGGCGACATGGAGGACGTCCACTACTCCGGCTCGAACGCGAACGTCCTGCCGACCGACACCACCAAGAACACGGTGTTCGCCTTCGCCAAGGAGCACGGCATCGAGTCGGCCGAACAGTTCGGCATCCACCTCGCCCGCCACTTCGTCACCTCGCAGGAGCCCATCCACCGGGCGCGCATCCGCATCGAGGAGTACGCCTGGGAGCGCATCGCGACCTCCGACGCCGGCTCGGAGTCCAGCGCCGCCGACGAGCCCAAGCACTCCTTCGTCCGCAAGGGCCAGGAGACCCGGCTGACGCAGATCACCTACGACGGCGAGCGGTGGGAGGTCATCTCCGGGCTCAAGGACCTCACGGTGCTCAACTCCACCAACTCGGAGTTCTGGGGCTACGTCAAGGACAAGTACACGACGCTCAAGGAGGCGTACGACCGGATCCTCGCCACCTCGGTCTCCGGCCGCTGGCGGTTCAACTGGACCGACGACGAGCAGCAGATGCCGAACTGGGAGGAGTCCTACGAGCAGGTCAGGAAGCACATGCTCCAGGCCTTCGCCGAGACCTACTCGCTCTCCCTGCAGCAGACGCTGTACCAGATGGGCGCGCGGGTCATCGACAACCGCGGCGAGATCGACGAGATCCGCTTCTCCCTCCCGAACAGCCACCATTTCCTGGTGGACATGGAGCCGTTCGGGCTGAAGAACGACACCGCCGACGGAGCGGTGTACTTCGCCGCCGACCGCCCCTACGGCCTGATCGAGGGCACCGTGCTGCGCGACGGCTGCGAGGCGCGGATCCCCGTGGACCTCACCAACCTCTGACCGCACCGCACCACACTTCGGCACCCGTGGCCGGGGAACGCAGGGATGCGGACCAGCACCCGACCCAGCACCCCGGCCACGGCACTCAAACCTCCCAGGGTCCTGCCGTGCCCACTCCACGTACGCGAAAAGGACGAACCATGGCAGCAGACCGGCGCATCGTCATCGAGAACTGCGCGATCGCGACCGTCGACGCGAAGGACACCGAGTACGCCTCCGGACACCTCGTCCTCGCCGGCAACCGCATCGAGGCGCTCGGCCCGGGCCCGGCCCCCGAGGGCCTGGAGAACGTCGAACGCCGGATCGACGCGACCGGGCACCTGGTGACCCCCGGCCTGGTCAACACGCATCACCACTTCTACCAGTGGATCACCCGGGGCCTGGCCACCGACCACAACCTGTTCGACTGGCTCGTCGCCCTCTATCCGACCTGGGCGCGCATCGACGAGCCGATGGTGCGCGCGGCGGCGCGGGGCTCACTGGCGATGATGGCCCGCGGCGGCGTCACCACCGCCATGGACCACCACTACGTCTTCCCGCAGGGCTCCGGCGACCTGTCCGGCGCCATCATCGGCGCCGCCCGGGACATGGGCGTGCGCTTCACCCTCGCCCGCGGCTCCATGGACCGCAGCGAGAAGGACGGCGGACTGCCCCCGGACTTCGCGGTCGAGACCCTCGACGACGCGCTCGCCGCCACCGAGGAGACGGTACGCCGGCACCACGACCCCTCCTTCGACGCCATGACGCGGGTCGCCGTCGCTCCCTGCTCGCCGTTCTCCGTCTCCACCGAACTGCTGCGCCAGGGAGCCGAGTTGGCCCGCCGGCTCGGCGTACGGCTGCACACCCACGGTTCGGAGACCGTGGAGGAGGAGAAGTTCTGCCACGAGCTGTTCGGCATGGGCCCGACCGACTACTTCGAGTCCACCGGCTGGCTCGGCGAGGACGTGTGGATGGCGCACTGCGTCCACATGAACGACTCCGACATCGCCGCCTTCGCCCGTACGAGGACCGGCGTCGCCCACTGCCCGTCCTCCAACGCCCGGCTGGCCGCCGGCATCGCCCGCGTCCCCGACATGCTCGCGGCCGGCGTGCCGGTCGGCCTCGGCGTGGACGGGACCGCGTCCAACGAGTCCGGCGAACTCCACACCGAACTGCGCAACGCGCTGCTCATCAACCGTCTCGGCGCCCACCGGGAGGCCGCGCTGAACGCCCGGCAGGCGCTGCGGCTCGGCACCCACGGCGGCGCCCAGGTCCTCGGCCGGGCGGGCGAGATCGGTTCGCTGGAGCCGGGCAAGCTCGCCGACCTGGTGCTGTGGCGGATGGACACCCTCGCCCACGCCTCCATCGCCGACCCGGTGACCGCGCTGGTCTTCGGCGCGGCGGCCCCGGTCACCGCCTCCTTCGTGAACGGCCGGCAGATCGTGGAGAACGGGCGGCTGCTCACGGCCGACGAGGACGACATCGCCCGTTCCACCCGCGCCGAGGCGCAGCGGCTGGCACGGATCGCCGCGCAGAACTGAGTCCCGCAGATGTCTCCGGCCGGGAGGGACGGCTCCCGGCCGGTGATCGCGGACCCCGTTTCCGGGGCCCGCGGAAACCGTCTCCGGGGCGCGCGTGCACGCGCGCCCCGGGACGGTCCCCCACACCCGTCCCCCGGTCCCTCCCCCACTCTCGACGTCGCTCGAGCGGGACGTACCACCATCCCCACCCGCACCACCTCCTTGAAACCCACGGCCGCCCCGACGCGTCCGTGTACCCGACCGGAGGAGAGCCGCAGTGGCCGACCACCCCGTTGACGAGAAACTTCCCGCGCTCAAGATGGCGACGACCGGCCTGCAACACGTGGCCGCCATGTACGCGGGTGTCGTCGCCCCACCCCTGATCGTCGGCGCGGCCATCGGCCTCACCGGCACCGAACTCACCTTCCTCACCGGTGCGTGCCTGTTCACCGCGGGCCTCGCCACCCTCCTGCAGACGCTGGGCATCTGGAACATCGGAGCCCGGCTGCCCTTCGTCAACGGCGTCACCTTCGCCGGTGTCGCCCCGATGACCGCGATCGTCGCCTCCACCGACGACAAGAACGACGCCCTGCCGATCATCTTCGGCGCGGTGATCGTCGCCGGACTGCTCGGCTTCCTCGCGGCGCCCTTCTTCAGCAAGGCGGTCCGCTTCTTCCCACCGGTCGTCACGGGCACCGTCATCACGCTCATAGGCGTCTCGCTGCTGCCGGTCGCCTTCGGCTGGGCGCAAGGGGGCAGTCCCTCGGCCCCCGACTTCGGTTCGGCGACCAACCTGAGCCTCGCCGGTGCCACCCTCGTCATCGTCCTGCTGCTGCGCCGCTTCACCCGCGGCTTCGTCAAGCAGATCGCCGTCCTGCTCGGCATGGTGGCCGGCACCCTCCTCGCCCTCCCGTTCGGCGTCACCGACTTCTCCCCGGTGGCCGAGGCGGACATCGTCGGCTTCCCCACCCCGTTCCACTTCGGCGCACCGCAGTTCCAGCTCGCCGCGATCCTCTCGCTGTGCGTGGTGATGGTGGTCTCCATGACCGAGTCCACCGCCGACATGCTGGCGCTGGGCGAGATCGTCGACCGCCCGGCGGACGAGCGGACCATCGCGGCCGGCCTGCGCGCCGACACCCTCGGCTCCGCGGTCAGCCCGCTGTTCAACGGCTTCATGTGCAGCGCCTTCGCCCAGAACATCGGCCTGGTCGCGATGACGAAAATCCGCAGCCGGTACGTCGTCGCCACCGGCGGCGCCTTCCTGGTGCTGATGGGGCTGTGCCCGATGGCCGCCTCACTGATCGCCGTCGTACCGCGCCCGGTGCTCGGCGGCGCGGGCGTGGTCCTCTTCGGCTCGGTCGCGGCCAGCGGCATCCAGACCCTGGTCAAGGCGGGCCTGGACAAGGACAACAACGTCCTGATCGTCGCCGTGTCACTGGCCGTCGGCATCATCCCGATCAGCGCGCCCGAGTTCTACCACTCGTTCCCGGAGACGGCCCGCATCGTCCTGGACTCCGGCATCTCCACGGGCTGTGTGGTGGCGGTCCTGCTGAACTTCGTCTTCAACCATCTCGGCGACGGCCGCCGCGAGGCCGCCGACGTCACCCACCCGATGGAACCGGCAGAGGGGCTCACGGGCTCGAAGGACCCGGCCACGCCATGAGGTTGGCGAACAGCTCGGCCTGCTCGATCGCGTCGTCCAGCGCGTGGTGGGTGTGCCGGCGCCGCGACAGCAGCTCACGCGGCATGGTGCCCTTCACCACCGCCCGCAGCGGCAGCCCCGCCTTGGTGGCGTACAGGGTCTTCATGTCCAGACAGCCCGAGTGCCCGAAGGGACTGGAACCGGTGAAGCGGATCAGGTACCAGTACAGGAACGTCCAGTCGTACGACGCCGGGTAGCCGCACATCACCGGCTGGGCGCCCGCGCGCACCTCGCCCACCCAGTCGGTGAACTTCCGCATGGCCTGGACCGGCTCGGCGCCCTCGGTGCCCAGCCGGTCCCGGTCCAGTCCGCTCACGGCGAGTGCCTCTGGCACGAACTCGGCACTGATCGGTTTCAGTTCCCGGTAGAACGTACGCTCCTCGGGATCGGCCGCCCGGAAGCCCTCGGCGTCCTGCACACCAGCCACCGAGGCGCCCAGGCTCAGCATGGAGTACGGCCCGGGAATGGGCCCGTCGGCCTCGATGTCGACGGAGATGTACAGGCTGGGTTTGACGCGTCGTGGGGCCATGACACGGAAGGATCGCAGCCCGGGGCGCCTTCCCGCACCCGAATTCCGCCCCGGGCGGGCGGTGTTACGCCGACCGGGCCGCCGCCACCTCGTCCCGCAGTCGCGGCAGCATGTCGTGGTACACGCCCGGGCAGAGCGTCGAGCTGTAGTCCTTGTGGCCGTAGATCCGCGCCGAAGGGATGCCGTACTGCGCACAGGTGTAGGCGCACAGGGTCACCAGTACCTCCCACTGGGCGGCCGGCGGCACCGCGCCCGCGTGGTAGGCGCCCTCGCACGCGATGCCGATGGCCTGGTCGTTCTGCCCGGAGGTGTGGGAGCCCAGCACGAAGGTCGTCCCGCCGGTGAGGGTCTGGAGACTGCCGTGCCGCCCCTCGGTGATCCAGCCGCCCCGGCTGACCAGGAAGTGGTAGCCGGTGTCCACCCAGCCGTTCTTGTCCAGATGCAGATCCTGGACCCAGTGGGCGTGGGCGTGCGCCTGGGCGCGGGAGAAGTCGGTGGAGTTGGTGCTCACCGTGTGGTGGATCACGATCCTGCTCGGCCGGTACCGCAGGACGCTGATGGTGCCCCGCGGGGAACGGGCGCCCCAGGCAGCGGTGCCGTCGATGTCCGGCTCGACCACGCCGGCGCCCCGCGCGTGCGCGGTGCCCGGCGCGGCGGTGGCGGCGGCCAGACCGGCCGCACCGGCGATCAGGAGTCGACGCCGGAGGGCGTTCTCGGGGTGCACGATCACTCCTCGTGAGGGGAGGGGGTGTGGGGGAAGGCGGTGGAACCGGGAAGGGAAGGCGGCGGAACCGGCGGGCGGTCGCCGCCGGTTCCACCGCGTGATCGCGTACGTGCCGGGGCCTACCCCGTCACGTGTTGTTGGCGAGCGCCAGCAACCGGTCGCGGGAGCCGTTGAACTTGTTGCGGTCCACGTTGCCCGCGACACCGGAGACCGAACCGGTGGCGGTGTACTGCCACACCGTCCAGGTGGGGAAGCCGCTGGGGAGGGTCGGGGACGCGGCGGAGGTCCAGTGCGCCACCCACAGCGGGCTCTTGCTGGACATGCCGGTCCAGTTGCCGGTGCAGGTGTTCCACCAGCTCGCCGTCGTGTAGATGACGACATCACGGCTCGTGCGTGACTTGTAGGTGGTGTAGAAGTCGTTGATCCAGGTGCGCATCTGCGTGGTGGTCAGTCCGTAGCACATGGCCCCGTACGGGTTGTGCTCGATGTCCAGGACGCCGGGCAGGGTCAGGTTGTCGCGCGACCAGGCGCCGCCGTTGTTGACGAAGTAGTTCGCCTGAGTGGCGCCGCTGGAAAGATTGGGGCGGGCGAAGTGGTACGCCCCGCGGATCACGCCGGCGCCGTGGGCGGCGGGGTAGTTGGTGTTGAACCGGTCGTCCTTGTAGGTGGTGCCCTCGGTCGCCTTGATCCAGGCGAACTGGATCCCGGAGTTGCGCACCGAGGTCCAGTTGATGGCGCCCTGCCAGTGCGATACGTCGATGCCCTGGACGCCGTCGGTCGGGGCCATCACGCCCAGCGACGGCTCTCCGGCGGGAACGCCCTCGTGGATGCGGGTGCCCACACCCATGTACGCCTCGCCGGGCTTGACGTCGGTCCGGTCCCGGCCGGGGTCCGGAGCGGCGGACGCTCCGCCGACGGTCGTGACCGTGAGGGCGAGGGCGGCGCCGAGGACGCCGAGCGCCGTGGCGGTCCGCCTGCGGGGGCCGGCTGAGGGTCTGGGGAGAGAGAACATGGGGGGACTTCCTCCTGACACATGTGGGGATGAGCGAAGGAGGTGACGTCGGCCGCTGCCACCTGGGCAGTTCCGTGTTACGTGGTGCTGATTGACGTGCGCGCGTCATTAGTTACGCACGTAGATTCCGGGGCTGTAAAGAGCCTTCGTTCTTTGCTGGTGGTCTGGTCCACTGTAGGAGCGGATGGCCTGGAAACTTGGCAACCCGGCGGAGGAAACTTTCAGAAAGTGAAAGCCCGTCACAGTCCGAACAGCCCGGGATCCTTCGCCAGATCCCGGAAGACATCCTGCGGACTCGGCACGAGCCTGCGCTGCGTGAGGTCCAGCAGCCCGCCGACCGCCGTGATCTCGGCCGCCACGGTGCCGTCGGCCTTCGTAATCGTCTGCTCGATGGTGAAGGTCTTGCCGCCGCTCCAGGTGAAGGCACAGGTCACATCGGCCTCGTCCCCGGCGAGCAGTTCACGCCGGTAGCGGATGGTGGTCTCCAGGGCGACCGGTCCCGCACCCTGGGCGATCAGACCGGACTGGGTGATCCCGGCCGCCTGGAGCAGCGACCAGCGCGCGTGCTCCGCGTAGTTGAGATACACGGCCTGGTTGAGATGGCCCTGCACATCGGTCTCGTACCCACGCACGGTCACCCGGACGGAAAACGGCTCACTCACTGGGTCTGTCCCCTTCACGCCTGCTCGGTGTCGCTGCCCGACCCGCCGATCCTGACATGCCCCGTCATACCCGCCGAGGGGAGGCCAGCAGATAGCGCGCCCGGCTCCTCGGCTCCGTGTACTCCCCGACCTGCCAGCCTGCCCCCTCCAGCGTGGCCGCGCAGGCCCGCAGCGCCTCGCCGTCCGGCTCGTACACGGCGACCGCCTCCGGCTGCGGGGTCTCCCGCACGCGGTAGCCGCCCTCGGTGCCCGGTCCGGCGGGGGTGTGCCCGGCCGCCTCCAGGGCGAGCGCGGCGGCCTGCACCAGATGCGCACGCTCCCAGCCGCACGGCCGGTCGGTGGCACCGTCGGGATTGCTCATCCGGCGCAGCTCCAGCATGCCCTGCCAGGCCCCGCGCACCTCTCGCAGCCGGGCGGGCCCCGACGCCGGCGCGGAGGGCTCACCGCCGACCCGCGCGGCGAACACCCCGGCCGAGGCCGGTGCTTTGACCGGCTCGGACGCCGCGTCCTCCTGTGTCTCCTCCCGCACCCGATGTCCCGCCGGGGTCAGGAAGTGATCGTGCGGCGGCCTCGGATGCCGGAAGGCGAGCCCGCGCTTCACCAGCGCGGCGAGCTGTGCCGGCGTACCCCTCAGCCGCCCGGTATCGGGATCGGCGGCATCGACGATGCGGCGCTGCGCGGCGGTGAGCGGTCGGGTCATCGGCGTCCGGAGGCGTACGGCAGGAAGGCGGCCCACCGCTGGGGGGCGAAGGTCAGGCGGGGGCCGTGTATGTGCTTCGAGTCGCGGACATGGATGATTCCGGGGGCGAAGGCGATCTCGACGCATTCCGGGCCGTCGTTCGTGCTGTAGCTGCTCTTGAACCACTCCAGGGCGGGACCGTTCCCGGTCGGGCGGTTGGTCATCACGTCTCTCCCAGCAGTTTCTCGATGAGGGCCAGCGACTCACGGGGCGTGAGAGCTTGGGCTCGGATGATGCCATAGCGGATCTCGAGGATCTGGATGTCCTTGGGGTCGGAGAGCGGTCGACTGATCAGCTGCATTTCGATGTGGCCCACGGTGACCCCGCAGCAGTTGAAGCGCCCCCGCGAGCCCCGCGTGGTCTTCACGGTCCGTGGGCAGCACCTGGATCTCCACGTTGCGCCGCTGACCGACCTCCAACAAGCGTTCGAGCTGCTTCCGCATCACCATTCTGCCCCCGAGCGGGCGGCGCAGCGTCACCTCTTCCTGGACAACTCCCAAGACGGGAGCGGGTTGCTGGTCGAATCGGAACAGGGCGGCTCGGGTCTCCGCCGTCAGGGACGCAGGGGTGTCGCCGCATTCCGCGAGGAGATCCGGGACCTTGGCACGGACGCGCGGGTCCGGATGCCCGGCGTACCGCAGCCCGACGGTGACGAACTCCGCGTGCTCCGTCTCGCCCAGGACGCGCAGCAGCTCGGCGAGCACCTCGGGGTCCTCCTCGCCCTCCAAGGCCCAGGTGACGAGCAGGTCCGCCGTCTCCTCGTGCCAGGTCCACCGGCCCAGCACATAGGCCAGGAGGACGTCGAGGGCGAACAGGCGCGACAGCGAACCCCGGGCATGGCGGTAGGCGGATACGGCCGACCATGTCTGCTTGCTTTCGCGTTGGCTCAGCGCCCACCGCACGGACGACCAGTCGACATGGTCCGGGTCGCCCTGGCTCAGAGCACGGGCGGCCAGTTCGTCGACCGGGGTGAGGACACGGAACGCCCATTCGAGGTCGGTGAGGATCGCGCCGTGCCCCGCGCGGACCGTCGTACCGCCGAGGGTCAGCTGTGTGACATGTCAGTACTCGTCATCCATGACCCGGGCGCGGTGCACGGGGCCGAACGCTGCCGAGCTGACAGAACGTCACGAACTGCGCGTCACGCGGCTACGCCGAAGCCTTGCCCGGTGAGAGGGCGTGATTCGGCGCGATTGGGCATGGTCCGGCGCGCAGCGTATCTGGAGAATCACTCCTGTGGTGTTACGAAAGCCCGGTCGCCCCCTGGACCCCCCGCAGGCCCAGCAACTGCCCCAGGTCACCGCGACGAGCCCAACGTACGCGTCACCCGGCCGGCCGCCATCAGGGCAGACCCTGAGTCGTGAACCGGACATCCGGCTCTTGCTGTTCTGGGCGGTGCTCGCGCTCTCGGCCGGGATCTGCGGGGCGGGGGCCTACAGCCGGGCCGGGGCATCACACATGGATCTCGTCCGCGACCTGGCGGTGGGCTGGTCCTACGCGGGCGCCGGGCTCATCGCCTGGTGGCGGCGGCCCACCAACCGCACCGGGCGGCTCATGCTCGCCGAAGGGCTCACCTGGTTCCTCGGCAATCTGCAAGGCACCGCCGTACCCCTGCTGTTCGCCCTCGGCGCCTGGGGAGAGGCGCTGAACCTGGCCGTGCTGGCGCACCTGCTGCTCGCCTTCCCCGACGGGCGGCTCGCCACCGCCTGGGACCGGCGCGTGGTGGCGGGCGGCTACGGCCTGGTGGCCATCGGCGGACTGGTGCGCGTGACCGTCTACGACCCCGCGGCCGACGGAGCGGCCACCTACCTCTCCTGCCGCGACTGTGGGCCGAATGCCTTGCTGCTCCACTCCGGCCAGCAGCTGTTCGAGGCGATCGACCTCGTCTACCGGTGGTCGGGGGCCCTGCTCACCGTCGTATGCCTGGTGGCGCTCGTACGCCGCTGGCGCGTGAGCGTCCCGGCACGGCGGCGCATACTCCTGCCCGCCGGGGTGGCGATCGCCGTCGCCGTGGCTTTCGTGGGGTGGGAGGTGCTGTACGTCCTGGCTCCGGACGCTCTCGGCGCGGCCAACGCCGTGCTGATCTGGCCGTCGGACGCCAGTCAGATCGCCGTACCGATCGCCTTCCTGGCCACTCTCCTGCGCATGCGGCTCCGGCGCGCCGCCGTGGGCAACCTCGTCATCGAGGTCGGCGCGGACCCGACGCCGCGTCACATGCAGGACGTACTGGTACGCGTGCTCGGTGACCCCTCCCTGCGCCTCGGTCTGCCGTCGCCGACAGGGGAACTCGGCGCGTACGTCGATCCGGACGGGAAGCCCCTTCGGCTGCCTGCCCCGGGCAGCGGACTGAGCGCCACCCCCGTGGAAGAGCAGGTGGTACTGGTGCACGATGCCGCGCTCGACGAGGACCAGGAGCTGATGTCCGCCGTCAGCGGCTCCGTGCGGCTGTGCCTGCGCAACACCCGGCTGCGCTCGGAGGCGGTCACGCGTTCGCAGGAGGCAAAAGCCTTCCACGCCCGGCTCCTGCGGGCCGTGGACGAGGAACGGCAACGGCTCGAACGTGATCTGCACGACGGCGCCCAGACCCGGCTGGTCTTCGCCCTGATGAAACTGCGCCGACTCGACGCCGGACTGTCGTCCCACGTCCCCCGACCCAGCCCGGACCTGCGCCACACGGTGGCGGAGGCCGACCGGGCGCTCCGCCAGGCGCTGGACGAACTCCGCGACCTCGCTCGCGGAATCCACCCCGCCGTTCTAACCCGCGAGGGCCTCGCACCGGCGATCACCGCCCTCGCCGAACAGGCGGAGATCCCGGTCCTCGTCATGGTCGAACCCGGCCGCTTCGCGCCGCTGACGGAGTCGACGGCGTACTTCGCGGTCTGCGAGGCGCTGTCCAACGCCGCGAAGTACTCGGGGGCCGAGGTGGTGAGCGTCAGCGGATGGCGCGACGGCGACCGGCTGGTGATCGAGATCACCGACGACGGAGTCGGCGGGGCGGATGAGGAGAACGGTACGGGTTTGCGCGGGCTCGCCGATCGGGTGGCCGCCACCGGTGGCACTCTGCGCGTGACGAGCCCTCCCGGCGGCGGAACGCGCGCACGGGTGGAGCTGCCGTGCGAGTGATCGTCGCCGACGATTCCCTGCTCCTGCGGGAGGGGCTCGTGCGGCTCCTGGAGGAGTCGGGCGTCGTCACGGTGGTCGGCCAGGCCGGCAACGCGGAAAGGCTGCTCGCCCTCGTCGACGACCGGCGTCCCGATGTGGCCCTGGTGGACATCCGTATGCCCCCCACGTATGCCGACGAGGGGGTGCGCGCCGCGCACCGGATACGGGAGCGCTTCCCGGCCGTAGGGGTGCTGCTGCTGTCCCAGTACGTGGAGACCGGGAGCGCGGTCGAGGTGATGACGCGACAACCCGGGGGGTTCGGCTACCTGCTCAAGGACCGGATCGCGGACGTCGGCGAACTCGCCGATGCCATCAAGCGGGTGGGTGCCGGTGAGCCGGTGATGGACGCTGAGGTGGTCGCGCGGCTGCTGAGCCGCCGACGCGTCACCTCCGCCCTGGACACGCTCACCCGGCGCGAGCGGGACGTGCTGGCGCTGATGGCGGAAGGCCGCTCCAACGAGGCGATCAGCCGGCGCTTGTACGTCAGCGGCAAGACCGTCGAGACGCACGTCCGCAATGTGTTCACCAAGCTGGGCCTGGAGCCGGCGCTGGAAGACCACCGGCGGGTGCTGGCCGTGCTGGCTTACCTCCAGTCATGAAGCCGGTCGTACCGCCGCGCACGGAATTCAGGGCCTGCCCTGAATCCCGCGGGAAGCCGGACGCCTACTGTCGAAGTCGCGGTCAAAAAGCACCGCTTCCCGAATTCTCTCGACCCAACGGAGAAATTCATGAACATCCGCACCAAGTCGGCTCTTGTCCTCAGCAGCGTCGCGCTGGGCGCGACAGGCATACTGAGCGCCGCCCCCGCGACCGCCGCACCGGCGTCCACCCACACCCCCGTCCAGGCGGCGGCCGGCAGCGGTGACGTCGAAGCCGCCGCGTCGGGCAGCGCCAACCGGGTGTTGTGGACCAGCAACCGCGCCGGCTCGATCAAGATCAAGTGGACCTGGCACTCAAGCGCGGACGGCAAGACCTACTACGGCAGCTTCGCGGGGAAGTTCTACGACCACAAGATCGACGGTAAGTACGTCCTGCTCCAGGCCAAGTGGCAGGGCAAGGGCTGGACGACGATCCGCACCGCCGCGAACGGCGAGAGCTTCAGGGGTGACTACAGCAAGCTCAAGAACCTGAACTTCCGGGCCTGCCTGCAGGGAGGCAACTGCGGCGCAGCCGCGTGGTGAGCCGCCAGGACCAGTCACCACAGCCTGTGCGACCACGCCGCGCACCACGGCCGTCGGCTGCCGGTGTTGGGGACCCCCACGGGGCCGAGCCCACCGGCTGACGGCTGTCGCCGTACAAGCGCATGAAGACAGGGCCTCTCGGCAGCTCGGGGATGCGAATCCGACCGAGCGACGCCGGGAGGCCCTGATGTCGTTGTCGTACGCGCCGCAGGTTCGGCGCTACCCCGACCGGATGTACCTCCGCCCCCGAACGACCCACGACCCCAGCGCGGCGGCGCCGGACCCCGTACGCCCGTGGGAGGCTCCCGTGTTCATGCGACTGAGCAAAACCGTGTCTCTCGCCGTCACCGCTGCAGCCGCCGTTGTCACCTCCGTTCAGCCTCAAATTCGGCCCGCCAGCAGGCGAAATCTTCGCGACCATGAAGGTACGCACCAGGAGCTTCGAGTAGGTCAGCACCCGCCAGTTGATCCAAAGCACGCCACAGCTTCGGATCAATATCTTCGGTGCTTTCCTGCTCCATGACGCTCAGCGCCCAATCGGCAGCCTCGTCAGGCGCGACTTCCCCTTCGGCAAGCCGGTTCAAATGCTCACCGATCAATTCTCGAAGATTTTTTTGCATAACGCTTTCAGAAAGTTCCCGTCAAGTCGCGACCCGCGCGGCGAACACCCCGGCCGCGGCCGGTGCTTTTTCGGACGCCGCGTCGTCCTCCTGGGTCTCCTCCCGCACCCGATGCCCCGCAGGGGTCAGGAAGTGACCGTGCGGCGGCCTCGGATGCCGCCCGCGCTTCACCAGCGCGGCGAGCTGCGCCGGCGTACCCCTCAGCCGCCCGGTGCTGGATCCGCGGCATCCAACGCACCAGGCCCTCATCACCGGCCCGGGATCGCGGCAGGGGTGCCTGAACTCCCCTCCTGCGACCGGCAGTCGAACGGGCCCGCGGAGGGCTACGCGTACTACCGTACTGCCCGGAGGGCTTCCGTACACCCGGCGACTGGAGAGGGACCACCCGTGCACGATCTCGCGGACTCGGTCGAATCGATGGAACAGCTCGCCGCCGTCTGGCGGATCATGGTGCTCGACCGGGACCCGGACGCGGACGTCCGTGACCTCCCGGGCATCGCCGTCCGGTGGGCCGGGTGCCGGTTCGCCTTCTGGAACTGCGTCACGCTGACCGGCATCGGCACGGACGCCGGGCTCATGGAGCGGCGCCTGGACGAGGCGGCGGAGATCATGCGGTCGAAGAGCCGTCCGGGTTTCCTGTGGGTCTTCGAGGATCTCCTCGACGACGGGGCGCGCGCGGCGCTGGGGACGGCCGCCGAGCGGGCGGGCCTCGCCTACGCCTTCCCCGGCACGGGCATGGCGGGAGACCTGCTGCCCCTCCCCGAACCGGACCACCCCGACCTGACGTTCGTGCGCGTGACCACCGACGAGCACCTGCGGGCCTACGGGGACATCAACGCGCGTGCCTACGGGTTCCCGTTGGAGGACGGCCGTGACGGTCTCGCCCGCTCCGCCCTGTGGAAGGACGGGGTGCACGCCTACCTGGGCTTACGGGACGGGACCCCGGTGGCCTGCGCCGCCACGGTGGAGGCGCGGGGCCGCCTCTTCGTCCTGCTCGTCGCCACCGACCCGGCGTGGCAGCATCGCGGCTACGGAGAGGCGGTGACACGCAAGGCACTGCACGAGGGCGCCCGGGCCACGGGGGCGACCCGGGCCACCCTGCACGCGACCGCCGCCGGGGCACCGGTGTACCCCCGCATCGGCTTCCGGCCGAACTCCCCGATGCGCTTCTACACCCTGAAGTCCTGAGGAGCCGACGGCCCCGCCACGGCCGTGCCGGCGCTAGTACATGACCTCCGGCCGCTGATAGGGCGTCCACCAGGCGAGCAGGCCCCAGACGCCCAGCGCGAGGGCGCCCGACGCGATCATCGCCGCGAGCCAGGGGCGGCGCAGTACACGCAGGGCGAGCAGCCAGGCGGCGAGTGGGATGAGTGCGCCGCCGGCGGCGATGAGGGGGAGGTCGATGTAGAGGACGCTCAGGTCGCGGTGCATGCCCTCGAAACCGCCGTGGACGTTGACGCGCGCCTTCGGCGCCCAGGCGAGCACCGCCACCACGGCGCCCGCGGCCGCCAGGAGGATGCCCGCGCAGCCCAGTCTCTCTTCTCGCATGCCGTGATCGACGCGGGTGTCCGTCCGGCGGTTCCCGGTCCTCACCTGATACCTCCGAGGATGCCCCGGCCTTCAGGCCGGGGAGGAATCGGACTCCCGCGGAGCAGGGCAAGGAAAGAGCAATCGCCGTCAGGGCGATTGGTCGTCTGCGGAGACGTCGCCGGGCCCGACCTCAAGCCGGTGAAGGATCTCGGAGTTGAGGGACCTACGGGCGCGCTTTGCCTCGGCGACCAGCCGCGCGTGAAGGTCGGCGGGCAAGCGGAGCGTGATGCGTACTTCCTCATGATTCATACCCCAAGTGTAGTGGTACAGTAGTGTCATGACGACACGACAGAAGGCGGCGGAGGCTACGGGGCACGCCCGGTACGCCTACCGGCTTCGGGTGTCGTCCACGGCCCGCACCGCACTGATCGCCGAGTGGGACCGCTGCCGATGGATCTGGAACGAATGCGTCGCCAAGTCCCGGCAGATACACGCCCACAACCGCGCGCACCCGGACGACAAGCTGACGTGCGGCCCGGCGCAGCTCGACAAGATGCTGACCGAGGCCCGCGCCAAGCTGCCGTGGCTCCGCGACGGTGCGTCGGTTCCGCAGCAGCAGACCATCCGGGACTTCGGCACGGCCCGTTCCAGGGCACTGAAGGACATCGAGAAGCGGCTGCCGATCCGGCAACGCGCGGGTATGCCCAGGGTGAAGAAGAAGCGCGAGGCTCTGCCCACGCTGAACTACACCACCCGAGGCTTCCGCTTGAAGGACGGCCGTCTGCACCTCGCGGGCGGCATCGTGCTGACGGTGGTGTGGTCGCGAGACCTGCTTGCCGCGCCGTCCTCGGTGCGCGTCTACCGAGACAGCCTCGGCCACTGGTACGCGTCGTTCGTCGTCGCCACCGAAGTGCAGCCGCTCCCGGCCACCGGTCGTGTGCTCGGCGTGGACTGGGGTGTCAAAGAAACCGCCACCACCACAAGCGACGCGCATGACCTGCCGCACGCCCAGTACGGGAAGACTGCGGCGCAGAAACTCGCCCGCTACCAGCGGATGATGGCGCGCCGTAAGCCTGCGCGCGGGCAGGCTGCGTCGAAGGGGTACCGGCAGGCGCAGGCGCAGGCCGCGAAGCTGCACAAGAAGGTGACCCGGCAGCGGCAGGACACCGCCCGCAAGTGGGCCAAGCGCGTGGTCCGCGACCATGACGCGCTCGCCGTCGAGGACTTCCGGCCGAAGTTTCTCGCGAAGACCACCATGGCCCGCAAGGCCGCAGACGCCGCGATCGGCGCCACCAAGACAGCCTTGATCGAGATGGGCCGCAAGCATGGGCGGGACATCCGCCTGGTGCATCCCGCGCACACCACGATGGATTGCGCGCACTGCATGACGAGAGCCAAGCATGCACTGCCTCTTTCAGAACGTATATACACCTGCACCGCGTGCGGAGTCGTATCCCCCAGGGACAAGAACTCCGCCCGCGTGATGCTGGTCCGGGCTGGTCTCATCCCGGCTAGTGTTGAGGGCGTAAGACCTCCGGGAGCGCTGCTCCCGGAGGCAGCCTGAGCTAGGAATCCCCCTCCTTCAGGAGGGGGAGGATGTCAATGGCGATAGCCGCTCAGGAAGCGCCCGATCCGACGTAGGGCGACGGGCTCGTCGACGTACGGCTGGACGAGGGCCGCTTCCACCTTCGCGCCGGTGCGGACGACGGCCCCGTCTACGGTGACGGCCCGGCCCCCCGCGACCCGGACGCCGTACTCACCCTCGACACCGCCACCTGCACGGCCGTCAGCCGTGGCGCGCTCACCCTCACCGCCGCGATCCGGGCGGGGGACGTCGAGGTGACGGGCGAGGGCCCGCTTGCCAAGGCACTCCGGGAGGCCTGACCCGTAAACGGGGGAAGGCCCGCACTGGGCGGGCCTTCCTGGCGTGCGTCACGCGGTCGGCGGTAGTCCGGGCGGGCGTCCGGAGCCGCGGGTCAGGCGGTAGCCGCCTACGCCCGCGAGGGCGGCCAGGGTGCCGCCCGCGGCGGTCCAGATCCAGCGGTCGGACCACCAGCCCGACGTCCAGCCGTCCTCCGGCTCCAGGCCGGCCAGCACGGCCGAGTCGTCGTCGGCCTCCGCTTCCGGCCGTGAGGCGATGCCCGGCACCAGCGGCTCGGACAACGCGCCGTCCACTGCCGCGGCGCCGCCCATGTTCTTCGAATCGACCCGCAGTTCGGCCCGCACCGGCTGGCCCAGGTCGGCCGTGGACAGCCGCAGTGCCGTGAGACGGACGTAGTACGTGCCCGGCAGCGGATCGTCGGCCCACGGCTCCGACCAGGCACGGACCGTGCGCAGCACGCACTCCAGCTCCACCGAGGGCGCGTCCGTCCCTGCCGTGCGGGTCTGCGCGCCGTACTGGCAGGCCTGGCGGCGACGCAGACCGTCGTACACGTCGATCTGCCAGGTCTCGGCCGCGTGGCGGTCCGGCAGCATCACCGTAGCCCGCACCGTAGGGCGCTGCCCGGCGTCCGCCGGGAACGACCAGTACAGGTAGTCGCCCGTGGAGGCACGCGCGGTGGCGATCTGCCCCTGCTCGACCTCCGTCGCGGTACGGAACGAGGTGCCCGCGCGGGTGGGCGCCCCGTCGTCCTTCGACGCGGCCGGGGAGGGGGAGTCGGCCGCGGCGGGGGCCGCGGCCAGTCCGAGGGTGAGCAGGGCGGCACTCAATACTCGTACGGCACGCATCAGTTGGTCCTCCAGACAGCGAACCGCCAGCGGGACAGCCAGCCCCAGAGCAGACCGGCGGCGAAACCGGCGAGGATCAGCACGCCGAGCAGCCACCAGCTCCGGCCCAGACCGAAGGAGGCCACGTCGTCCGCGCCGTCCGGACCGTCCACGACGTCGACGGTCAGCTCCAGCGGGAGGCCCGGCGTGGTCTGCACCCCGGAGTCCGCCGAGAAGGAGTGGGTGACCGCCAGGCAGACGACCTCGGCCGCCGGCTTGTCACTGTCGTCGTCCTGTTCGGGCTTCGGGTAACGCAGGCCGGTGGAGAGCATGTCCGTACGGCCGTTGCCCGCCGCCTCGCCGCGCACGATCTCGCGGCCCTTCACCGTCACCGCCCGCAGCAACACGCCGTGATCGGGCCGCACGGCCCGGTCCGCCGCCACGCTCACCGAGGCACGCAGTTCCTGCCCCGACGGCACCTCCACGCGGTACCAGCGCTGTTGGCTGAACTCCTCACGGTCCGTGTAGAGACCGGACGTCAGCGTCGGGGCCTTGGCGCAGGAGTCCGCGCCCTGCGTCGCCACCGGTGTCACCACCGGCTCGGCCGCGCGGTCCACCAACTCGTTCACCCGGTCGGTGAGCTCGTCCTGGTGCTCGACCGAGGTGTACGTACCGCCGGTCGCCTCGGCGATGCAGCTGAGCTGCCGGCTGAGCTTGGCGTTCGGCACCAGGCCCAGGGTGTCGATGGTCAGGCCGATGCCCTTGGCCGCTATCTCCCGGGCCACCTCGCACGGGTCGAGCGGGGCGCAGGTGTCCTCGCCGTCGCTGATCAGGACGATGCGCTTCGAGCCGTCGCCGCCCTCGAGGTCGTCCGCCGCCTTCAGCAGGGCCGGGCCGATCGGGGTCCAGCCGGTCGGCACCAGCGTGGCCACCGCCGTCTTGGCCTCCGTCCGGTCCAGCGGGCCGACCGGGTAGAGCTGCGCGGTGTCCTTGCAGCCCTCCTTGCGGTCGTCGCCGGCGTAGTCGGCGCCGAGCGTCCGGATGCCCAGTTCGACCTCCTCCGGCGTGGCATCCAGCACCTCGTTGAAGGCCTGCTTCGCCGCCGCCATCCGGGACTGTCCGTCGATGTCCTTGGCCCGCATCGAGCCGCTCACATCGAGGACGAGGTTCACCTTGGGCGCGTCCTGGCCCGTGGGTTCGTCGGCGGCCGCCCCGGCCGGGAGGGCGAGCCCGGCCGTCAGTGCGGCGAGCAGGGCGCACACGCCTGCCACCGGCCATTTTCTTCTGATCATCGGCGGATCCTATTGATGAGGAGTGCCGCGCTTCAAAACGGGGTGTCAAGACAGGGTGTCAAAGCAGGGTGTCGTGCAGCGGATTGGGCAGTTCCGTCCATTGGTCCCCGGCCGTCCGGGGCGACAGCCGCATCAGCGTCAGCGCCTTCGCCGGCAACGGCTCGTCGCGCAACGCGAGCATGTCAGGGGTACGGACCAGATCCGGTACGGCGCTTTCCAGAGCCGAGCGCAGCACCGGCCCCGAACCCGCCGTACCCGCCAGCGCCCCCGCGACGAGCGAGCCGAACAGCTTGCGCCGCAGGGTGCGTTCGTCGTCCGTGACCATGCGCGCGGGCAGCTCGGGCAGCGGCAGGCCGTGCCGGGCCAGCCGAGCCGGCCCGATCCGCAGATCGGCCAGATCGCGGTACACCAGCCGCACCGGATCCCCGTCCGGCGACAGCACCACGAGCAGATTCTGGCCGTGCGCCTCCAGCGCCACCCCCAGCTCCAGCAGCCGCAGCCCGACGGTCAGCGCGAGCCGGGTGAACCGGTTCAACCAGCCCGGGGAGCGCGGAAGTTCCGTCGTCGCCAGCGCCGCCACCGGCACCACCCGCTCCCCGCTGCGGGCGTACTCCTCCGGTGACTCACGCAGCACCGCCGCGAGATCGGGCAACCCGGCGTACACCGCCCCCACCGCGCGGGTGATGTGCAGCAGCCCGTCCGTCCGCGCCGCCACCGCCTCGCCCAAGTCCGACAGTACGGCGGACGCGGCGACCGACCCGCGCGAGATGTCCCGCACCGAGGACGTCAGCCGGGCGCTCAGTGCCGTCTTGACGTGCGGTCCGTCCGGCAGCGCGAGCGTGCGCAGCGCCATCAGCGGATGCGCCGCGACCCGTTGCTCACCCGTCCGCTTCAGCACATGCGCCGCCTGCCAGGGATGCACCGGGACCAGCACCCGTCCCGCCTCCCGCAGCCACTGCGGCCACACCCCCGTCACCAGGCACTCCCCGGCCGGCACCGGCACCAGCCCCAGCTCCACGAGGGAGGCGTGCTCGGGTCCGTAGGCAAGCTGCTCGGCCACCGAAAAGCCCGGCCGCGCCCGGCAGTTGGGGTGGAACGGATGCCCGTCCACCACCCGCTGCTCCCACTCCCAGTCCCGCCGCGGCCACTCCTCAGGGTGAACGCGTCGCGCCGCCCGCGACAGCGCCAACGACGCGACACTGTGCCCCAGTTCGGCCGCGAAGCCCGCCGAGTGCGGCACGGCGAGATCCGTCATCAGCCGCACCGGATCGTCGTACGCTGTCCCGCCCAGCCGCACCTGAGTGACATACGCGCCGGTCTCATACGGGTCCGCCCGCGGCCCCCGCAGCCGCCGCCCGTCCGCCAGCCGCAGCGTGAGCCCGCCGTCCACCGGTTCACGACGCCCGATCCACGGCAGCGGCTCACACGCCAGACCGCGCCACAGCCGGGTCAGCACGGCCGCGCGGGCGCCGGGCAGCTCCCGCGTGTACCCGGGCACGAGGCCGGGCCGTACGTCGGTCAGCTCGGCGGCGATCTCGGCCTCTGCGGTGGCGGAACGGTGCACGGGCGGACTCCTCGGGGTACCCAGGGAATGAGACGTATGAGGGGACGATGAACGTATGGGGGGACGATGACAGACATACTGATCGTCTCCGCCGGACAGACCGTAGGGAACCAGAACGCGTGGACCTCACCCCCTCGCCCGCAGACGACGACGCGGCGGCGAGCCGCGCCTCCCTCGCCGGGCGCGCCGACGCCTACGCTGCGGTACCGCTGCTGAACTGCTTGCTGCGCGAGGTGGCCCGGCCGCTGCCCGATGCGGACCACGGGCCGGCCCCCGACGGTTACCGGATCTACCGCCTCCCCGGTGTGGACCGGCTGCTGCGGGTGCGCGGCACCCGCCGCCCCGCCGATCCCGAGGTGCGCACGGCGGGCGCCTGGCACCGCGTCGGCCATACGGAGCTGGTGAAACTCGCCGCCGAGGAGCTGCGCCGGCACACCGGCCTGTCCAATCACGAACTGCCCGCAGAGATGCTCGACAGCCGGGACGCCGTGGCCGCCCTGCTCGACGCCCGCGCCCGGGCCGCCCCGCCGGACGACGCCTATCTGCGCTCCGAGCAGTCACTGATCACCGGCCACACCCACCACCCCGCCCCCAAGGCGAGGGGCGGCGGCCCCGCGGCCGGCTGGCTGCCGTACGCCCCGGAGGCGTACGCCCGCTTCCCGCTGACCCTGCTGGCCGTGCGCGAGGACGCGGTGGTGGAGGAGGGCGACACCGCGGCGCTCGACCGCCTGGGCGCCGCCCCGCCCGGCTACCGGCTGCTGCCCGCGCACCCGTGGCAACTGGACCTGGTCGCCCGTGACCTCGCCCCGGCCTTCGCCGACGGCCGGCTCATCAGGCTGGGCGCGACCGGCTTCCCGGTGTGGCCCACCGCGGCGGTCCGTACCGTGTACGCCCCCGGGGACGACCTGTTCCTGAAGTTCAGCCTGGATGTCCGCATCACCAACGACATCCGCCGGCTGTGGCGCCACGATCTGCTGAGGCTGCGCGCGAGGGACCGGGCCGTGCGCTCCGCCTTCGCCCGGCACGACGGTCCCGCGGCCCCGGCCTGGCTGAGCGACCGGGGCCACCGCACCGCGGACTTCGCCTTCGAACAGCTCGCCGTCGTCGTGCGCGACGGCCTGCGCGGGCATCTGGCGCCCGGTGCGACGTGCTATCTGGCGGCCGCGCTGGCCGAGGGCTTCGCCGGGGACCCGCTCGCCGGCACCGCACGGCCGGACGCCTGGTGGGAGGCGTATCTGTCCCGCGTGGTGCCCCCGGTACTGATGGCGTTCGCCGGGCACGGGGTCGTCCTGGAGGCGCATCTGCAGAACACGCTGATCGCGGTGGGCCCCGACGGCATGCCCGTGCAGGCCCTGTTCCGGGACGCCGAGGGCGTCAAACTCCTCCGGGACGCGGTGGGCGCGGCATCCGTGCCCACGGTGTCCCGGGAGGCGGGCTGGGAACGTCTGGTGTACTGCCTGGTCGTCAACCACCTCATGGAGATCGCCGCCGCCCTGGCCGACCACCACCCCGGCCTCGACCCCTGGCCCGCCGTGCGCCGGGAACTGGCCCGCCACGACCTCCCCGAGATCCCCGCCCTCCTCACGGCCCCGACCCTCCCGGCCAAGACCAACCTCCTCCTGCGCTGGACGGCGGCGAACGGCGCCGACGCCCGCTATCTCCCCCTGCGCAGCCCGCTGGTGTCCGGAGGGTGAGCTCCGGCCACGGTTGCCCCACCACTGCGGCAGGTCACCGCAATTGGGTCTCTTTATGACACGTCATACCCCGTGCGGCATCGCCGAAAAAGTAATGGAGTGGGCTTTGCAAACCACAGGTTCTCCGGTCCTTACTTGCTACGTTTCGGCATGACCACTGCCCGTCCTGGTAGTTGACACTACCCACGTGGGAGCGGGGACGGGTGCGGCACATCGGGGTACTCTTCGGCGGAAATGACGCAGGGAGAAATTCCGTCCGCGAAATGGCCTGCCAAACGGCGCGGAAGGGTGAGGTCAAAGGCGCGACTCGGTCGGTGCGAGGGGCAGCCGTGCGGTCACCTCGAACCCTCCGCCGGGTGTCGGCTCGGCGTTGAAGTCCCCGCCGAGCAGCTGACAGCGCTCGCGCATGCCCAGGATCCCGCGGCCGCTCCGGGCCTGTTTGCTTCCGCCGTTGGGGGAGGGCCGGGAGAGGGCGGCGCCCTGCAGAGCCGGGCGGCCCTGGTCGGTGACGCGGATCTCCAGATGGTCGATCCCCGGGTTCACCGCGACCGTCACCCGGGTGGGACCGGTGTGCCGGATGATGTTGGTGATCGACTCCTGGAGGATGCGGTAGGCAGCGCTGTCCACCGCGCTCGGCAACGGCTCCTCGGGCGGGTCCACTTCCAGCGTGAGATCCAGGCCGGCGGCGCGCGCCTCGGTGGTGAGGTCGTCGATCTGTTCCAGACCCGCGTGCGGCACGGGGTCGTTGTCGTCGCCCCGGAGCACGCCGAGGATGGCGCGCATCTCCCGCAGCGTCCGGGAACTCGTCTCCTCGATGGTCCGCAGCGCCTCGCGTGCCTGTTCCGGACGCTTGTCGAGCACATGCGCGGTGACCCCGGACTGCACATTGATGATCGCGATGGCGTGGGCGACGGTGTCGTGGACCTCGCGTGCGATCCGCAGCCGCTCGGCGTCGACCCGCGCGCGTGCCTCCTCCTCGCGGGTCCGCTCCGCCAGTTCCGCGCGCAGTTGCGCGTCGGCCGCGATGACCCGCCGGGACCGCACGGACTCGCCGAGAGCGATGCTCATGACCGACACACCGATGCGGAAGAACACCCAGCCGATGGCCTCGCGCGGCTCCACGTCGGACGCCGCGTACAGCCACCCGACCGCCAGGACCGCGGTGCCCACGCCGGCGACGGCCAGTGACCGGCGCCCGTCACCGTAGGTGGCGAGGCTGTACAGGCTGACCAGGAGACCGAGCCAGCCGTACCCGTCCGGGAACTCGAGGCCGTAGTACACCAGGCTGGCGACCGCGGCGGTCAGGAAGGCCGCGACCGGCCACAGCCGCCGGACGGCCACGACCAGGCCCCCCAGCACCAGCAGCGCGAAGCCGAGGTGACCGAGGTCGGAGAGCGGACGCTGTTCGGTCCCCCGAGCGGCGGCCAGGGCTGCCGTGCCCTGCACCTGCATCACGGTGACGAAGAGTGCGAGCAGCAGGTCCTGGGCCGGCACCCGCAGGGAGAACGACCCGGGGCGGAGATGCATATCGCGATCGTACTGTCCGGGTCCCCGCGGGCCGCACCGCTCGGACGCGCGACCTGCTACGTCGAAAGGCGCGGCGCCGCGCGGCCGCTTACGCCCGATTGCGTAGACGCCACCATCCGTCGTCAGAGGCCGGGGCAGGCCCGCGCAGGGCACGATCACGGTTGTGACCAACCCCTTCGACCCATGCCGAGAGGCGAGCCCTACTCCGAGGCTCGACGACTGAGGAGCAGATGATGACGACAACCGGGTCCCCACGCACGGACGGAGCCCTGGCGGGACTGGGGCGTTTCTGCTTCCGTCGCCGCCGCCTGGTCCTCCTGACGTGGATCGTCGGTGTGATCGCCGTGGCGTTCGTCGGCTTCGGCTACGGCGCCGCCCCCGACAACGACTTCTCCGGCGGGGACTCGCAGTCGGCCAGGGCGCAGAAGCTGATGGCGCAGCACTTCCCGCAGGAGCAGGGCGACCGGCTGACCCTCGCGATCAGGACCGACAAGGGCATCGATGACCCCGCCGCCCGGCAGAAGATCGAGAAGACCATCGCCGAGCTCGCCGACTCACCCGTCACGGGGCCGGTGACCTCGCCGTACCAGGACGACAAGCTGGTGACGGAGGATCGCCGCATCGCCCGCACGATCATCCCGCTGAGCGACAAGGAGGTGGAGAAGTCCGAGGTCAAGCCCTTGGTCGACCTGGTCAAGGACGCCTCTGACGACAGCGTCACGCTCGCGCTGGGCGGCTACATGGCGGAGAAGGCCGAAACACCTCCGCAGGGCCCCGCCGAAAGCGTGGGCATCCTGGCGGCGGCGGTGATCCTGTTCATCGCGTTCGGATCGCTGGTGGCCATGGGGCTGCCGATCGCGACCGCGCTGCTCGCCATCCTGGGCGGACTCGCGCTGATCAAGCTGGTGGGGCACCTGGTCCCCGCGCCGGACTTCACCCTGGCCTTCGGCGCGATGATCGGGCTCGGTGTCGGCATCGACTACGCCCTGTTCATCGTGACCCGCTACAAGGACGCCCTCCGGGACGGCGACGACCCCGAGGAGGCCACGGTCAAGGCCATCACTACCGCCGGTCACGCGGTGCTGTTCGCCGGTACGACCGTCGTCATCGCGCTGATGGGCCTGGTCGTCATGGGACAACGGCTGATGACCGGCGTGGCCGTCGCCACCTCGATCGCGGTGCTGATCACGATGATCGGCGCCGTGACGCTGCTGCCCGCGCTGCTGGGCTTCACCGGCTACAAGATCAACTCCCTGCGCCTGCCCCGTCGCGCCTCCCGGCGCCAGCAGGAGGCCGGTGCGGCGTCCGAAGCGCGCGCCACGTTCGCCGAGCGCTGGGCCGGTGTGGTGCAGCGCAGGCCGCTGATCGCCGCGCTCCTGGCCGGCGCGAGCCTGCTGGTGCTGGCCATCCCCATGCTGTCGATGCGGCTGAGCCAGCCCGACGCCAGCGTGCAGCCCCACGACCGGAGCAGCTACATCTCGTACGAGATCCTGGCCGACGGCTTCGGTCCGGGCTATGGTGCCCCCCTCGTCTTCGCCACCGAGGTCGACTCGCAGAACGCCGATCTGGGTCCCGTCGTCCGCGCGGTCGGCGAGACGGAGGGCATCGCCTACGCCACGCCGCCCCGGGTCAGTGAGGACGGGAAGGCCGCCACCTTCACGGCTTTCCCCACGACCGGGTATCAGGACGAGGCCACCGCGAACCTGGTGCACGAGCTGCGCGACGACGTGCTGCCCAGGACACCGGGGGGCGAACAGGTCCTCGTCGGCGGACCGAACGCCGGCACGATCGACGTCGCCGACGACGCCGCCTCGCGGCTGCCCTTGATGATCGCCGTCGTCATCGCTCTGTCCATGGTGCTGCTCATCGCGCTGGTGCGGTCGGTCACCATCGCCCTGCAGGCCGCCCTGATGAACCTGCTGTCGATCGGTGCCGCCTACGGCGTCGTGGTCGCGGTGGTGCAGTGGGGCTGGCTCGGGCCGGCCCTCGGGTTCCCCACCGCCATGCCGGTCACGACCTGGGTTCCCATGATGATGTTCCCGGTGCTGTTCGGCCTGTCCATGGACTACCAGGTGTTCCTGATCTCGCGGGTCCGTGAGGAGTACGAGCAGACCGGTGACACCCGTGAGGCCGTCGCCCGCGGGCTGGCACGGACCGCCAAGGTGATCACGGCCGCCGCCGCCATCATGATCGCCGTCTTCACCACCTCGTTGCTCGGTCACGACGTCGCCGTCAAGCAAGGAGGCCTGGGCATGGCGGTCGCCGTGCTCATCGACGCCACCATCGTCCGGATGGTGTTCGTCCCGGCGGTGATGGAGCTGTGCGGCAAGGCCAACTGGTGGATGCCCGGACGCCGGGCACCGAAGACGGCCTCGGAATCCCCCGCCGAGGTCGACGAGGGGGTCAAGGTGTGATCCCCGCCGGTCCGGATCCCTCACCCCGTTGGATCCGGACCGGCACCGCGCACGCGCCGCGCAGTCGCCGGCACCACCCCAGCACGTCGAAAGGAAGTCCGATGTCCCTCCGTCGCTTGTTCATCGCCGCACCGGCAGCCCTGCTCGCCCTGCCGGCACTCGCCGCACCGGCAGCGGCCGCGCAGGTCTCCCTCGCCCAGGACGAGAGCGGCGGCGGCCGGGGCGTGTCCATCGTGGCCCTGCTGCTGGCCCTGGCCGGCGTGGTCGCCGGCGTGCTGGCGCTGCGCCCGGCCGGTCGTGCCGACGGCCGGAAGGGGCCGGGCACGGCCTTCGCCGCCCTGGGTCTCGGCCTGGTCGGCGCCGTCGTCGCGGGCGTCGCGCTGGCCGGCTCCGACGCGGACGTCGGCACCGGCAACGGACAGGGCGGGGCCATGGTCGCCGTGGTGCTCGCGGTGGTCGGCATGGCCATCGGCGGGCTGGCGCTGGCCCGTTCACGCCGCACCGCCTGACCGGCCGGAGCCCGGTCCTCTCGTCCCGCCCCGGTCGCCACCCATATGGCGGCCGGGGCGGCGTCGTACGGCCGGATCCCTCGGACCGCTCAGCGGCGGTCCGCCGGAGTGAACAGCTCGACGAGGTTGCCCGCGGGGTCGGCCACCAGTACCTGGCGTCCGCCGGGTCCGGAGACGATGTCGCTGCGGAACCCTACGCCCGCCTGCCGCAGCCGTTCCCGCTCGGCCTCGACGTCGTCGACGACCAGGTGGATGCGATTGCGCCCGCAGCCGGCCGCGTCCGCGGGCGTGGCGCGCGCTCCCGAGCTGGTCGGGCCGGACAGCAGCAGCCGCAGCGGGCCGCGTACGACGTCGGCGAACGCGGGCGGGAACGCGGTGAGCACCGTGAAGCCGAGATGAGTGGTGTAGAAATCGATCGCCGCCTGGACGTCGTCGACGATGTAGCGGACGCTCGCCAGGGCGCCCTCGCTCTCGTTACGGGTCATGCGCCATCTCCTTGCGGCGGCTGTCGGCGGAGTGCGCGGCCGGCGGGAACACCCGCCCGCCGCGGGCACCTTGACGGCCAGAGCATAGGCCCCGCCCACCCCGTGCGGCGGCGCGCCATTCGGTCGCGGCACGCGGGAATCCCGTGAATGGGCCATGCGCCCCCGGCCGCCGAGGCCCGAGCATCTCTACCGCGCACACAAGACGTCGTCGTCACTACGGCGTTCTCGATCGCGGAGGTGTCATGGGCACGTTCGACCAGACAGCGGACGCTGACCGCTACGTCTCGCTGCACAAACAGTCCTGAATTCAGGGAGCTGCGGCGTCAATCGCAAACCTTCACCGCATGGGTGAGCGGCATCTTCTACGGGTGGTGGTTCCTCGTCATCCTGCTCGCCGCCTTCGCGCCGGGCTTCTACCGGCAGGACCTCGTCGGCCCGACAGTCCCCGGTCACCACCACCGGCGGCGCGGGTGGGCAGGACCGCGGGAGCCCGGTCGAGATATGAGCCACCATGGAAAGTCCGGCGGTTCGCCGCCGGACTCCCCACGGGGGGCCGGGCCTTAGGGGGTGACCAGCCCCGTGCGATAGGCGATGACGACCAGTTGGGCGCGGTCCCGGGCACCCAGTTTCGCCATCGCGTGGCTCACGTGGGTGCGCGCGGTGGCCGGGCTCAGGCACAGATCGGAGCCGATCTCGTCGTTGCTCAGCCCCTGGCCCACCAGAGCGAGCACCTCGCGTTCGCGCTGGGTCAGCACCGACAGCCGGTCCTCGGCGGCCTGCGCAGCGATCCGCTGCGAGGTGAACTGGCCGATCAGACGCCGGGTGATCCGGGGCGCGAGCAGCGCGTCCCCGGCGGCCACGACCCGGATGGCATGGAGCAGTTCGGCCGGTCCGGCGTCCTTGAGCATGAAGCCGCTGGCGCCGGCCTGCAGCGCCTCGAAGACATACGCGTCGGTCTCGTACGTGGTGAGGATCAGGACCCGCACATGCTGAAGCCCATGCGTCTTGATGATCTGTTCGGTGGCCTGGATCCCGTCCAGCTTCGGCATCCGGATGTCCATGAGCACGACGTCCGGACGGGTCGCACGGGCCTGTTCGACGGCCTCGGCACCGTTGGTGGCCTCCCCGACCACCTCGATGTCGTCCTCGACATCGATCAGGACCTTGAATCCGGACCGCACCAGACGCTCGTCGTCGGCGAGCAGAACCTTGATCGGGCCACGGTCGCGCGAGGACGGGTCTGCTGCGCTCATGCCCGCGATCATACTGCCGGCGCGGGCGGCGTCGTATACACGTCCGCCCGTGACCGGCTACGGCAAAGCGCGCGTTCGGGCCCCCACCGCGTACGCAGCATCGTGCCGCGCTGGACGAGAATCGGCGGCAGATCCCCGCACGCACGGCCGGCAATTCCACATGCTCGGGGTTCTCCCCGTGAGCCGGGGGGAATCGGCGGAAAGCAGTGAGGCGATCGGCACCCGGGCGGGGGCCGGGCCCTCGGACGCGGCGGCATCGTCCTCGCGTGCCGTGTGCTGCTGTGTTTTCTGTGCTGCAAATAGTTGTTGGAAAATACGTTGTCGGCGGAGTTGTTTGCTCGATCGAGTAGTGGACCGGCCGGAACCCTCCCGGCCGTCACCGAATTTTGGAGAATGCGCCCGCCCTGCATTTCCGCGGGGCTGGCCGGCACTCTTTCCGGTTGTTGCCCCGGGTTACGATGCCCCTTTCGGGTTTCATGCCGACGGCCGGAAGCAGGGGGCGCACGCAGGATGCTGAAAGAGGTCACCGCGGCCCGTTATGTCGCACCCCTGACGTCGGGCGGCTCCGTCCCGGCCGTCGTCGAGGCCGACGACCTCGGGACCTATGTCGTCAAGTTCACCGGGTCCGCGCAGGGGCGCAAAGCGCTGGTCGCCGAGGTGATCGTGGGGGAGCTGGCGCGGGCGCTGGGGCTGCGGTTCCCGGAGCTGGCGCTGGTCCACTTCGATCCGGCGGTGGCGGCCGACGAGCCGCACCAGGAGGTGCGGGAGCAGTACGCCGCCAGCGCCGGGGTCAATCTCGGCATGGACCATCTGCCGGGCGCCCGGGACTTCACCCCGGAGGTCGCCCAGGACTTCCACGTCGATCCGCTGGAGGCCGGGCGGATCGTCTGGCTCGACGCGCTGACGGTGAACGTGGACCGGACGGTCCACAGTTCCAATCTGGTGATCTGGCCGACGCGCGGCGTCGCACCGCCGCGTCTGTGGCTCATCGACCACGGGGCGGCGCTCGTCTTCCACCACCGCTGGGAGGGCTCCGACCCGGCCAAGGCCTACGACTTCCGCCACCACGCCCTCGGGCACTACGGGCCCGACGTGCGGGCCGCGGACGCCGAACTGGCGCCGAAGGTGACCGAGGAGCTGTTGCGGTCCATCGCCGCGGAGGTTCCGGACGATTGGCTGGCGGTCGACTCCGGGTTCGCCACGCCCGACGAGGTCCGGGAGGCCTATGTGGCGTACCTGTACGCGCGCGTGCGGTCGTCGGGGACCTGGCTGCCCACCGACTTCCCCTCCGCGGAGGCACTCGCCGAGGAGAACGCCCGGCGGGCGGCCCGGACGCGGCGCGGGCGTCCGGACTGGCTGAAGCACGTTCCCGACCTGCACGGCAAACCGGCGGCGGAAAGGGACTGGTCGGCGTTTCCAGGGTGACGGCCGGGCGGCACCCTTAAGGGCCGCACGGCCGTGCACCTCCCGCTCACCCCTTGAGCTGCTCGTACGCCGGCAGCGTGAGGAAGTCGGCGTAGTCCTCGTCGAGGGAGACCTTCAGCAACAGGTCGTGGGCCTGCTGCCAGTTGCCCGCCGCGAACGCCTCCTCGCCGAGCTCCGCGCGGATGGCCGCCAGTTCGTCGGCGGCGACCTTGCGGGCCAGCTCGGCGGTGACCTGCTCGCCGTTGTCGAGGACGACCTCGGCGTTGATCCACTGCCAGATCTGGGAGCGGGAGATCTCGGCGGTGGCCGCGTCCTCCATCAGGTTGAAGATGGCGACCGCGCCGAGTCCGCGCAGCCAGGCCTCGATGTAGCGGATCCCGACCTGCACCGCGTTGACCAGGCCCGCGTAGGTCGGCTTGGCGTCCAGGGAGTCGACGGCGATGAGGTCCTCGGCCTTGACGTCGACGTCCTCGCGGAGGCGGTCCTTCTGGTGGGGCCGGTCGCCGAGCACCCGGTCGAAGGACTCCATGGCGATCGGGACCAGGTCGGGGTGGGCGACCCAGGAGCCGTCGAAGCCGTCGTTCGCCTCCCGGTCCTTGTCGGCGCGGACCTTCTCGAAGGCCACCTTGTTGACCTCCGCGTCCCGGCGGGACGGGATGAACGCCGCCATGCCGCCGATCGCGTGCGCGCCACGCTTGTGACAGGTGCGCACGAGGAGTTCGGTGTAGGCGCGCATGAACGGGGCGGTCATGGTGACCGCGTTGCGGTCCGGCAGCACGAACTTCGGCCCGCCGTCACGGAAGTTCTTGACGATGGAGAAGAGGTAGTCCCAGCGGCCGGCGTTCAGACCGGAGGCGTGGTCGCGCAGTTCGTAGAGGATCTCCTCCATCTCGTACGCGGCGGTGATCGTCTCGATCAGGACGGTGGCGCGCACGGTGCCCTGGGGCACGCCCAGGTAGTCCTGCGCGAAGACGAACACCTCGTTCCACAGCCGGGCCTCCAGGTGGGACTCGGTCTTCGGGAGGTAGAAGTACGGCCCCTTGCCGAGGTCGATCAGCCGCTTGGCGTTGTGGAAGAAGTACAGACCGAAGTCGACGAGCGCGCCGGGGACCGGCGTGCCGTCGGCGTCGGTGAGGTGACGCTCGTTCAGATGCCAGCCGCGCGGGCGCATGACGACCGTCGCCAGCTCCTCGTTCGGGCGCAGGGCGTAGGACTTGCCGGACCGCGGGTCGGTGAAGTCGATGTTCCGCGTGTAGGCGTCGATGAGGTTGAGCTGGCCGGTGACCACGTTCTCCCAGGTGGGCGCCGAGGCGTCCTCGAAGTCCGCGAGCCAGACCCGGGCGCCGGAGTTGAGGGCGTTGATGGTCATCTTGCGGTCGGTGGGGCCGGTGATCTCGACCCGCCGGTCTTCGAGGGCCGCGGGCGCGGGCGCCACCCTCCAGGAGTCGTCCGCGCGCACCGCGGCCGTCTCCGGGAGGAAGTCGAGCGTCGAGGTGCGGGCGATCTCGGCACGGCGCTCCGCGCGGCGGGCGAGGAGCTCGTCGCGCCGGGGCGTGAACCGCCGGTGCAGCGCGGCGACGAAGGCGAGCGCCGGCTCGGTCAGGACCTCCTCCTGCCGGGGCAGGGGCTCGGCGTCGACGATGGCCAGCGGGGACGGCGCTGGTGCGGACATCAGCTGTCACTTCCTTCGGCGTGCATGGCACCGGGTGCCGGTCGGCCCGGATAGGGCTGCGGACGCCCGTACGGACGTCGGGCGCTTCTGATCAGTGGAGACTAGTTTCCTCATAGTGGAAGTTCAATGTTTTGTTGATGTCGAGATTCTCCGGGTCGAACGAACCTGGCGCCCGGTGCCATCCCGGCTCATTCAAGGTGCGCCAGATCGGCTTCGGTGTCGATGTCGTACGCCTCCGCCACGTCACCGCACTCGACCAGGGTCACCCGGTCCGCGTGCTCCTTGAGATAGGCGCGTGCCCCTCGGTCGCCGGTCGCACTAGCGGCGATCCCCGGCCAGTGGTCGGCGCCGAACAGCACGGGATGACCGCGCACGCCGTCGTAGGCGGCCGAGATCAGGGACCGGGGGGACTCGTACGCGCCGAGCACCCGGGCGACCGCCTCCGGACCGATTCCCGGCTGGTCGACCAGGCAGACCAGCGCCGCCCGCGCCCCCGTGCCGGTCAGGGAGTCCAGACCCGCCCGCAGCGAGGCGCCCATGCCCTGCTCCCACGCCGGATTGTCGACGAGCACGCAGTCCGGCAGGGCGGCGCGGGCGCGCACCTCGTCCGCCCGCGCGCCGAGCACCACGTGCACACGCGCGCAGCCGCCCGCGCGGAGCATCGCCGCCGCGTGCTCCACAAGGGGGCGCCCCCGGTGGGTGAGCAGGGCCTTCGGCCGCCCGCCGAGGCGCCGCCCGCCGCCTGCCGCCAGCAGCACTCCCGCGACCTGAGCTTCGTCGTCCGTCATGCGTCCTGCATATCGCACCCGCCGCGCGGTGCGGGGACGGTGGCCGGAATGGGTGCCCCGGGCCACCATGTCACGCTGCGAAACAAGTCGATGACGCAGCGGACTGGCGCAAAGGCCCCGGGGTGGCGTTTACTGGCGCGCACCGGCCGGCGGGGTACTGAGGGCCGGCCGTGGCGGCGCACATCGACGTGCCAGGGGGAGGACTGTGTTGCGGAGCGTGGAGCAGAGGCGGGTGCCGGGCGGTCAGGTGGACCCGCGGGTGGCGGAGCTGCGCTCCGCCGTGTCCCGGTTACGCCGCCAACTGGCCGCCCATCCCGCGGAGTTCCGGGACCGGAGCATCGCGGAGGAGGAACTCGCCGCGCTGGCCGCACTGGCCGCGGCCGACGATCCCGAGATCCCCCGGCTGCGCCGCTCCCTGCTGCTGGTCGCGGGTGCCATCGGCTCGGTCAGCGCGCTGGGGCCGGGCGTACGCGAACTCCGCGAGGCGGTGGACCTGCTCGGCCCGTCACCACGCGGTTGACGCACGTCCGTACGGACGAGGCGCCGGGCGGTCAGGCGCCGGGGGTGGTTCCGGGGGCGGTTCCGGGGGTGGTGAGCGCCTGGGAGAGTTCCACCGCGATCTGCTGGAGGACCGGGACGATCCTCTCCGTCGCCGACTCCGTGACCCGGCCCGCGGGGCCCGAGATCGAGATCGCCGCCGCCGTGGGGGAGTCCGGCACCGGGACCGCGAGACAGCGGACGCCGATCTCCTGCTCGTTGTCGTCGACCGCGTAGCCCTGGCGGCGCACGTCCTCCAGCGCCGCGAGGAAGCCCTCCGGGGTGGTGATGGTCTTGTCCGTCGCGGCCGGCATGCCCGTGCGGCCCAGCAGCGCCCGTACCTCCTCCGGCGGGAAGCCGGACAGCAGGGCCTTGCCCACGCCGGTGGAGTGCGGCAGGACGCGCCGCCCGACCTCGGTGAACATCCGCATGGAGTGCTTCGAGGGCACCTGTGCCACGTACACGATCTCGTCCCCGTCGAGCAGCGCCATGTTCGCCGTCTCGCCGGTCTCCTCCACCAGGCGCGCCAGATAGGGCCGGGCCCAGGTGCCCAGCAGCCGGGAGGCGGACTCGCCGAGCCGGATCAGCCGGGGGCCGAGCGCGTACCGGCGGTTGGGCTGCTGGCGCACATAGCCGCACGCGACCAGCGTGCGCATCAGGCGGTGGATCGTCGGCAGCGGCAGACCGCTGCTCGCGGACAGCTCGCTCAGGCCGACCTCGCCGCCCGCGTCCGCCATCCGTTCGAGCAGGTCGAAGGCGCGCTCGAGGGACTGCACACCGCCACTGGCGGCGGGCCGGGCGGAGTCGGTGGTGCTGGCGCTGGACGTCGGCACGAGCGCGTTCCTTTCGAGGCGGCAGGAAAGGCAGATTGAGGCGGGCGGCAAGGGGAGCAGCCTACCCGGCGGCCGGTTGACTCCCCGCTTGTGCGTAACTACGTTCTGCTTACCGAAAGTCTAATTCCGCTTAGTGGAATCGTCCAGGGTGGGCCGTCGACCCTGCCGTGCGGGAAGTGTGCCCTCGATATGTGCCCTTGACGGGGCGGAGACCGAAGGGAAGACTCCTTCAACAGAACGTTGAATTCCGTCAGGTGGAAGTCAGGAGGACCCCGGGTGTCCGACGCCGAACTGGTGCTGCGCTCGACGCGCGTCATCACTCCCGAGGGAACGCGCGCCGCGTCCGTCGCGGTCACCGACGGCACCATCACGGCCGTACAGCCGTACGAGGCACCCGTCCCCGGCGGCGCCCGCCTCGAAGACCTCGGCGACGACGTCCTGCTGCCCGGCCTCGTCGACACCCACGTGCATGTCAACGACCCCGGGCGCACCGAGTGGGAGGGCTTCTGGACCGCCACCCGCGCGGCGGCGGCCGGCGGCATCACCACCCTGATCGACATGCCGCTCAACTCCCTCCCGCCGACCACCACCGTCGGCCACCTGCGCACCAAACAGCGCGTCGCCGCCGACCAGGCCCATATCGACGTCGGCTTCTGGGGCGGTGCCCTGCCGGACAACGTCAAGGACCTGCGTCCGCTGCACGAGGCCGGTGTCTTCGGCTTCAAGGCCTTCCTGTCGCCCTCCGGCGTGGACGAGTTCCCGCACCTCGGCCAGGAACAACTGGCCCGCTCCCTCGCGGAGATCGCCGCCTTCGACGGCCTGCTGATCGTGCACGCCGAGGACCCGCACCACCTCGCCGCCGCCCCGCAGCACGGCGGCCCCCGATACGCCGACTTCCTCGCCTCCAGGCCCCGCGACGCCGAGGACACCGCGATCGCCCACCTCGTCGACCAGGCGAAACGACTGGGCGCGCGGGTGCACGTCCTGCACCTCTCCTCCAGCGACGCGCTGCCCGTGATCGCCGCGGCCAAGGCCGACGGCGTCCGGGTCACGGTCGAGACCTGCCCCCACTACCTCACCCTCACCGCGGAAGAAGTCCCGGACGGCGCCAGCGAGTTCAAGTGCTGCCCGCCCATCCGCGAGGCCGCCAACCAGGACCTGCTCTGGCAGGCCCTGGCGGACGGCACCATCGACTGCGTCGTCACCGACCACTCCCCGTCCACCGCCGACCTCAAGACGGACGACTTCTCCACCGCCTGGGGCGGCATCTCCGGCCTCCAGCTCAGCCTCCCGGCCGTCTGGACCGAGGCCCGCAGACGCGGCCACGGCCTGGACGACGTGGTGCGCTGGATGTCGACGCGAACGGCCCGGCTGGCCGGTCTCGACGCGCGCAAGGGCGCCATCGCGCCCGGCCGCGACGCCGACTTCGCCGTCCTCGCCCCCGACGAGACCTTCACCGTCGACCCGGCGGCGCTCCAGCACCGCAACCGCGTGACGGCGTACGCGGGCCGCACCCTTCACGGCGTCGTCCGGTCCACCTGGCTGCGCGGCCGGCGCATCATGGCCGACGGCGAGTTCACCGAACCGAAGGGCCGACTGCTCACCCGTACCCACTGACACCCGAAAGGCAGGACCGGATCACCGTGACGGCGATCGAGCGCTTCACCGGCGACGCACACCCCTACAGCGGAGGCGACCCGTACGCGGACTACCGCACCGCCGACTTCCCCTTCACCCACCACGCCGACCTCGCCGACCGCCGGCTCGGTGCCGGTGTCATCGCCGCCAACGACGAGTTCTTCGCCCAGCGTGAGAACCTCCTGCTGCCCGGGCGCGCCGAGTTCGACCCCGAGCACTTCGGGCACAAGGGCAAGATCATGGACGGCTGGGAGACCCGGCGGCGCCGCGGCGCCTCCGCCGGGGACCCCTGGCCGACGGCCGAGGACCACGACTGGGCGCTGATCCGGCTCGGCGCGCCCGGCATCGTCCGCGGCATCGTCGTCGACACCGCCCACTTCCGCGGCAACTACCCGCAGGCCGTGTCCGTCGAGGGCACCTGTGTGGAGGGCGCCCCGTCACCGGAGGAGCTGCTCGCGGACGACGTGAAGTGGACGACGCTGGTGCCGCGCACCCCGGTCGGCGGCCACGCGGCCAACGGTTTCGCCGTGACGTCCGACGAGCGCTTCACCCATCTGCGCCTCAAGCAGCACCCCGACGGCGGTATCGCCCGGCTGCGCGTGTACGGCGAGGTCGTCCCGGACCCGGCGTGGCTGGCCGCGCTCGGCACCTTCGACGTCGTCGCCCTGGAGAACGGTGGCCGGGTGGAGGACGCCTCCGACCGCTTCTACTCACCGGCCACCAACACCATCGCGCCGGGCCGCTCCCGCAAGATGGACGACGGCTGGGAGACCCGGCGCCGCCGCGACCGCGGCCACGACTGGATCCGCTACCGGCTGGTGGGGCGGGCGCGGATCCGCGCCGTGGAGATCGACACGGCATACCTGAAGGGCAACAGCGCCGGCTGGGCATCGGTGTCGGTGAAGGACGGAGACAACGCCGACTGGCGCGAAATCCTCCCCCGCACCCCCCTCCAACCCGACACCAACCACCGCTTCATCCTCCCCACCCCCGCCCTCGCCACCCACGCCCGCATCGACATCTACCCAGACGGCGGCATCTCCCGCCTAAGACTCCACGGCTCCCTGACGGACGAGCAGTAAACGCGAGCGATCGCGCCGCCGTGCCGCCGTGCCGCCGCAGCTGCGTGCAGTCGTGCCGCCGCAGCTGCGTGCAGCCCCTGCCACCGCAGCTGTGAGCAGTTCGTGCCGCCGCAGATGCGAGCAGCCCACGCCGCCGCAGCTGCGGGCAGTCGTGCCGCTGGGGCGGCACGGGTGGGCGCAGCGGCACCCGGCAACGCCGGCAGAGCAACCTCGTACGGCGGCCACAACGCCAGCCGCGGTACACGGGGGGCACCTGTCACCCATCCCGCCTCGCGGACCGGCCCGTTCGGCCCCTCACCACGGCCCGACGGGCCCAGGACAGGCAAGCGCGTCCGGGGGATCCTGAACGTAAGAAACCGGACCCCAGCGCATGAGGAGGTATGGTGAACGGTCTCGTGGTCGTGGGCGTAGACGGTTCGGCGTCAGGGCTCACCGCAGCGGAGGCCGCCGCGCGGGAGGCGGCATTGCGGGGAGCGGGCCTGCGCGTGGTGCACGCATTCCTCTGGCCCGCCATGCACGTGCCCATGGCCCCGTCGACGATCGGCCCGCCGGAAAGCGGGCTGCGCAACCTCGTCGACCGCTTCATGAGCGAGGCGGTCGAGCGGGCCCGAGCGGCGGCCCCCGAGGTGAAGATCGACCAGGTCGTGCTGACCGGTGAGCCGCTGACCGTTCTGGAGGCGCAGTCGCGCGGCGCCGACCTGGTGGTGGTCGGCTCCCGGGGCATGGGCGGGTTCGTCGGCCTGCTGGTGGGGTCGACGGCGGTGCATCTGGTGGCCCACGGCCGCTGTCCCGTCCTGGTGGTGCGCGAGCAGCCGGCGACCGAGGGCCCGATCGTGCTGGGCGTCGACGGCTCGGCCGCCGGACGCAAGGCCGTGGAGTTCGCCTTCGCCGAGGCCGCCCTGCGCAAGGCGCCGCTGGTGGCACTGCACACCTGGACCCCGTGGAACGCGCCGCTGCCCCCGCCGCAGGACCCGTCGGAGCCGTACGCGTACGAGCCGGGAGCCCTCGCCGAGGAGGAGCAGCGTCTGCTCTCCGAGGCCCTGGCCGGCCACCGGGACCGCCACCCGGACGTGGTGGTCGAGCAGCGGACGGTGCGAGGCGGCGCGCGCGAGGTACTGATCGAGGCGAGCCGGTCCGCCCAGCTCGTCGTCGTCGGCGCCCGGGGACGGGGCGGCTTCGCCGGGCTCCTCCTGGGCTCGGTCAGTCAGGCCCTGCTGCACCACGCGCACTGCCCGGTCGCGGTGGTGCGGGGAGCCGGGGAGCGGTACTGAGGGGAGCGGGACGGGGGGCGTCGTACGGCCCTCATCGCCCGCACACGCCCGCACACCCCCGGCGACCCCGGGTCGTCAGCCGGCGTTCCGGCTCTCCGCCGCCGCGAACAGGGCGCCGCACAGCACCAGCAGGGCGATGCTCGCGAAAAGCTCGTAACCGTCGAGGAACCCGAACCGGTGGACGAGCCCCCAGTCCCAGCCGGCGAACTCACTCACCAGACCCGCCACACCCTGCACCCCGGCGAGGAACCCCAGCACTTCCAGCGTCTGCTTCATGCCACCGACTCTCGCCCCGCACACCGTTCGCCCGCATCGGCCGAGGGGCGCAGCCCGGCCCGACGGAGGACCGTAATCCCGGCCGGCCGAAGCGCCAAAAGTCTGCGGTGCCGCGACTTAGGTATCCCATCCGTCCCGCGACGCGCTGCGCCAGCCGACCCCTGCGTAGATTTGTCGACCGTGACTGGTGACAAGGCGGCGCAGACCGCCCCGGTGTTCACGGGGCCCCGATGGTTCTTCCCGTCCGCCGTCATCCACCAACTCGACCCCGACGCGCACCGCTCCGGCCGGCGTCCCCGCCGTACCGCGCGCGACTGGGTCGTCGACTTCGCCTGCTTCGTGCTGGCCGCCCTGGTGGGTCTGGCGGGTGCCGAAACCCTCGCCGGCAACGCCTCCGTCCCGGAGCCGCTGGCCCTGACCGACCAGGTGATCGGGGCGCTCGCCTGCGCCGCGGTCTGGCTGCGCCGGCGGTGGCCGTTCGGTCTGGCCGCGGGCATGGTTCCGGTCAGCTTCGTCTCGGAGACCTCCGGCGGAGTCGCCATGATCGCCCTGTTCACGCTCGCCGTGCACCGGCCCTTCCGGTACGTGGCCTGGGTGGCCGGTGCCCACATGGTGCTGGTGCCGCTCTACCTCTGGTGGCGTCCCGACCCGGACCTGCCGTACCTCGCCGCGCTCATTCTGTTCGTGGTGCTGACGGCCGCCGTCGTCGGCTGGGGCATGTTCGTCCGGTCCAAACGGCAGCTCATGCTGAGCCTCAGGGACCGGGCCCGGCGGGCCGAGACGGAGGCACGGCTGCGTGCCGAACAGGCGCAGCGGCTGGCGCGGGAGGCCATCGCGCGGGAGATGCACGACGTGCTCGCGCACCGGCTGACGCTGCTGAGCGTGCACGCGGGCGCGCTGGAGTTCCGGCCCGACGCACCGCGTGAGCAGATCGCACGGGCGGCGGGGGTGATCCGGGAGAGCGCGCACGAGGTGCTGCAGGACCTGCGGGAGATCATCGGGGTGCTGCGGGCCGGCGACTCCGACGACGCGGGCCGGCCGCAGCCGACGCTCGCGGCCCTCGACACCCTGGTCGCCGAGTCCCGGGGGGCCGGCATGAAGGTCATCCTCGACCAGCGGGTCACCGAACCGGCCGCCGTCCCGGCCTCCGTAGGCCGCACCGCCTACCGGATCGCCCAGGAGTGCCTGACCAACGCCCGTAAGCACGCACCCGGCACGGAGGTCACCGTGACGGTCACCGGCGGGCCGGGGGGCGGCCTCGCCGTGACCGTCCGCAATCCCGCCCCGGAGGGCGGCGTACCGCACGTTCCCGGCGCCGGGCAGGGCCTGATCGGGCTCACCGAGCGCGCCACCCTGGCCGGCGGTACCCTGCGGCACGGACCCACCCCCGACGGCGGGTTCGAGGTACGGGCGAGGCTGCCGTGGGCGTGAACAGGTCCCGGTGGATCGCACCGTCCGTGTGTCGCCGCCCCGCCCGGCCGTGATTACGTACCGCACATGACTGCCATCAGACTGCTCCTCGTCGACGACGACCCGCTGGTACGGGCCGGGCTGTCCTTCATGATGGGCGGCGCCGACGACATCGAGATCGTCGGCGAGGCGGCCGACGGCGGCGAGGTCGAGACACTCGTCGACCGGACCCGCCCGGACGTCGTCCTCATGGACATCCGGATGCCGACAGTGGACGGTCTCACCGCGACGGAGGCGCTGCGCCGGCGCGAGGACGCCCCGCAGGTCGTGCTGCTCACCACCTTCCACGCGGACGAGCAGGTGCTGCGGGCGCTCCGCGCGGGCGCCGCCGGCTTCGTGCTCAAGGACACCCCGCCCGCCGAGATCCTCGCCGCGGTGCGCCGGGTCGCGGCCGGTGACCCGGTGCTGTCGCCCACGGTCACCCGGCAGCTGATGGCCCACGCCGCCGGCACCGGAACCGACCTGCGGCGCACCCGCGCGCGTGCGCGCATCGAGGACCTCAACGACCGCGAACGCGAGGTCGCCGTCGCCGTCGGCCGGGGCCTGGCCAACGCCGAGATCGCCGCGGAGCTCTACATGAGCGTGGCCACGGTGAAGAGCCACGTCTCCCGAATCCTGGCCAAGCTCGCCCTGAACAACCGCGTACAGATCGCCCTCCTCGCCCACGACGCAGGCTTGCTGGAGGAGTCCGAGGGGCCCTGATCCGTGACCGGTCGCCTACGACGCGGGCCTGCTGGGGAGTCCGAGGGGGCTTGATCCGCGACCGGTCGCCTACGACGCGGGCCTGCTGGGGAGTCCGAGGGGGCTTGATCCGCGACCGGTCGCCCAGGACGCGGGCCTGCTGGGGAGTCCGAGGGGCCTTGATCCGCGACCGGTCGCCTACGACGCGGGCCTGTTGGAGGTGACCGACGGGCCCTGATCTCCGACCGGTCGCCCACGGCGCCGGCGTGCTGGAGGAGACCGACCGGCCCTAACCCCCGACCGGTCACCCGTCCGCCCCTGAGGAGCCACGTTCCATGTCCCCGTCCCCGCCCCCGGCCCCCGCACTCGACACCGGCAGGTAGGCCGTGGAGAGCCAGCTCTCAGCAGACTCCTGGGGCCGCAGCGGGCGAAAGCGCCGCTCTCGAAGGGAGCACCGCTCTCGAAGGTGAGCGCCAATCCCAAAGAAGAGCGCCAACCTCAGAGAAGAGCACCGCTCGCGAAGAGAAGCACGACTCTAGGAAGCGAGCGTCGCTCTCAGAAGGAAGCGCTGCTCACTGCGCCACACCTCCGTGGCGCAGGTACTGGACGGAGAAGCCTCCGGTCAGCACGTCCGTGCCGAGAACGGCGCCGGCGGCGAAGGTGAGGGACGGCCGCACCCTGCGCGCCCGCGCGGAGGTCGCGCACGCCGGCCGGCGCGATGCCGTGGTCCGCGTGGCGATGCTGTGCGCGGTCGCGCAGGGCACGGTCGCGCCGGTCCCGTCGCCCTGACCCGGCCGCCCCGCCCGGCCCGCACGTCAGGCGTCGCCCCGCCCGCCCGCCTCGTCAGGCCAACGCCGCCGCCGACCCGCTCAGCAGTTCGCTCGGGCGGACCGGTCTGTGCTCCCGCCGCGACAGCTCGCACGCCTCCGCGACCAGCAGCGCCTGGAGCGCCTCCCGCCCGTCACATGGATTGGCCCGTTCGCCCAGGACCACCTCGACGAACGCGATCAGCTCCGCCTCGTACGCGGGCCCGAACCGCTCCAGGAACCCCGTCCACGGCTTGTCGGCGGCCGGTGGCCCGGTCGGCTCGGTGGACGCGATCGGCGTGCGGTCGTCCAGGCCGACGACGATCTGGTCCCGCTCCCCGGCGAGCTCCATGCGCACGTCGTAGCCGGCGCCGTTCAGCCGGGTCGCGGTGACCGCGGCGAGCGTGCCGTCGTCGAGGGTGAGCAGCGCCGCACCGGTGTCGACGTCGCCCGCCTCGCGGAACATGGCGGGGCCGGCGTCGGACCCGGCCGCGTAGACCTCCGTGATCTCCCGGCCGGTCACCCAGCGCAGGATGTCGAAGTCGTGGATCAGGGTGTCCCGGTACAGACCGCCGGACTGCGGCAGATACCCGGCGGGCGGCGGCTCCGCGTCGCCGGCCATCGTCCGTACGGTGTGCAGCCGCCCCAGCCGGCCCGAGCGCACCGCCTCCCGCGCACCCGTGTAACCGGCGTCGAAGCGGCGCTGGAAGCCCATCTGCAGCACGGTCCCGGCGGTCTCGACCTCCGTGATCGCCTGTAACGTGCCGGCCAGGTCCAGGGCGATGGGCTTCTCGCAGAACACCGGCAGCCCCGCGCGTGCCGCCCGGCCGATCAGATCGGCGTGGGCGGACGTGGCCGCCGTGATCACCACGGCGTCGACTCCCCAGGTGTAGATCTCGTCCACCCCCGGTGCCGCCGTCTCCCCGAGCCGGTGGGCGAGGGCCTGCGCCCGCGCCGGATCCACGTCCGTGAGGATCAGGGAACCGACGTCCCGGTGCTTGCTGAGTGTGTGAGCGTGAATGGTGCCGAGACGGCCCGTACCGATGACCCCGATGCGCATGGAAACAAAGTGGGCCCCGCATCGCTCCCTGTCAATGCGCATGTCCGGACAACCGAACTACACAACTTCCCGTCAACAGCCCACGGGACTACGCTCGGGCCGTGCCGAAACCAGAAGTGGACCCGACCGTACAACTGGAGTTGAGCGTCGACCGCGGCTCCCCCGTGCCGTTGTACTTCCAGCTGTCCCAGCAGCTGGAGTCCGCGATCGAGCACGGCGCGCTGACCCCCGGCACCCTGCTGGGCAACGAGATCGAGCTCGCCGCGCGGCTCGGTCTGTCCCGGCCCACCGTCCGCCAGGCCATTCAGTCGCTCGTCGACAAGGGCCTGCTGGTGCGGCGGCGAGGGGTCGGTACCCAGGTGGTGCACAGCCAGGTCAAGCGCCCGCTGGAACTCAGCAGCCTCTACGACGACCTGGAGTCGGCCGGCCAGCGCCCCACCACCAAGGTGCTGGTCAACACCGTCGTCGCCGCGTCCGCCGAGGTGGCGGCGGCGCTCGGCGTGCCCGAGGACAGTGAGGCGCACCGCATCGAACGGCTGCGGCTCGCCCACGGGGAGCCGATGGCGTACCTGTGCAACTACCTGCCGACCGGACTGCTCGACCTGGACACCGCACAGCTCGAGGCCACCGGCCTGTACCGGCTGATGCGGGCCGCCGGGATCACCCTGCACAGCGCCCGGCAGACCATCGGCGCCCGGGCCGCCACCGCCGCCGAGGCCGAGCGGCTGGGGGAGCAGACCGGCGCCCCGCTGCTCACCATGCAGCGCGTCACGTTCGACGACACGGGCCGCGCGGTGGAGTTCGGCACCCACACCTACCGGCCCTCGCGCTACTCCTTCGAGTTCCAGCTGCTCGTACGGCCGTAGCCCCACGCACGTCGCAATGTCCGGACAATGCGACCGGTGACCGGAGGTGGAGCGGCCGCTCCCCGTCCCCCACCTGCCCCATACCGCAATCGGCGCACCGGTGCGGCAGAATCGCACACGATGAGCACCTACCGCGACTTCACCGCCCCCATCGGCTCCCGCCGCGCCCCGGTCCTGAGAACCGTCGGCACCCGGGAGCGCCGCTCCCTCCTGACGGCGCCCCGCGTCCCCACGGTGGGCATCGACATCGGCGGCACCAAGGTCATGGCGGGCGTCGTGGACGCCGACGGCAACATCCTGGAGCGGCTCCGCACGGAGACCCCGGACAAGTCCAAGAGCCCGAAAGTCGTCGAGGACACGATCGTCGAGCTGGTGCTGGACCTCTCCGACCGGCACGACGTGCACGCCGTCGGCATCGGCGCCGCCGGCTGGGTCGACGCCGACCGCAACCGCGTGCTGTTCGCCCCCCACCTGTCCTGGCGCAACGAGCCGCTGCGGGACCGCCTCGCCGACCGCCTCGCCGTCCCGGTCCTCGTCGACAACGACGCCAACTCCGCCGCCTGGGCCGAGTGGCGCTTCGGCGCCGGACGCGGCGAGGACCACCTGGTGATGATCACCCTGGGCACCGGCATCGGCGGCGCGATCCTGGAGGACGGGCAGGTCAAGCGCGGCAAGTACGGAGTGGCCGGCGAGTTCGGCCATATGCAGGTCGTCCCGGGCGGCCACCGCTGCCCCTGCGGCAACCGCGGCTGCTGGGAGCAGTACAGCTCCGGCAACGCGCTGGTCCGCGAGGCGCGCGAGCTGGCCGCCGCCGACTCGCCGGTCGCCTACGGCATCATCGAGCACGTCAAGGGCAACATCGCGGACATCAGCGGCCCGATGATCACCGAGCTGGCCCGTGACGGCGACGCCATGTGCATCGAGCTGCTCCAGGACATCGGCCAGTGGCTCGGCGTGGGAATCGCCAACCTCGCCGCCGCCCTCGACCCCTCCTGCTTCGTCGTAGGCGGGGGCGTCTCCGCCGCCGACGATCTGCTGATCGGCCCCGCGCGGGACGCGTTCAAGCGCCACCTCACCGGCCGCGGCTACCGCCCCGAGGCCCGGATCGTCCGCGCCCAGCTCGGCCCCGAGGCCGGCATGGTCGGTGCCGCCGACCTCGCCCGTCTCGTCGCCCGCCGCTTCCGCCGGGCCAAGCGCCGCCGGGTCGAGCGGTACGAGCGCTACGAGCGGTACGCGGAGAGCCTCCGTACCACCCGGGAGTCCCTGTGACCGCGGAGTTGCCCCAGCAGTCGAACGTCCCGGGCGAGCCCCACCCGGCCGAGGACCGGCGCCACATGGTCCGCCGCAGGGCACTCACCCTGCTGATCATCGTGCTGCTCATCGGCGTCCCCGCCGGCTACCTGATGATCTCGGCGGCGCAGAGCCGGGCCAGCGGCAAGGACAAGGAGGCCAGGTACTCCGCGACCGGCCTCACCGAGGGCTGGCCGTCGAGGCTCCAGCGCCGCCTCTACCAGGTGCCCCTCCCGCACCCGGCCTGGTGGGTGGCCTCGTACGAGACCAACAACTGGAAGACCAGCCGTTTGTACGTCGAGTTCGAGACCACCGACGCGGGACTGAGCGCCTTCCTCGCCGGCATGGGCGTACAGGAGAGCGAGCTGAAGCGGGACGACCTCCCCATCAACGACCGCGACCGGGAGATCACCGGCTGGACCTTCGACGGACCCGGCACCTGGTCGGGCCTGGTCCACGTGCAGAAGGACCCGGCGCCCACGCGCGAGGTCGTCGTCAACCACGACAAGCCGGGATACCCGAGGGTGTACGTCGTCTCCCGCACCGTGCCCTGACCTCCGGGCCCCGGCCCTCACGCCCGGCGGCCCAGGGCCGATTGTCGGACCCCGCCCGTAGAGTCGGAGACGACTGATCCGGCACGCGGGGGAGGAGGTGACAAGGCGTATGAGTGAGCACGCCATGACGGCCGGGCGGGACACGCCCGAGCCCGGCCGGGCGCCCGCCGACCTCCCCGCGCGGTTCGCGGCCGTCTTCCTGCCCGCACCCCTCCCGCGCGACGGACGCATCGCCTTCTACGACCCCGAGGGCGGCCCCGACGGGCCCGACGCCCCTGACCCCGACGAGAGGCCCGACGCCCCCGAACCCGCGCGACGTACCGACCTCACCGTCGTCCGCCCGCACGGCACCGGGGTACGGCGGCGGACGGTCCCCGCCCTCACCCTCCCCGTCGACGAAGCCCTGCCGCTGCTGGTCCGCGCCCGGCACGACCCCGCCGCCCACCCCGCCACCGCCTGCTGGGGCGCCGCCGCCCTGCACGCGCTGCGACTCACCGCCCGCGGCCGGCTGCTCCCCGGACTGACCGCGGCCGGCCACGACGCCTGGCGCGCCGGCCCGCTCGAACCGGACGACGTGGCGCATCTGCGCGCGGTGGCCGCCGCCCTGCCCCCCGAAGGCCACGCCGTGCCCCTCTCCGGCACCGGCCCGCTCCGGCTGCCCCGGCCCGAGGCCCTCGTGCGCGCCTTCCTCGACGCGGTCGCCGACACCCTGCCCCGAACACCGGCCGCGCCGTACGCCGCGGGACCGCCGTTCGCCGCCCGCCGGGCCCAGCGGCTGCCCGACGCCCACGACTGGGCCGCCGAGGTCGCCGCCGGCATGGACGCCGGGGTACGGATCTCCCTCCGCCTGGACCTGTCCGCCTACGATCTCTTCGACCCGGGCGCGGGCTCAGGCGCGGACGGTGGCCGGGACGGGGGCGGTGCGCGGAGCGCGGGCGCGGCGATCGTGCAGGTGCACAGCCTCGCCGACCCGACCCTGGTGGCCGACGCGGCCGCCCTGTGGGCAGGCGAGGCGGACAGCGCCTTCGGCCCCCGCGCGCGGGTGGACGCCGCCCTCGCCGTACGCCGCGCGGCGCGCGTCTGGGCGCCGCTCGACCGGCTCTCCGACCAGGACGTACCCGATGTGCTGGCCCTGTCCGAGGACGAACTGGGCGATCTGCTCGGCGTGGCGGCCACCCGGCTCGCCGCGGCCGGCGTCGCCGTGCACTGGCCCCGGGACCTCGCCCAGGACCTGACCGCCACCGCGGTGGTCCGCCCGGCCCCCGGCTCGGCCACCGACGGCACGGGCTTCTTCGAGACCGAGGACCTGTTGCGGTTCGGCTGGCAGCTCGCCCTCGGCGGCGATCCGCTCACCGAGGCGGAGATGGACGCCCTGGCCGAGGCCCACCGCCCCGTCGTCCGCCTGCGCGACCAGTGGGTGCTGGTCGACCCGGCCCTCGTCCGCAAGGCCCGCAAGCGCGACCTGGGACTGCTCGACCCGGTCGACGCGCTGTCCGTCGCCCTCACCGGCCATGCGGAGGTCGACGGAGAGACCGTCGAGGCGGTCCCAGCCGGAGCCCTGGCCGCCCTCCGCGACCGCCTGACCGCCGGCGTGCGGCCTGCCGCACCACCACCCGGCCTGGACGCCACCCTGCGCGACTACCAGCTCCGCGGCCTGGCCTGGCTCGACCTCATGACGTCCCTGGGCCTCGGCGGCTGCCTCGCCGACGACATGGGCCTCGGCAAGACGATCACCCTCATCGCCCTGCACCTGAAACGGGCCCGCCGCGAACCGACCCTGGTGGTCTGCCCGGCCTCGCTGCTCGGCAACTGGCAGCGCGAGATCACCCGGTTCGCACCCGGCGTCCCCGTCCGCCGCTTCCACGGTCCCGACCGCACCCTGGACGGCCTGGACGGCGGCTTCGTCCTCACCACCTACGGCACCATGCGCTCCGCCACGCCGGACCTCGCCGGACACCGGTGGGGCATGGTCGTGGCCGACGAGGCCCAGCACGTCAAGAACCCCCACTCCGCGACGGCCAAGGCACTGCGTACCATCCCGGCCCCCGCCCGCGTGGCCCTCACCGGTACACCCGTGGAGAACAACCTCTCCGAACTGTGGGCCCTGCTCGACTGGACGACCCCGGGACTCCTCGGCCCCCTGAAGTCCTTCCGCGCCCGGCACGCGCGCGCGGTGGAGACCGGCGAGGACGAGGAGGCGGCCGAGCGCCTCGCCCGCCTGGTCCGCCCCTTCCTCCTGCGGCGCAAGAAGTCCGACCCCGGCATCGTCCCCGAACTGCCGCCCAAGACCGAGACCGACCACCCCGTTCCCCTCACCCGCGAACAGGCGGCGCTGTACGAGGCGGTGGTGCGCGAGTCGATGACCGCCATCGAGACCGCGCAGGGCATGGGCCGCCGCGGACTGGTGCTGAAGCTGCTGACCTCGCTCAAGCAGATCTGCGACCACCCGGCGCTGTATCTGAAGGAGGAGCACACCCCGGCCGGAGGCGACCGGCTCGCCGCCCGCTCGGGCAAGCTGGCCCTGCTGGACGAACTGCTCGACACCCTGCTCGCCGAGGACGGCTCGGCCCTGGTGTTCACGCAGTACGTCGGGATGGCCCGCCTGATCACCGCCCACCTGGCCGGGCGCGCGGTCCCGGTCGACCTCCTCCACGGCGGTACGCCGGTGCCGGAGCGGGAGCGCATGGTGGACCGCTTCCAGAGCGGCGCGACCCCCGTCCTGGTGCTCTCCCTCAAGGCGGCCGGCACCGGCCTGAACCTCACCCGCGCGGGCCACGTCGTGCACTTCGACCGCTGGTGGAACCCGGCGGTCGAGGAGCAGGCGACCGACCGCGCCTACCGCATCGGCCAGACCCAGCCCGTCCAGGTCCACCGCCTCGTCACCGAGGGCACGGTCGAGGACCGGATCGCCGAGATGCTGCAGTCCAAGCGGGCCCTCGCCGACGCCATCCTCGGCTCCGGCGAGTCGGCCCTGACCGAACTCTCCGACCGCGACCTGTCCGCCCTGGTGTCCCTGCGGAGGCCGGCATGACACCCCGCCCGTCCGACGAGGCACGCGAGGCCCTGCGCGCCGCCCGCGCTCGGGCGACCAGCGAGGCACGGGACCACCCGGCCCCCGCCGACCGGCAGTCGGCCGATCAGCCGCACCACCCGGCCCCCGCCGACCGGCAGTCGGCCGATCATCCGCACCGCCCGGGCGACGCCGCCCGCGAGGCCCTCCGCCGCGCAGTCCGCGCCCGCCGCGCAGCGTCGGCGGCGCCCGGCGAGGAGCCCACATCAGCCGCACGGAACGGCCTGAGCGGCCCCTCCGACCACCGACCGGTGCCGCAGGTGGCGGGGACCGACGAAGAGTCCCCTTCCGGGTCGGCGCACCAGGAAGAGCAGCACGAGCCGCACGGCGGGGCACCGGGCACCGAACCCCCCGCCGGGCTTGCCCCCGTGGCGGACACCGCCCCGGACGACGACACGGGTACGGCCCGCCGCCCCGGGGACGTAGCCCGGGAGGCTCTGCGCTCGGCCCGTGCGGAAGCGGAACGGGCCCGCACCACTGCCGAGGACGACCGGCACGGGCAGACCGGGTCCGAGCGACGCCGCGGCGCGCCCCGCGTCCCCCGCACCACGCGCGGCGACCGCGCCGCCGCCGAGCGGGCCCGCCAGGTACGCGCGGCGCTCACCGAAGCCTTCCAGATGCCGGCCGACACAGACGATCCCCATCGCGAGCCGCCCGCCCACGCGGTCGATCCTCGCCGGGTGCCGTCGGCCGGTACGGACGATCCCCGTCGCAAGCTGCCCGCCGACGCGGACGATCCCCGTCGCGAGCCGCCCGCCGACGCGGACGGACCCCATGGGGAGCTGCCCGCCGATGAGGGCCCCCGCCAAGACGCCCCCGCCGCACCGTCCGGCGCCCCGGCGCGGGGTCGGGGCACCGCAGCCGGTTGGGTACCGCCGTCGGCGTCGCACACCCCACACGCCGCACCCCGGTCCATGGCCGCCCCCGCCCGGGACGGCGACCTGCGTCGCACCTTCCCCGCGTTCCCGCCCCGCGCCTCGGAGGGCGAGGACTTTGCCGGGACATGGTGGGGGAGGGCGTGGGTCACCGCGCTGGAAGGCGGCGCACTGGACCCCGCGCGGCTCGCACGCGGACGCGGATACGCCGAGCAAGGACATGTCGACGCCATCACGGTGACGCCCGGACTGGTCCTGGCGTACGTGCGGGGCAGCCGCCCACGCCCCTACCGCGTGCAGGTGCGGCTGCGGACGTTCGAGGACGCCGACTGGGAGCGGTTCCTGGACGCCGCCGCCGACCGCCCCGGACACATCGCGGCCCTGCTCGACGGGGAGATGCCCCGGTCCCTCGCCGACTGCGGAGTCCCGCTGCTACCCGCCCCCGGCGACCTCGCCCCGCGATGCAGCTGCCCCGACTCCGGCCACCCCTGCAAGCACGCGGCGGCCCTCTGCTACCAGACCGCGCGGCTGCTCGACGCCGACCCGTTCGTGCTGCTCCTGCTGCGCGGACGCGGTGAGCGCGAGGTGATCGACGCGCTGTCCCGCCTGAGCGCGGCCCGCGCGGCCCGCGCCGCCCAGGAGAGGGAACCGGAGCCCCTGCCCGGCGTACGGGCGTCCGACGCCTTCGCCCGACGCGGCCAACTCCCGCCGCTCCCAGCCCCGTTGCCCCCACCGCCGCACCCGGAGCAGCCGCCCGTCTACCCCGCGTCCCCCGGCGGTCCGGACCCGTTCGCGCTGGACCAGTTGGCCACCGACGCCGCCGCCCGCGCGCACGCCCTGCTCACCACCGGCCGTGACCCGGTGGGCGGGCTCACCCTGTGGCACGACGCCGTGCGTCTCGCTGCCGCCCGCCCCGGCTCCGGCCTGACCGCCGCGACGCGCGCCCTCTACTCCTCCCTCGCCCGGGCAGCCGGCCGCACCCCCGCCGAACTCGCCCGCGCGGTAGCCGCCTGGCGCCAGGGCGGCCCGGCCGGCCTCGCCGTCCTCGAGGAGCCCTGGGACCCGCCGGCGGGCCGCTTCGACCGCGCCCGCCCGCTCCTCCTCGCCGCCGACCTCCCCGCCTTCCGCCCCTGGCGCAACCACCTCACCCACCCCCGGGGCCATGTCCAGCTCCGCCTCGGGCGCGACCACCTCTGGTACGCCTACGAGTCCGAACCCGGCCACGACGACTGGTGGCCCCGCGGCACCCCCGACCCCGACCCCGTCGGCGCCCTGACCGGCCTGGACTCACCGGACGCCTTCTGAGCGGCTCCCCGTCCGGCCGCCGCGCCCACGGTCACGTACCCGTCCGTGCCGTCAGACGCGCCGCCGCACACTGCGGTCATCCTCCGGTCGCACCACTTGGTCGGCCGTCAGACGGAGCCGAATCACCTCTCAGAGTGACGCTCGGAGCCCCGGTGACTGGGACCTTCATTACTGAACGGACCGAACGCAGTTCATCCAAGCCGAGGACCGCCCATGCAGCAGTTCGTCCAGCACACCAAAGAACCCACTACCGTCCACCCCGGACGATTACGCGTCGCATGGCGAGCGGCCCACGAACCCGTTGCCGGAGTGTCACGACGGATTCGACTCCTGGCTTACTCCGTGCCCTTGGTCGTGCTTCCTTCCAGTATCTGGCGGCTCCCGGCCGCGTTCGGCGACGGCCGCGGACTCGCCGAACGGATGTACATCGTCTTCCTGTCGGTTCTGTCCGAGGCCTTCGCGTTCGCTGCGATCGGTCTGATCGCCCGCTGGGGTGAGGTGTTCCCGCGCTGGATCCCATTCCTTCGCGGTCGCCGGGTTCCGAGAAGGGCAGCCGTCCTCCCGGCAACCATCGGGGCCGCGAGCCTCACCCTCCTGTTCACCCTTCTGTTCATCGCCTCCCAGGTCAGGGGTACGACGATCCGAGGTGGCGACCTCCCGGCCGACTACCCCAGTCAAGCCGACGGCTGGGAAGCTGCCTGGTTCTACGTCTGCTACGCGCCCCTGACCCTGTGGGGGCCACTGCTGGGCGTGCTGACCGTCGCGTACTGGAAACGCCGTTCCGGGGCCCACACCCTGCGGCGGCGAGTACACCCGCTGACCACCGCAGATGTTCCGTCGAGGGACGGCGAGCGCTGATCAGCGTGCTGGTCCGCTACCCGGCCTGCTCCACAGCCGCCGGTGACCCGTCCGCGGTCCGGACTTCGGTGCTGTCGGGTGCCCGGAGACGGCGTACCGAAGGGGAAAGCAGTGCGGCGGCAGTGGCCAGCACGATCATGAGCGCGCAGCCGACCAGGGCGTTCTCGGCACCGACGGCGCCGGCAACGGGACCGGCGACGAGGAGACCAAGGGGCGCGAAGGCCAGCGAGCCGAACCATTCGTAGGAGCTGACCCTGGACAGGGCCTCCTCGGGGATCTCCCGCTGGATGGTGGTCGTCCAGAGCACGGCGAAGATGTCCGAGGCGATGCCGGAGCAGAACATGGCCGCGGCGATCAGCCACACCGGCGCCTGTGCGGACAGCAGGGCGATCGGTACGGCGGCCGGGAACGTGGAGAGGACGGCCACCAGTACCGGACGTCGCACCCGGATCCGTGCGGCCAGCCCCGCGCCCGCGACGGTGCCGAGAGCCTGGGCCGTCACGATGACCGACCACGCACGTGCGCCGCCCAGGTGCTCCTCGGCCACCAGCGGGCCCAGGACACCGACGTTGGCGTTCAACGCGGCGACCACGATCGCGTACTGCGCGACCACGGACCACAGCCACTGCCGGGAGGAGAACTCCTGCCATCCCTCCCGCAGATCCGTCCAGCCGGACGACGTCTTCGGCGGTCGCCCCGGCACGCGCAGCCGCAGTACCAGGACCGCGCTGACCGCGAAGGAGACCGCGTTCAGCGCCAGCGCCCAGCCCGCTCCGACCAGCGCCACGGTCACACCCGACAACGCGAGGCCGAGGAGCAGGGACATGTTGGTGCCCACCCGCAACAGCGCATTGCCCTGCTGGAGCCGCTCGCTGGACACCAGCAGCGGCAGCACACCGTCCATCGCGGGGGAGAACAAGGCGGTCGCCGTGCCCGCGACGACAGCCAGCGCGCACATCGCCACCAGCGGAGCACGACCCGTCAGGACCATGGCCGCGAGACCTCCATAGGCCGCCATCCCGACCCAGTCGGCAAGGGCCATCAGCCGGACCCGGGACATACGGTCTGCGATCACCCCGCCCACCAGGATGAACACCAGTTGAGGCAACGCCTGGCAGGCCAGCACCAACGACAGCCGACCCGGACCAGCCCCAGGTAGACCGAGCACGGCGAACCCGAGTGCCACCCGCGCAAAACCGTTGCCCAGAACCGAGATGATCCGCGCCGATGCGAGCAGGACAAACTGACGGTCCTGCCACAGCGGCGGCATCCCTGCAGAAGTATGCGTCACAACCGGCGACCCTAAGGGCCCGCAGCCAGGTGGCCGCGGGCCCTCGCCGCGTCAGGGGACGTGGACTCAGATGTCAGCTGACCTGGAGAGTCAGGTTCTTCGGCCAGCCGACCCGGTCGAGCTGACGGAACAGCCCCTTGATGTCGTCCGGGCGGAGCTTGATGCAGCCAGAGGACCTGTAGTCGGCGTCACCCTCCCAACGCCGAAGGCTGTCCTCCTCGAAGATGCTGAAGCCCTGTGTGCCGTCGGCCTTCATCTCGCTGTGGATGAACAGGTCGGTGCGGTTGACTGCCTTCTGGCCGGCCACGGGCTTGCATACCTTGTCGGCGAGCTCGATGACGTAGCCCTGCACCGCAGGCCGGTTCCATGGCAGGGCATCGGCGCCGCGGTTGGTCATGTGCCCCGCGATCCGGTACGACCCGCTGGGCAGCCACCCCGAGCCGCTGGCGCACTCGTTTCTGCTGAAGTCCTTGCCGGAGCCCGCGCGGTAGCTGACGACCACCTTGCCGTCCCGGAGGAGAGCCAGCCTCGAGTTCTGCGGGTCGTTCCAGTTCTTGGTGAACTTCAGGCTGTACGAGGCGGGGCGCGGCGCGTTGGGCGTGGACGGAGGCGTGAGGAGGGTGTTCCACGTCCGGGGGCCCGCGATGCCGTCGGCCTGCAGACGGTGCTCCTGCTGGAATGTCTTTACGGCGGTTTCCGTGCGCGGGCCGAAGATGCCGTCGGCGGTGAGAGTGTGGCCGTGGGCGATGAGGCGGCGCTGGAGTTCGGTGACGGCAGGACCGCGGCTGCCGTTGCGCAGAGTGGGCCGCTCCACGTCGTTCGTGGTGGGGCGGAGCGGGGCGGCCTGGCGGGCGCCGACGGCCGGGTCGTCGTTGGCGACGGCGGGTACCTGCGTCATGGCGAGTGCGGTGAGGGACGTGACGGTGAGGGCGGTGGTGACGGCGGCCCAGAGGGAGCGGGAGGTGCGGTTCATGGCGTGTGGTCCTTTCGTGTCATGTTCGTGCTGTGAGCGGTGACTGCCGCTCATGACTGCTCGAGGGTCACCAGCGCCGACCAGGTGTCCGGGCCGACGACGCCATCGGGTGCGAGAGAGCGGACGGTCTGGAAGGCAGTGACCGCCTCGGCGGTCTCCTCGTCGAAGACGCCGTTCGCCGACACGGGGTGGCCGTGGGCGGCGAGCAGGCGCTGGACGGCTGTTACGGCCGGCCCCCGGTCGCCGGCGCGGACGGTGACAATCAGGGCGTGCCAGGTGTCGGGGCCGGTGATGCCGTCGTCGGCGAGGGAACGGTCGCGCTGGTAGACGGTGACCTGGCTGGTGGTCGCCGGGCCGTAGACCGCGTCGGGTGCGGTGCGGTAGCCGTGGGAGGTCAGGAGGAGCTGGATCGCGGCGACGGTCTCACCCTGGTCGCCGGACTTGACGTGCGGCCAGGTGCGGGAGCTGGTGCCCGGGGTCCTTGGAGACCCCGTCGCGTGTGGGGTGGCTGCGTCAGGTGAGCTGGGAGCTGAGGAGGAGTCAGGCGAGAGGGTGGCTGGTGAGTTCGCCGCGGTGTTCTCGGCCGGCTCCGGGACCCCAAGGCCATCCTGCGCCTCCGCCACGCACCCGTCGTGCGTCAGGCAATCGTCGAGGGGCGCAGTGGCCGCCGGGGCCGGGGCCGGGGCGCTGTCGGCGCGGCCTTGCGCGTTCTGGTACGCGGACGCGGCCATGGTCAGGGCGGCGATAACGAAGACGGCCAGTACCAGAGGGCGGCTGCAGAGCCAGTCGGCGAGACGCCGTGTCGGGCCGGGACGTCGTGCGGTCGGGGGAGGGCTGCCGGTCATCGGGATTCTCCGTGAGGTGGGCGCCGTAAGGGGGCAGGGGTGGGGCACCGTGTTCGTGGCGCCCCACCCGCTCCCGGTCAGTAGGGGGGACCGGTCACTTCCAGGCGCAGTGGACGTGGGTGCTGTGGCCCTTGTGACCGGGGCCGAGCACCTCGGTCGCGCCGAGCCTGCGGCAGGCCGCCATGAAGGCGCGGTGCTGGGCGCCGCTGCCGACGTGGACTCCGTTGATCTCGTTGACGTCGAAGCTGAGACCGCGGTAGTGGCGGGAGGTGCTGCTGTGGACGCCGCCCACGAACTCGGTGATGTTCATGCGGAACCCGTGCGAGTTGCGCAGGCTGAGGAGGCCGCGGAGCATACGGGCGTCGAGCTGGACCCGCTTGGCGCCGACGTGGCTCTGCGGGCTGGTGAGCGCGCCCTTGCCGGCAGCCATGTCGGTGATGTTGGCGTAGGCGGTGGAGCCGCTGTGCCGGGTCTGAGAGTGCACGCGGGCGAACGTGATACCCGGGGTCTTCACCAGCTGCTTGGCCAGGGCGACGGCGCTACCCGTAGTGGGCGGGGCGTCGGAGCCACCGCCACTGCGGTCGGTGAGCAGGGCGCTCCACGTCCTGGGACCGGCGACGCCGTCGGGCTGCAGGCCCTTCGCGCTCTGGAGAGACTTGACAGCGGCCGCGGTGGCCGGCCCGAAGGCGCCGTCGGTACGCAGGCGCGCGCCGGAGGCGTTGAGTTGGTGCTGGAGGGCCACCACCGCCGATCCCTTCGCCCCCTCCTTGAGGCTCACGATCAGGGCTCCCCAGGTCTTCGGACCGACCACCCCGTCAGCCTCGAGCTTGCGGGCGGTCTGGAACGACTTGACCGCCGCAGTCGTGTCGCGGCCATAGATGCCGTCGGCGTCCAGGCGAGCCCCGGCCGCGTTCAGGAGGTGCTGCGCGGTGACGACATCGGTGCCGCGGCTTTGCGCGCTCAGCACCGGCGCTCCGGTGACCGGCGCGTGGGAGTGCTCGGCCGGCGGTCGAGGGGTCGGCGAGGTGGTGTCCCGGCCTCCGGCCCCGTCCAGGTGCGCCAGTCGGCGTAGTTCGGGGAGCGTTCCGCGGAAGACGTTCAGGTCGACGCGGCCGGCGGACGGAATGCCCGGCACACTCCCGGTCTCCGTGTACTGCCAGATCTTCCAGCCCTGCCCCGCGCCCGGCACCGGCGCGGGCTCGTTGGACCCGCTCTCGTACCTGGGCTGCCACATCACATGTCCGGCGAGCACCGAGCCGTCGCCGCCCATACAGGCGTCGACGAACGACTTCGTGGTGTAGACGATCGGCTTCACACCCAGCTGGGACGTGACGGACGTGAGGAAGGCGCGGACGCCGGCGGTGCTGAAGTTGGCGGGGCACCTGCCCTTGTGCTGCTCCAGGTCAAGCACGGGCGGCAGTTCGCCCGCAGCCTTGCCTGTGTAACCGGCCGCCTTCACAGTGGCGACGAAGTTGCGGGCCTGGTCCGCGGCGGGCGTGCGGCCGTAGAAGTGGTAGGGGCCGTGTGGCAGAGCTGCCTGCCGTGCGCCGCGCAGATCGCGGGAGAACCACGGGTCCTGCCAGTCCGCGCCTTCGGTTGCCTTGACGAAGGCGAAGTCCTGCCCGGAGGAGCGGACCGCGTTCCAGTCGATGGGGTTGCCGCCGCGGTGGTTGTGGTGGCTGGTGTCGACGCCCTTGACCGCGTACGTGGAGGGTGATGCCGCGTCGGCGGGGAGCACGGTGATGCCCGCGAAGATCATTCCCCCGCTCGCGAGCATCGCCCCCGTCCAGCCGGCGGCCTTCTTCCTGGTCCTCCAGTTCACTGTTCTCTTCCTCTCGGGTGGCGGAACCTTGGAGTCGCACGGTTTTGTGCGACTCGAGTGAGAAAGATGACCGTCCCGTCGGCCCAGCGCTACAGTTCTCCTGACGATGGGTCATATTGGGACATGCAAGTCCCTGACCAGCGAGTTTCAGACGTGATGGGGGCGCTGTGGGACGGTTCGGGACACCGGAGGAACGGGGCGGGACGGCCCGGGATGGAGCCCGGCACGAGAACGGGAACGCGAACGAGGTCGCGGACAGCGACACCGCCGAGCCGTCGGCGGAGCTCGTTGAGCTGATCTCAGCGATCCGCCGGTGCATGACGGAACTCAGCTGGTCCTACAACGTCATGGGTCGCCGAACCGACGCCTCCTCCAGCACATGGAACCGCTGGTGCACCCAGACCCGGCTGCCACGTCGTGATGCCTTGGTCAGCTTCGCCAAGGCCGCCCCCGAAGTCGTCGGACGGCACCGACTCCTGGAACTGTGGGAGGCCGCCCGGGCAGCGCAGGAGGCGGCGTCGGCGCCTGCGGAGGCATCCCCACCCTCTCCTGAGGCCGCTCCGGCTGACTCCCTGATCCCGGCTGGCCGTCGTCCACGCCTTGGGGCGGTTCTGCTGGGGGCCGCCGGAGTGCTTGTCGTCGGCGCGGGCATTACGGTGTGGACGCTCACCGCGAACGCCGGTGACGCGCCCGGCGGCCGCGCCGCGCCGCCCGCCACGATGGCGGCACCGCCGACGGTCCGGGCCTCACCCACCATCTCCTGCCACGGCGACACCTGCGCCTCGCTGGATCCCGCCCACACCCACTGCGCCGACGACGCCGTCACCGTCTATACCGCCGAGAAGTACGGGGCGAAGATCGAACTGCGTCACAGCCAGGCCTGCGGAACCGTCTGGGCCAAAATGAGCAAGACGTTCGCCGGTGACCGGGTCATCGTCTCTCATCGAGACGGCCCCTCCGAGGAATACCGCCAGCAGTACGGGCGCGACGCCCACACCTCCATGCTCGCCGTCGACGCTCCCGAGGACGCCAAGGCCTGCGCCATCGTCCAGGACCGCGGCACAGTCTGCGCCACCGAGCGCGCCCCCGCCTCCCCGGCTCCCGCGGAAACGGGCCGCTGAGACCGCGGCTTACGCCACGCCACTCCAGGATTCCGACCTGGTCGCAAACTCCCGCCGGCGCGGCGAAAGCTCGGTCACGGCCGAGGCGATCCACCCGGCGGGCGACCCCCGCAGGCGCGGAGACGAGCTGTCCTGGTGGCAGGGGGCCCATACCTGTAGGGAGCTACCCCCTACAGGTAGGGGGACGACGCAAGGTCGTCCTGGAACTGCAACGCGGCCCCGAGCTCCCCCGTGGCGGGGACGACGCAACCTTGTTCCAGAAACCGAAGTTGCCTTTGGAGCTACCCCCGCAGGCGCGGCCGCCTGGGTGGAGGCCCAGCGGGCGGTTGTGGACGTCTTCACGCGCGACCCGGCGGATCCGAAGGAATCCCTGGCAGCGCGGGCCGCAGACATCCGACTCTAGCTACCCGGCCTGCCGTCGCTTCCGCAGGTGGGCAACGCGGTGGGCTCTTGCCGGGTACGGACGGCCGGGAACCAGGCGTGCCCGGATGGCTCCTCGGGGACCTTCACCCGGTACCAGCGTGTGGTGCCGACGCCGGTCTCGTCAGCCACCCGGTCTCCTTCGAATAGCACGCAGTCTGCTTCCAGCACGTCTCCGTGCCAGATCCGATGCTCGGAGACATTGCCCGACTTGTACTTCTTGTACGGGTTCAAGGCCAGGCCCATGCTGCAGCCGCGCAGCCGCTCGGTCTGATTCCGGCACGGCGTCTCGACGTTGTACACGATGATCCGCGCCGTGGGTCCTGCCTTCGCTCCGTCATCTGTGGCCTGTCCCGTCAACCACCACCAGCCTCCGGTGGTTGCGGCGACAGCCAGGACAGCGGCTCCCGTCGCCGCGGAGATGCCCAGACGCCCGACCGCGGTGCGCCGACGCCGTGTGAGCGTGTGGGAGGATTCACGGGCCAAAGCCAGCATGCGGTCGGCGGTGGCCGGGGCGCGGCTCGCGTGGTCACGGGCAAGGCAACGGGTGACGAAGTCCCGTCCGGTGGGGTCGAGAGCGGGATGCAGGCGCAGCGGGGCTCTGCCGCACGCGTACTCCTGGACCGCTGCCGCCCGCGCTCCAGCGGTGGCGCCGGGAAACGGGAGGGATCCGCCAGTGAGGATCTGGTGCACGGTGACGCCCAGGGCCCAGATATCGGCCGTGGGGCGTACCGGGACCCCGCGCTCACTGATCTCCGCCCGCCAGCGTTCCGGCGGCAGGTAGTCCGGCGATCCGAGGGGCGGCGCGTAACCGTGGGTGCCGTCAACCCGCGAGACCAGGCCGAAGTCGGCCAGCCGGACCGAGCCGTCCGGCATGATCAGCACGTTGGCGGGCTTGAGATCGCCGTGGACCCAGCCTTCCGCGTGAAGGTGGGCGAGCCCTTCGCAGATCTGGGTGATCACCCGACCGGCGTCCGCGAGCGGCTCACCGTCCGTTGCCGTGTCGAACCGGTCCTGCAGACTGCTGGAGGCGCGCTCCATGACGAGGACGACGGCGCCGTCCAGGTCCGGCCGCTCCTCGTCGGTCGCCACGAAGGTCTCCAGGACCTGGATGAGCCGGTCGTGGGCAGCGGTCCGACTGAATTGGACCTCACGCTCGGCCAGTTCCCGCCATTCGCGGGAGCGGCGCGGCCCGAAGGCATTCGTCATCACGAATTTCAGAGCCACCTCTTCCGGCGGTGAACCGGCAGTCCCGCCGCCGGGATTCTCGTCGGCGGCCCGGCGTGCGGCGTAGACGCTGCCCCAATTGCCGGACGCGAGAGGGGAGACCACTTCCCAACGTCCCAGCCTGTATCCGGCTGGCACCGGAACCGCCCAGTCTTCGCCCACCTCGACTCTCGGCCCCTCGGTCACGCGGCGGCCTTCGTCGCCGCGCCCCCGCCCGCTCCTGCCTGCCGCGCCGTCGCCGCATCGCTCCGTCGGGGCAGCGACTGCAGACGATCCTGCGCGACCAGCCCGAAGAGCGGCGCGGTGGACACCGGCGTCTCGCGCCTCTCACCCAGCCCGACGGCATCCGAACGGTCCGGCGTGCCGCTGGTCGGCTCGCTGTGCCCGTTGCGGTTGAGGTCGCCCCGCGGCCCGGAGCTCGTCGTACCGGCACCTGGGGCATCCCGATCCATGGCAGCGACGGCAATCACGGTCATGGGGGTGACCTCGTGTAAGCGCAAAGTCATGCTCCTGCCAGGAAACTGAGGCTTCGGCAACGTACGGCATGCGTGACAGACGGACAAGAGGATAGAGCGCGTCGGCCGGGGGCACCGCAGGTTCCAGCTCACGACAGCGCCCATGGTGACCCGCAGGCGGATCCCCTCGCTTGTTGGTGGAGCGCGAGGTGGACACGTTCGGCCCGCCGCTCGTCGACTCGGTCGGCATCGACTTCGCGGACGGCGCCTTGTGCGACGGGCCGGCACTACCGGCGACGACCTGCCGTGGCCTGACTCATGCGTGGTCCCCGGACAGCACCGGTTTCGCCGGCGAGGGGCCAGGCACGCGGGACGGCAGGAGCGGCAGGTGTTCCTCACGGACCAGGCCGAAGCGCAGCGCGACGCCGACCACCGCGTCGCGCTTGCCGGTGCGCCGCGCACCGCTGGGGGTGGCGTTGTCCCGCAGCCCGCGCACCCGCAGCTTCTGCTCCGCCAGATAGTCGATGTGGGCGCTGACCCCCCGCGCGGTCAGCCGCGTCAGCGCCGGGTGGGTGCGGAGGCGTTCCACAACCTGCGGGGTGGTCGGCACGGACACGGCCGACGCGTCGCGCAGCCGCGGTTCGCAGAGCGCCACCAGGACGAGGAAGTACGTGGCGGTCTCGTCCAGGGAGTAGGCGGGGAGCGTTCGGGTGCCCCGGGCTCCGGCGTGAACGTCCGGGTCGAGGTAGACGTGGTCGGGCGCAAAGACCTGGAAGCTCACCGTGGAGCCCTGGGTGGGCAGCACCACCCGGGCGAACTCGAACGGGATGGGCGCCCCGGACCGGCGCGGTGCGATCCGAAGGTACTCTCCGGCCCCTTCCGGGTTTTCGACCAGATAGCTGTGGGTGGTGGAGTAGTTGCTGAGCCGCCAGTGGTCCTCGGTCACCCGGATCTCGCCGGCGAACCGGGAGACGGCCGGGTCGGGCAGCAGCAGTTCGACCGGATGCGCCGTCGTGCCCCGGCCGAAGCGCGCGGCCTCCCCCGGGCCCAGGTGCAAGGTTGTGGGCTCCGCGCCATGCGCCGGCGGCACATGAATCACTATGCCGCTCATCGGCGGTTTCCCCTCTCGTCACGGCCGGTGCCCAGCCGCCAGGGATGATAGCCAGCGGAGTTGGCCTGTGCGGGCTCGCTTGCGCACATCGGCTGGATGACGCCGGTGAGGGAAAAGACGGCCGTCCCGAGCGCGTCCACTGTCCCGGTTCATCGCGTAGTCGCGCTCCGGCGCGCGTGTGGTGTCCGGGACATGGGAGCCCGCGCACGGTGACAGCGGCTACTTCGGCCCTACCTCACAGCGGCACAGGACGTCACTCCGCGAACTTCCGGATGACGCACCCGATCACTTCGCCCTTACGTTCTGCTCGTCCGGCCGGCCGCACACGCTCGGTCGGCGGCGACACGAGGAGCTCCGATGAGTCGAAGCGCACCGCTTCTGCTCGATCACGACGTGCCTGACAGCAAGCTGGAGACGAGCTTCACAGGGAGGAACGGTGCGACGTCACCGCAGAGCCGTCATCGCGGCGGCGGCCATCGTGACGGTGGTGGGAGCCGTGGGCCTCGCGAATGCAAGGCCCGAACCATCGACTCCACGGCCGCATGCTCTCGGCGAAGCGCAGAAGGACACGCTCCACGAAGCCGAAGAGGTACTGACCCGTGCCTGTATGGCGAGCCACGGCTTCAAAACGTGGGTGGTGCCCCGGCGACCTCTTCCCGACGATCGTGACTTTCCCTACGTTGTCGACGATCTCCGGTGGGCATCGAGACACGGATACGGTAGCGACCTCTCCGCACAACGCGAAAAGTTGCGCACGTCCGACCCGAATCGGCGGTATTTCGCCGGATTGACGTCGTCGGAACAAAAGCGCGCGCTGGATGCTCTTCACGGCAGGAAATCAGCCAGGCACATCACGGCTCGTGATCCCGCCGGAATGACCGTCGGCCGCGTGGACGACGGCTGCAGGGCGCAAGCCCAGAGGGAGCTCTACGGAGACCTCGAGACATGGTTTCGTGTCACTACGGTCACCGATGCTCTCGCCGCACTGCGAAGCCGCATGACCGCCGGCGACGCAGAGTTCACGAAGTCGGTCGAAGACTGGTCGACATGCATGCGAGCCCGCGGATTCCCTTACGCGACCCCGCAGGAAACCCGCGCCGCATTCAACGCGGATCGCGGGATCAGCCGGGAAAGGGAGATCCGCACAGCGGTCACCGAGGCACGCTGCGCGGCAAGTACCGGTCTGTCCCGAACAGCTCACCGCCTCGGCGAGCGGTACGGCAAGCAGCTCCGCCAACGGTACGAGGAGGAGGTGCGTACCAGGCTCACGTTGGAGAACGAAGCCCTTGCTCGCGCCCGCACCATCGTCCGCTCGCAGTGACCATCCACCGGAACACCCGACCACCACGGAAAAGGACATCATGAAGAAGATCGGCATCGCCCTGACCGCTCTCACCCTCACCGCCATGGCTGCGGCCACCCCGTCCGCCTCCGCAGAGCCCACCCGGTCCTCATCGACTCCGACGGCCTCCGCCCCGGCGGTCGCAGCCGCCGACGGATACCTGTATGCGTGGGACGGCTTCGGACGCAGCGGAGCCCAGTGCCGCTGGCTGAACGACGACACCGACTGGTCGACCTGCTCCGGCATCAGCATGCGCAACAGGGCGAGCTCGCTGGAGAACCGCGGCTATGCCGGTGCGTACGAAGACGTCGACCTGTTCTGGACCACGGGCTACGGCGGCTCCAAGAACTGCCTGCCGAACGGCCGCTACCTCGACAACCTCACGGGAATCTACTTCCTGTGGGATGGCAAGTCGGGCCAGGGACAGACGATGAACAACAACATCTCCAGCCACCGCTGGTCGAACAACTGCTGAGGGTCCCCCGCTCACCACCCCGCGCTTCACTTCAATGCTCCGCGGAGGCGGCAGGGCACATCCGGCCTCCTCCGCGGCAGCCATGGAACCTGATCCACCCCGAGGGTGGTGTCCCGTTGTCGGGGTGTGCCCTTCCACCGCCCAGGTACCGACACCCCCTGCCCGCTCCCTTCCCCCATTCAGCCGCCGAGCCCAGCCCCGCCTGCTACTCCGGCCAGCAGCTCGTCCGGGGACGTGGGCCGTCCGCGGCAAGGACCACCTTGGCGTAGGTGCCGACGCGCGGTGCGCTCCGGTGAGCCGGACGGGCTGGTAGCTCTGGTACCCCGTAAGGCGGGGGAGTTCATCACCGTGTGCTCGCGCATCAGCAGGCCGGAAGTCTCGAACCACTCCAGTTTCGTGGAAGCCGCCTCCAGGCGGGCCTCCTGCTGGAAGGTGCAGTCCGTCATGCCAAGCGGTGGGACACATCGCTGCGGGAGAGGCCCGGCTCTCCCGTTACTGCACCGCGTGACCGTAGGGCAGGAACGTGCTCAGGCGCTGGTTGGCACTCGCCGAGCGGCAGGCGGACCATCACTTCCGCGCACGGCCAGGTGGGGTCTGATGCAGCCTGCGGGGGAGTGGCTCATGGGGACGGTCCTTCCTGTGGGCTGTGGGGAAGGCCTCTCTGAAGCTTGCGAACGTCGCCGCGTTCACCAGCGCGCCGAGCAGCATCACCAGGATCAACCGCGGCCGGATGAGCTCTGCTCGCAGGGCCGGCCCGCCAGTCGCCTCTGCCTTCACCCGTCCCATGGGGATCCCCTTCAGGATGCCGAGAGCTGCGGGCAGGCAGAGAGCGGCGACGGCCCAGAAGGTGGCCCGCCAGCCGAGCAACGTGCCGAGTACCGCCCCACCAGGGCCACCGGCGATCGTGGCCACCGTCGTGCCTGACAGCAGCACGGCCAGCGCACGTCCCTTCTTGTCGGGCGGGACTCTCGACGACGGTTGGCCCCTGACCCTCTGACGGGGGATCAAAAGTGACCCACTTGGTGGAGCACTGGGTCGGCACCGGCCGACTCGATAGAGAAGGCTCCCAAGCCACCTTCGGTCGCGGCGAAGAGGCAACGTTCAGATCAAAGGGCAGCGTCACCGGCCTGCTCCAACACACCTTGGCGACAGCCGGTTACAAGATCGGGCGAGTCCGACGGTGTCGGGCTAGGTGAGGCCCGGTCGCTTTGTGTCGGCGACCAGAGGTCACCACCGCCAACGGAGTTGATGAATGCCGCCGCGATGGCGACCCGCGCAGCCGGGCCGCTCTGTCCCGTGGCGGAAGCTGGACTTGGCGGCGCGGGCGTACCTGCACCAGCACGTGGCTGGTCACCTGGAGTTGCGCCGGTCATGCTCCCACCCCCGTGCTCAAGTGTCCCCAGTTGAGCGTAGCGTGATGGTTACGTTGAGTGCTGCCGTTCGGCTGACATCCGCTGAAGGTGGCCGTGACGGCTTATCGGGGCGTCAAGCCAGCTGAGCTCGATAAGGTTGCGTCTCTTCGGTCAGGCTCGGGACGCCGGCTGCGGGCATCTCGGCTGCATGGAGCAGTCCGGGCAGGTCAACGGCCACCTGTTGGAGTCCCTGGCCTCGTCACATGGCCGCCTCCCCTCCGGTGTCAACCACGTTTGACGCCCGACAGGGTATGTCAACTAAAATTGCGTCCATGGACAGCGACGAGCTCCCCCAGCTCACCCGGCTAGCACAGCGCACCGGAGACGGCGACCCGATCGAGGCCCTTGCCGCGATCGCCGAACTGCGGAAGGTGCTGGAACGCCAGGAGGCGGTGCTGGTTCGGCGGGCACGCACCCAGGGCCGGAGCTGGGCCCAGATCGCCGAGGTCCTCGGCGTGAGCAGGCAGGCCGTGCACAAGAAGCACGGCGGCCGCAGGCTCTTCCGCAGCGACGACTGAACACGCCGCTGTGGGCAGTCTCCCCACCTGAGCGCGATGGTGCTGATGGCCCGCTTCTACGCCTTGCGGCGCTCCGACGGGCTGGATCCGCCGGAAGCGTTGCGACGGGCGCAGTAATGGGTCCCCGACACGCCGAACGGCGCGAAGCGCGACATGTGCCCCGGCATCGGGGAACTGAGCGGCGACCGTGCCGGCCCCGCCGGAGCCAAGCCCTGTGGGCGCAGGCGCACCGTTCGCCGTCCTGCTGGCCACGTTCGCGTACGTAGGCGAGTGAGCCCTGCCGCCAGGCGCGCGCCGTTCACATGCCGGTGTAGGTGAACGCGGCCCAGTGGGCGGGGCCGGTGTGGGGGCGGGCCTTTTGCCAGAAGCGGCGGTGTAGTGGGGGCATGTCCGGCCTGGTCACCTCCGGAATATCCCGGAAGCGGTGCGCCTTTTCGCCGTTCGTGCTGTCGCGCACCCAGATCTGGGCCCGGCGCAGTGCCTGGGCGGGCTCCAGTCCCTCCTGCCGCCAGCTCTGGTAGAAGCAGGAGATGAGGAGGGTGGTGGTGGTATCGCGTACACGCCACAGGCTGCCGACCACCCCCGCTGCGCCGGCCTCGCTCAGGCCGGTCGGCAGTCCGACGGCCTCGTCAGGCAGGACGGTGCCCGACAGCGCGCTCTCGCAGGCGGACAGCACGGCGACCCTCACTGAGGTGAGGCGCTGTTCCAGCACGTCACGCAGGGTCAGTTCGCCCTGTGCCAGGAGCAGGGCACTGTCGAGCGGATGATCGAGGTGGGCGAGGCCGTGGCAGGCGAAGTGCAGGACGTGATGCTCCCTCATCGCGGCCAGGACGTCGGGCACGGAGCAGTCGGGGCCGGTCAGTCGCCGGTGGTGGTCGAAGGAGCCTAGGGCCGCGTTCACCTCGTGGCTGATCGTGGGCAGATCCGCGGTCGGCCGGGACCCGACGGCGTCGACCATCAGCAAGCTCGTCGGATCGGCCTCGGCGGCGAGTCGGCGGGCCACGTCGAGGGCTCGCGCGTTGGGCGCGTAGGTGAGGAGCATCTGGTCCAGGGCGTACCAGCGGCCGCTCGCCGTGGACGCGGGCCGCCAGGCGGCGTGCAGCGGCAGCAGGTTCAGTTCGCCGGCGGCCACGAGAACGGCGTGCTCGTGCCCGTCGAGCGCTGTCAGTACGGGTGCCATGGCCGCGTCCCAGAGCCATCGTGTGACGTCGTCCAGGCAGGTCTCCCACACGGCGGCCGACGCCGAGCGCGTGGCCTGCGCGGCGAGGAAGTCGCCGGCCCTGGACGCGACGGCGGCCTCCGTGAGCTCCGGCAGTGGGACCGTGCGGAGATCGTCGTCGACGATGACGGCCTGACCGCCGGCCGGTGCGGTCACCAGGTACACCACGGCCGGACCGCCCGCGGGCCGGGCCGGACGGTGGGAGTCCTGGGAGTCCGTATTCCGCAGAAAACCGAAGAAGCCGCCGGTCGCACGGATCGCGGTGATCGCCTGGTCCAGTTCCTTCCGCGCAGCGTCATGGGCGTCCCGTCTGCGAGGTGCTGCCGGCCCGGTGAACGGGTGGCGCGAGTCGCCGGGAGCGGCTCGTTCCAGGGCGGTGACGCGTTGCGCGGCCAACTGGTAGCGGTCGGCGAGGTCTTGGTGTCCCTGGGCGCGCAGACGGGACAGGTCGACGCGTTCGCGTTCCAGGACTTCGGAGAGGACCAGCGCCCGGCCGTGTTCGAAGCCGGCAGCGGCCTGGGGCACCCGCCCGGCACGGACCATGGCGAAGGCCGCTCGGGCCGGAAGCCGCCGTGCCTCGCGCAGCCAGGTCTCGCGCTGGGCGCGGGTGGTCTGCGCGCGCACCAGCTGGTGCATGGCCTTCAGCCCGATGGCGTACGCGCAGGCGGACTCGTCCCACGCCTGCCGTTCGGCGGTCCAGTCCCCCAGGGTACGGGCGGCGAGCAGCGCGACCTGGGGGCTGTGGACGAGTCCGATCCTAGCGGCGCGGCGCAGCGCCTCCATGGCCCGGCGCAGGTCCCGGATGTGGGAGCCGCGGTCGTGGCGCAACCGGAGGCCGACCGCCAGGTTGTACGAGAGGGCGGCCAGCTCGGGGCTGCGCGGCCGGACCGCGGCGATCGCCCGTTCGTAGTGCTGACATGCGCGGTCAAGATCCGCCGGGTCCCTGCGCGTCTCGTAGCGGTCGAGCAGACCGGCGGCCAGGTTGCTTGCGTGGAGCCACCACTGCGGGGAGTGGTCCGGGGTGAGGTCGAACGCCTCCTGGGAGCGGGCCACGATGGTGTCCAGCAGTTCCGGTCGGACGCGTTCCCCGTCGTATGTGGTCGCCAGGCAGCCGGCGAGCGTTGCCAGGCGGCGGGCTCGTTCGGTGGCGTCGGCGCCGGTCATTCCCACCGCCTGCTCGGCGTGCCCGATGGCACGGCGCAGTTCCGTGGGGTCGCCGGTGCGCAGGAAACGCTCCCGTCGGGCCGAGGCCAGAGTGTCCAGGTAGATGGCCCGCTCGGGTGCGGTGGCAGGGGTGGCCTCGACCGCCTGTTCGCCGGCGTCGATCGCCAGGTCGAGGTCGTCGAGGTCGCCGCTGCGGGTGTGCCGGGCCAACAGGCAGCCCGCGTAGGTGTTGAGACACCCCGGCCGTTCGGCGGGGGTGAGTTCCCGGTGGGCCAGTGCCTGCTCCACGGCGTCGACGGCGCGCTCCAGGTCGGCCGCGTCGGCGCCGCTCTCGTACCCCTGGAGGCGGGCGTTGGCGAGGTTGGCCAGGGCGCCGGGCCGTTGCGGGGCGTCCTCGTCGAAGGCGTCCACCACGCTCTCCAGGGCCGCCACCGCGCGGTCGAGGTCCTCGAACGCGCCGGCTGCCTCGTAACGGTTGAGCAGGCCGAGGCCAAGGTTGTTGACGAACTCGGCCCGCGCCGGATCGCCCTCGGGAACGAGGTCCACGGCCTGTTGCAGGGCATGAACCGCGGCGTCCGCGTCGGCAGCGGTCTGCTTGGCCTCGAACAGGGCGATCAGCACGTTTCCCAGCCCGGTGAACGCGCCGGCCCGGGTGAGGGCCTCGGCAGAGGGGGTCCGCGAGGCGGCGGTGAAGGCCTCGACCGCCTCCGCCAGGCCCTGGAGGTCGCCGTTCAGCTCGTAGCGGCGTGCCAGGGCCGCGCCCAGGTTGGTGCGGTAACCGGCGGCCTCCACGGGATCGGCGGCCTCACGGACGGCCTGGCGCCACAGCGCCACCACCTCGTCGAGCGTGGGTCCGTCCGGCTCGGTGTCCGTCATCGGACGGGTGAACAGCAGACGGGCCAGTCCGTCCAGGGCAGCCGTGCGCGCCTGCGGGGAGACGCGGTCGGTTTCATACGGCACCAGCTCCAGGACGCGCCGCCATGCCTCCTCGGCAAGGGCCTGTTCGGTCCCGCCACCGCCGTCCCCGTCCTCAACGGCGGCAGTGGCGGCGAGGGCGGTCTCCCAGGTGTCGGTGACTCCCACAGGGTGTCCCCGGATTTCCCCGAAGGTCTCGGCCACGCCGACGACACGGCAGCGGTACAGCAGCCGCGCGTGGAAGGAGAGGACATCAGCGGTCTCCCGGTCCTGGGCGTCGACCGCCCGCTCCTCCCATTCCCGCAGCAGGTCCATGCTCGCGTCGTCGGTCAACTCGCCGTGGAGCCGTACCAGTTGCTCCGCCTCGTCTAGAGTGCCGGCGCCGATGAGCGCGGCGAGCAGGTCGGCCGGGCCGTTCTCCGTCATCCTCGTGGGTCCTCCTGACCTCTAAGGTGTCGTCGGCGAATTCGGGGGCTCGGCACTGGTGAATGTGGGACTCGTCCCATCGAGTCCGCGTAGGAGGTACGTCGTGATCCTGCGCCCCGTGACGCGTTCCTCGGCGGGATTGGCCGGCAGCGGCCAGCGCAACTGGGCGTACAGCGCGCTCCGGTGCAGGTCGAAGGAGGCTTCCAGCAGGTCGGCGAAGACCTCGGCCCTGGCCGGAACCCAGACGAACGCCGCGGAGAGGGCGACGGCGAGCCCGGCGGGCAGGGCCCACGGTGTCCAGGGGGTGAAGCCGAGGAAGAGCAGTCCCCACACGCAGGCGCCGACCGAGGTGTCCAAGGACCGGCGAGCGCCGGTCAGTTCGGCCCGTACGGTGTCCGGGAGCAGCAGCCACAGACAGGGCCAGACCACCACGGCGTCCAGGCCGTACTTGTCGATGGGGCGGGTCTCCGCGGCCCGCAGAACGTTGCCGACCTGCGTGGGCAGCATGCGCGGCCGGGTGGGCAGGCGCCGCAGGCGTTGGTCGACGGACGTGTAGCGTTCGCGCTGTTCGGGAGTGGCGCTGCCATCGTGTATCGCCTCGGCGAGTGCCTGGAACTCCTCCTCGGCAGCGCGCGCCCTGCGCGACGCCCGCCGGACCAGCCGTCGGCGGACCGGCCGCAGCGGCGCGGGCCAATAGCCCTCCAGCAGTGTGAGGACGGGTCCGGTCAACCGGTCGACGACGACTCCGCTGGCGCCGACGGCGCAGAGCACCGCGAGCAGTATGACCGCCTGCCCACCGGCGGGTTGCCGTCCGAGCCAGTGTGCGGGTGCCTCCCACGCGTGGGGCCCGCCTCGGGCGAGTGTCCAGGCGAGCAGCCCACCCAGCCAGAACATCAGGGCGGGCAACGCGACCGCGGCCCAGCGCTCGGCGAGCTTGCCGCCCACCCCCGACCAGAACGCCCCCATGCTCAGTACGCCTTCAACTCGCGACCAACCTGACATCCGGGTGATCGGGACACTCGGGTATCTCTTGCCCGACCGACGTGCGCCACCACGCGTAGGCGCCGTCCTCGGGACAGAGGTACCGCTGGGCGTCCACGGGATCGCCGCCGTGCGGATTGGCCAGCGGGGAGTATCCCGTCTTGTCCGCCGAGCGCACGGCTATGGGCTGGAGGTCCGGAGGCAGATGCCGCTCGTCCTCCAGCACGGACGCCGCCCATGCCAGCGTCGCCGGCGATTCGCCGAGCAGTTCCAGGACGGCCTCGTCGACGTCCACGCCGTCCCGTGCCTGGTTGAGCAGCGTGACGATCCGCAGGTCCCATCGCGGCGCGTCCTCTCCTACCAAGCCCGGAAGATACGGCCGGATGGCCCGGGCCACGTCAAGGACCACCTCATCCATCCCTGCCCCCCGCTCTCCTCGTCATGCCGTCGTCGACAGGCTGCCAGAGGAGCGCCGGCATGTCGTACCGAATACGACAATTCCGCCGGATCGGTTGGGACGGGAAATCGGCGCCATGGGCTCCGCGTCAGTGACCGGACCGTGTTCGGCAAGCTGCGGCGTCCTGACCGCGCCACCGGAGGGATGCCCTGCACGGTGCTGCGACGGAGGGGCAAGCGTGCCAGGGACGGCAACGGCGGAGGGGCGGCCAGGCTACGGCCAACGTCTCCCTTCCTGCGGGGGAAGGAAGAGCTTGCCCGCCGTCTGGCGTTCGGGCTGTTCGCTGGTGAATCCCGGAAGTTTCAGGTGCGTCATGCCGATCCTTGGAGACGGGACTACACGCTTTGCTGCGCACCAGACCCTCTGGAAGCCGTGCCGAGGGTGGGAAGCTGTGGGGCGCAGGGATTGGGAGGGTGCGCGAGCCGGGAGGACGCACTGTTCCCACAGTCAGGCGTGCACATCGAAGAACTCGTACGTGGACCCACGAGGGTCTCGGCAATACCGGGCGTGCCGCGCCCCGCGGCGTCCACGTCAGTCCAGGGCGACCGTGTAAGGCCAGCTCATAGCGTTTTGATCTGGGGGCGTCGACGCACTTGGTGACCCGCGTGTGATCGCGGCGTTCGACGAGAAGCTCCGTAGGTGGTCCGGCAGGGCTCTTGAGTGGGTGGGTTTTCTGCGTCTGTCTTGGGCGTCCTTTCACTTCGGACTCTTCCTCTTCGAGTACGGAGGCGGGGACGCTGTGACAACAAGCCTCCAGGGTTGAGCCGCAGCGTGCGGTCTGGGAACTGTGCGCGATCGACTGCGGCGCACACTGTCCGCTACTGCAAAGTTCAGCCTCGGTGTCCCGGCTCTGGCTGTCCTTTCAAGGGCGCGCGGATGGCTGAGCGTGCACGCGACCATCCAGCCACATCGGACCTGGGAGGGTGAGAGTCGCCGGTGGCTCGCGGAGCAGCCTGGTCCATGGCTGGTTCGGGGAGGGGTGCTCGGAAATCCGTGCGCGACCTGTTCATAGCCGGTCGGACCTGTCAATATCTCACTGGCAGGTGACGTTGGGGGGCCTTGCGTGGTGTCGGTGCAAAGCAATGATCAGCGGTTGTTGGAACGCATCCTGGAGGACCAGCATCGCAAGCTGGCGCCGGACAAGAACCGGGACGACTTCTTCACGTTCTTCGCCGCGGACAAGGCTCTGCAGGACTGGGACCTGGACAACGACGAGATCACGGACGGCATCGTCGACGGCGCGCATGATTGCGGCATCGACGGCATTTGGACGTTCGTGGACGAGCGCTACATCACCGCTGATGCACATCAGTTTCTCCCGTCGCGTGCCGGCAAGATCGAGCTGGTCATCTTGCAGGCGAAGAACTCCTCGGGATACCAGGAGTCGGTGATCGAAAAACTACACTTTCATCTGCCTGCTCTGCTGGACATGGGCCGGGACGAGGAAGACCTGGTCGCCCACACCAACGCCAAGCTGCTCGAACGCACGCGTCGCTTTCTGCGTATCCTCGAAGAACTGGCATCGTCCTTCCCGCAAGTTCGCATCAAGGTCATCTATGCCAACAAGTCGGCAGAGACGCCGCACCCCAACGTCAAGGCCAAGGGCGACAGGCTCAGACGCCAACTGGCGAAGATCACTTCCGACACGCGGGCCGACCTTGAATATCTCAGCGCCGCTGACCTGCGCGAGCGGACTGCCCGCGGAGCCAAAGCTGTCGCACAGCTAGTGTTCACCGAAACGCCGATGAGTACATCGCTCGGCGAGGGATATGTTTGTCTGGCGCGGCTGGACGAGTATTACCGCTTCATCACGTCCGATAACGAGGCGTTGCGCTTGGAGCTGTTCGAGTCCAACGTGCGCGACTACGCCGGGTCTACGGCCGTGAACAATGCCATCGGCGAAACCCTGAAGTCCGGGACCGGCGAGGACTTCTGGTGGTTCAACAACGGTGTCACCGTCGTCGCGGACGCTGCCCAGATCGCCGGCAAGAGGATCGTGGTCAAAGAGCCTCAGATCGTCAACGGGCTCCAGACCAGCCACGAGATCTACAGCTACATTCAAAACGGTGGTCAGCACCGCGACCGGTCCCTCCTCGTCAAGATCGTCGTCGCGCCTGAATCCGGCACGGCTCGCGACCGCATCATCCGAGCGACCAACAGCCAGACCCAGCTGCCCGCCGGCGCATTGAGAGCCACCGAGTCCATTCAGAAGGACATCGAAGAGAGCCTCGGGCAGGCGGGCGGCTACTACTACGAGCGCCGAGCCAGCTACTACCGCAACCTTGGGTTCCCCCTCGATCGGGTCGTCAGCATGGCCAGACTTGCCCGGGAGTTCACCGCCTTCGTTCTGCGCGAACCACATACCGCGCTGCGGCACTCTGACGCGCTACTGCTCGACGACCAGCACTACGCGCAGATCTTCTCCCCTCGGCACGACCTGGACATCTACCCCTTGTGCCTCGATGTGCACACCAGGCTGCGCGCGTTCCTCGCCCGCTATGCCGAAGACCGGCCCTTGCTGGGCGATTCGCTGGAGAACTGGCTCTACCCGCTGGCAGCCATGTCCGCCTACACACTCACTCGGCTGCGGCAGCCTTCGCCGCGAGACCTGCTCAACATCGACCCTGGGCACCTCAACGATGACTTGATGTTCCGCATGACAGGCACTCTGGAGCAGAGCTTCAAAAGCGTTCTGCGCCGCAACAAGGCCGGCGGCGTAGACCGGATCGCCCGTACCCCCGACTTCACCACCAAGATCCGCCAAGCCGTCGTGTCCCAGAGCCGTTACCACATCGAAGGCTGAGCGCTGCACAGGAAATGCTGCCGGGCGTGCCCACGGCCGATGGTGCGATCGGCTGGCGTGGCCTGGCCCGGTGACTCTTTGCGGCGGTGATAAGCGCGGACGACGCATGATGCAAGGGCCGAAGCCGTCGCTGCCTGGACTCGAAGAAGGCAGGCTCAAAGGCCGACGATGCAACATCGCGGACGCAAGGGCCAGATCTCTCAGCCTGCCCCCAAACCGTACAGGCGCAAGATCAAAATGGCCGGCATCGTGTGGCTATCCAACTTTCCTGGCATACGATCAGGTGGTGTCAGAGGACAGTGTCCGGGGAACAAGGGGCTGCCCATCGAGGAGCCAAAGCGCCGGATCCGGCGCAGCAGCGTGTGGAGGGCCTTGGCTTGTGCAGAGTACGTCTCTACGATGCTCGTGCCTCCTGCCTCACTTTCCTTGCCAACACGGCGTGCCGGATCACTTCTTCGCCGGGTGGGCCGGGCACACGAACGTGAAGACCACGAAGAAGTGGTACGTGAAGCCAGACGTGGAAGACCTCCGCGAAGCCGCCACCACATGGGATGGCCTGCACGGTGAGGCGGAGGGTCGTGCGTGAGTTCGGCGGCGTTTCCCAAGGGCGGTTTTCAGGTGGAGATCGGAGCGGTCCGAAAGGTCTCCCGCTACGTCGTCCCGTCCTTCGGGACGGCACCACATGCTTTGCCGCAAACTCGGAACAGCTGGCAGCTGTACTGATGGAGGAGGCAGCGCGTCGACGCGAGGACCAGGAGAGAGAGTGCGGCCGGGAGGTGACGCTGCGTCAGGGACGCGTGTACACGCTGAAAGGCTCAGACTCGATCGACGAGGCCGTCGGCAGTGCCCGACGAGTCGATCCTCGAGTGCATCGAGCCGCCCGGCTTCCCCGGGCTGTGTGAGATTTCGTGAGACGTGAGAGGGTCTGGGGGCGTGAGTGAGACACCACCGAACACCCTGCAATACCGCTTTGACGGGCCAGAAGACGCTCCGGTCCTGATCTTGGGTCCCTCACTGGGTACCACATGGCACATGTGGGACCGGCAGGTGCCCGAGCTGATGAAGCAGTGGCGTGTGTTCCGGTTCGATCTGCCGGGACACGGAGGCGCCCCCGCGCACCCCGCGGGCTCCGTCGCCGAGCTCACCGCGCGGCTGCTCACCACCCTCGAGGGCCTCGGCGTGCAGCGCTTCGGATACGCGGGCTGTGCGCTCGGCGGCGCCGTCGGGATCGAACTGGCCCTGCGCCATCCCGAGCGCCTGGCGTCCCTCGCGCTGATCGCCGCCTCGCCCCGCTTCGGCACGGCGGACGAGTTCCGCCGGCGGGGGGTGATCGTGCGGACGAACGGGCTCGATCCCATGGCCCGCTCCGCGCCCGAACGCTGGTTCACCGGCGGTTTCGCCGCCGCGCAGCCCGCGATCACCGAGTGGGCCGTGCAGATGGTGCGCACCACCGACCCCGGCTGCTACATCGCCGCCTGCGAGGCACTCGCCTCGTTCGACGTGCGCGCGGAGCTCGGCAGCGTCGGCGTGCCGACCCTGGTGCTGGTCGGCTCCGAGGACCAGGTCACCGGCCCCGCCGAGGCCCGCACCCTCGTCGCAGGCGTCCCGGACGCCCGCCTCGCCGTCGTACCCGGTGCTTCCCACCTGGTGCCGGTGGAGCAGCCGGCCGCCGTCACCGATCTGCTGGTGCGGCACTTCTCCACCGCGTGGCAGCCCGCCTTCGAGTCCGCCACCGGCCAGGTCGCCCTGCCCGCGGCGCCGGTACAGCCGGGGCCGGCCGTCGTTGTCCCCGCCCGGAGCGCCCCGGTCGCCGAGATCGCCCCGGCGGCCGTGCCGCAGGAGCCGCAGGGCAGACCGGACCCCCTCGACGCCGGGATCAAGGTGCGCCGCGAGGTCCTCGGCGACGCGCACGTCGACCGGGTGCTGGCGGCGACCGACGACTTCTCCGGCGACTTCCAGGAACTCGTGACCCGCTACGCCTGGGGCGAGGTCTGGGACCGCCCCGGACTCGACCGGCGCACCCGCAGCTGTGTCACCCTCACCGCCCTCGTCGCCGGCGGTCATCTGGAGGAGCTCGCCCTCCATACCCGGGCCGCCCTGCGCAACGGGCTCACCCCCGCCGAGATCAAGGAGGTGCTGCTCCAGGCGGCCGTCTACTGCGGCGTCCCGGCGGCGAACAACGCCTTCCGGGTGGCGCAGCAGGTCGTCCGCGAGGAGACCACGCCCCAGGAGTGAGCGGCCCGGTCGTGCCGCGCGGCGGCGGCAGCGGAGGCAGGATGGACGTATGAAGCTCACGAAGAAGTCGCACGCCTGCGTCCGGCTGGAGAAGGACGGACGGGTGCTCGTCATCGACCCGGGAGGGTTCAGCGAGGAGGACGCCGCCCTCGGCGCGGAAGCCGTCCTGGTCACGCACGAGCACGCCGACCACTTCGACGAGGGGCGGCTGCGGGCCGCCCTGGAGGCGAATCCGGCAGCCGAGATCTGGACCCTGAAATCCGTCGCGGACCAGATCTCGGCGGCGTTCCCGGGACGCGTGCACACCGTCGGCCACGGCGACACCTTCACCACCGCCGGTTTCGACATCCGGGTGCACGGCGAACTCCACGCGGTGATCCACCCGGACATCCCGCGCATCACCAACGTCGGCTACCTCGTCGACGGCGGGAAGATCTTCCACCCCGGTGACGCGTTCACCGTCCCCGACACCCCGGTTGAGACGCTGATGCTGCCCGTCATGGCCCCCTGGAACAAGATCTCGGAGGTCATCGACTACGTCCGCGAGGTACGTCCGGCGCGTGCCTACGACATCCACGACGCCTTGCTCACCGACCTCGCCCGCCCGATCTACGACCGCCAGATCGGCGCCCTCGGCGGCGCCGAGCACCTGCGGCTCGCCCCGGGCGGCTCCGCCGAGCTGTAGGCGGACGGGCGGCCGGCGGGCGTTGTCAGACCCGCCGGGTAGGTTGTGGAGCATGCGCATCGCGACCTGGAACGTGAACTCGATCACCGCCCGCCTGCCGAGGCTCCTGGCCTGGCTGGAGAGCAGCGGCACGGACGTGCTCTGCCTCCAGGAGGCCAAGGTCTCCGAGGAGCAGTTCCCGGCGGAGCAGCTGCGCGAACTGGGCTACGAGTCGGCGGTGCACGTCAACGGCCGGTGGAACGGCGTGGCGGTGCTCTCCAAGGTGGGCCTGGAGGACGTCGTCAAGGGGCTGCCGGGCGACCCCGGTTTCGACGGCATCGTCGAACCTCGCGCCATCTCCGCGACCTGCGGCCCGGTCCGCGTCTGGTCGGTGTACGTGCCGAACGGACGCGAGGTGGAGCACCCCCACTACGTCTACAAGCTCCAGTGGTTCGAGGCCCTGAAGGCCGCCGTGGCCGGCGACGCGGCGGGCAGCCGCCCGTTCGCGGTCATGGGCGACTACAACGTGGCACCGACCGACGACGACGTCTACGACCGGTCCGCCTTCGAGGGCTCCACGCATGTCACCCCCGCCGAGCGCGCCGCCCTCGCCTCCCTGCGCCAGGCCGGCCTGACCGACGTGGTGCCGCGCCCCCTCAAGTACGAGCAGCCCTTCACGTACTGGGACTACCGCCAGCTCTGCTTCCCCAAGAACCGCGGGATGCGCATCGACCTGGTGTACGGCAACGCGCCGTTCGCGAAGGCGGTCACGGACTCCTACGTCGACCGCGAGGAGCGCAAGGGCAAGGGCGCCTCGGACCATGCACCGGTCGTGGTGGACCTGGACGTGTAGCCGGCCGCCGTACCGTCCCGCGCGCCCTGTGGTGCGCGGGGTGGTATGGATGACAGGCTGGACGTATGAACATCCCATTCCTGGGCAATCGGCGCCGGAAGATCGGGTTCCCCGACTCCGAGGGCATCGGCGAACTGCTCGCCGAATGTGAGCTGTTGCGCTCCCAGGCATACCGGGCGGGGGTCCGACTGGACGACTCCCCGGCCTCGTTGGCGGCGCTGGACCAGCTGGTCCCGCGCTGGCGGGACGACGAGGAGACGTCGGACTGGCTGGGCAACGACGCGGGGCTGTATCTCGGCACCGTCATCGTGCGCACCGTGCCGGGGGCCGCCTGGGAGATCCGTTCCGACGGGCAGCCGGTCGTACGGCTCACCTCCGGCCGGGAGTTCGACGTCGTGGACTCGGGGCACGAGTGGGCGGCCAACGGAGTGCCCGAGCTGTCGCAGCTGTACGGGGAGGTCGCGGAGGCCTGACGCCCGGCCCGCGGTCCGTCCCCGGCTGGCCGGCCGTCCGTCCCCGGCCCGCCCCACCGTCCGCCGTAAATACGGCTAATGAGCGGAAAGTGCGTGTCGCACGCTCCCGGCGATCTTGCCTGGATACGTTGCGGCGGCCACCGCACGACGGAGAACGAGCAGGGGTGGGTATGGCCGTCGATCCGCTGATCGAACTGCACAGCGTCAACAAGTACTTCGGGGACCTGCATGTCCTGCGGGACATCGACCTCACCGTGGGCCGAGGGGAGGTGGTGGTCGTCATCGGCCCCTCGGGGTCGGGGAAGTCGACCCTGTGCCGGGTCATCAACCGGCTCGAGACCGTCCAGTCCGGCACGATCCTGGTCGACGGGCAGCCGCTGCCGCACGAGGGCAAGGCGCTGGCGCGGGTGCGTGCCGACGTGGGCATGGTCTTCCAGTCGTTCAACCTCTTCGCCCACAAGACGGTGCTGCAGAACGTCTCGCTGGGCCAGGTCAAGGTCCGCGGACGCAAGAAGGAGGACGCCGACCGGCGCTCGCGGGCGCTCCTGGACCGTGTCGGCGTCGCCGACCAGGCCGACAAGTACCCCGCGCAGCTCTCGGGAGGCCAGCAGCAGCGCGTGGCGATCGCGCGGGCGCTGGCCATGGACCCCAAGGCGATGCTCTTCGACGAGCCGACCTCCGCGCTGGACCCGGAGATGATCAGCGAGGTCCTGGAGGTCATGCGCCAACTGGCCGACGACGGCATGACCATGATCGTGGTCACGCACGAGATGGGCTTCGCCCGGTCGGCCGCCAACCGGGTGGTCTTCATGGCCGACGGCCGGATCCTCGAGGACCGCGCACCCGACGTGTTCTTCAGCAGCCCGAGCAGCGACCGGGCCAGGGAATTCCTCTCGAAGATCCTCAAGCACTGAGCGGGTGACATTCACGGACCCGTCCGTCCGGACCTCGACTACGATGTTCCCTCCATCCCGGTGGGGGAGGGGACTTCGCGCCAGGAGAGCGGACACCGCCGCCGGGAGGGATCCGCCGGGGACCCGCCCGCGGCGGAGTCGGTCCCAGAGGCCAGTCCCGTCCGGCGGCAGCCGGAGATCACTGCTCGCACGGCGAACCGACCCGTACGACGGGTCGTCCGCCGGTGAGGAGAAGGTCAGCTGCGCGCCGGACGGGTGGTGCCGGGCCGGTCAGTCCGCCCGGTTCGCCTTGTGCGACGCCGGAGCCGGGGCCGGCAGCGGGGTCTGGGCCGCCTTGGTCACATCCGCCACGAGTTCGACCACATCGGGGCCGTAGGCCTGCGAGTTGATCACCTTCAGCAGCAGGACGAAGGAGTGGGACCCGTGCTTGCGGGCCAGCCGCTCGTGGTTGCGGGCGAGATAGCGGGTGGCGGCCTGGTTGGTGATCGCGCGCTGGCCGCAAAAAAGGAACACCGGCCGCGTCTCGCGCCGTTCACCCGCGGTCAGCCGGGCCAGCAGGACGTACTCGGTGACGCCCGGGTCCATGCGGTAGCGCTCGGAGCCGATCTGGAAGGCCCCCCGGTCCGGTCCCGGCTCCGGATCGACGTTGACCCGCACCCCCGGCAGCATGGCCGCCATGTGAGCGACCATTCTGCGGTTCGACCCCGGACCGCCGACGCAGAACTCGGTCCGCTCCCCGAAGCCCTGCTGCGCCGCGTCCTGGGTGACCACCTGCGCGTGCGCCCCGCAGTCCTTGATCAGCGCGGAAAGTTCCAATAGCGCGAACACGTCGAAGCGGTGCACGGCCGGTTCCGCCGTCGCCGAATCGCGGTTGACGACGAGCAGCGACTCGGAGTTCGCCGGCAGGCCGAAGAAGTTCTGCTTGCGCCGGAGCTTCCGCTTCCACAGATAGGTACGGGCGATCCAGCCCAGCGCGGCACTGATGCCCGCGGCCACCACACCCAGAACGATATTGCGTACGTCGTCAGTCATGGGCGCGCATGCTAGCGGGCCGACGCAAACCCGTGTTCGACGACCGTCACCTTCGGGGGACAGGGGCCTGGATCCTCGCCCTGCTGGCGGCGGCGGGCTGCACCTCGGGCAACGGCACCGGCGGCAGCGCGGCGGTCCCGGCGCGTCCCACCGCGACCGAGCGGCAGGCCACCGATGGGCCGCCCATCGTGGTCACGGTCCACGCCAAGGGGCCGAGACCGCCGGTGCGGCACGCCCGGCGAGCTGACGAGGGCATGGCGACGAACTAAGCTGCGCCGGACGGCCCTTTACCGGAGGTGCGGATGCGTCGCCCTGTCGCACGGAGTCTCGCAGTCCTGGCGGTCGGTGCCGCCGTCGTGTCGGTGGTGGCGGCCGCGCCGCCCGACGGGCACACCCCGCACGCCCCCAAGGTCCCGGTGGCCGTCGGCCACGGCGGTGCGGTCGCCAGCGTCGACGCCGACGCCTCCGCCGCCGGGATCGAGGTCCTGAGGAAGGGCGGCAACGCCGTCGACGCGGCCGTCGCCACGGCCGCCGCCCTCGGCGTCACCGAGCCCTACTCGGCGGGCATCGGCGGAGGCGGCTACTTCGTCCACTACGACGCCCGCTCCCGCACGGTCCACACCCTCGACGGCCGCGAGACCGCCCCGCTCACCGCCGACGCCGGACTGTTCCTGGAGAACGGGCAGCCGGTCCCGTTCGCCGAGGCCGTCAGCAGCGGACTCGGGGTCGGCACCCCCGGCACGCCCGCCACCTGGCAGCGGGCGCTCGACGCCTGGGGCAGACGCGGCCTGGACACGGTCCTCAAGCCCGCCGAACGCCTCGCCCGCGAGGGCTTCACCGTCGACGGCACCTTCCGCTCGCAGACCGCCGCCAACGAGACCCGCTTCCGTCACTTCCCCGACACGGCCGAGTTGTTCCTCCCCGGCGGGGAACTCCCGGTCGTCGGCTCCACCTTCAAGAACCGCGATCTGGCCCGCACCTACCAGGAGTTGCGCCGCAAGGGCGTCGACGCCCTGTACCGCGGCGACATCGGCCGGGACATCGTGAGCACGGTCAACAAGCCGCCCGTGGACCCGGAGTCCGGCTGGAACGCCCGCCCCGGCGACCTGTCCGCCCGCGATCTCGCCGCCTACCGCGCCAAGTTCCAGCCGCCCACCAAGAGCTCGTACCGCGGCCTGGACGTCTACTCCATCGCGCCCTCCTCCTCCGGCGGCACCACGGTCGGTGAGGCCCTCAACATCCTGGAGCGCACCGACCTCTCCGACGCGAGCGACGTCCAGTACCTGCACCGTCTCATCGAGGCGAGCCGCATCGCGTTCGCGGACCGGGGGCGCTGGGTCGGCGACCCCGCCTTCGAGGACGTACCGACGAAGGAACTGCTCTCCCAGCGGTTCGCCGACTCCCGCGCGTGCCTCATCAGGGACGACGCCGTCCTCACCAGCCCCCTCGCCCCCGGCGACCCCCGCGACCCGCGGCCCTGCGCGACGGGCGGCGAGGCCGCGCCGGCCACGTACGAGGGCGAGAACACCACGCATCTGACCACCGCGGACCGGTGGGGCAACGTCGTCGCCTACACCCTCACCATCGAGCAGACCGGCGGCAGCGGCATCACCGTCCCCGGGCGCGGGTTCCTGCTCAACAACGAGCTGACGGACTTCTCCTTCGCGCCGGCGAACCCGGCCGTCCACGACCCGAACCTGCCCGGCCCCGGCAAGCGGCCCCGGTCGTCGATCTCGCCGACGATCGTGCTGGACGGCCATGACCGGCCGGTGGTGGCGCTCGGCTCGCCCGGCGGCTCGACCATCATCACCACCGTGCTGGGGACCCTCACCGGCTTCCTGGACCGCGGGCTGCCCCTGGTCGACGCGATCGCCGCGCCGCGCGCCAGCCAGCGCAACACGGCGCAGACGGACCTCGAACCCGGCCTGTACGACAGTGAGGTGCGCCCGCGTCTGGAGGCCATCGGGCACTCCTTCCGGGAGAACCCGGAGATCGGGGCCGCCACCGCCGTCCAGCGGCTGCCCGGCGGCACGTGGCTGGCGGCGGCCGAGAAGGTCCGCAGGGGCGGCGGCTCCGCGATGGTGGTCCGTCCCGCTCGTTAGGGGCGCCCGTCCGCCCGTCTCACAGCTCGGGCGCCGGCTTCTCCTCCGTACGGAACGTCAGGTGCCCGTCCTGCACGTCCACCGTCACCCGGTCGCCCTCCCGGACCCGGCCGTCGAGGAGCAGCCGGGAGAGCTCGTTGTCCACCTCGCGCTGGATGGTGCGGCGCAGCGGCCGGGCGCCGTACTCGGGCTGGTAGCCGTGCTCGGCCAGCCAGTCCACCGCCGCTTCGGTGAAGTCGACCGAGATGCCCTGGCCCTTGAGCTTGCGCCGCGTGCCCTCCAGCAGCAGGTTGGTGATCTGCCGCAGTTCCTCGTCGACCAGATGGCGGAACACCACGATCTCGTCGATCCGGTTGAGGAACTCGGGCCGGAAGTGCTCCCGCAGCGGACGCAGGATCTGCTCGCGCCGTGCCTGCTCGTCCGCCTCCGCGCCGCCGGTCGCGAATCCCAGGGTCGCGCCGCGCCGGGTGATCACCTCGGATCCGAGATTGCTGGTCATCACGATGACCGTGTTGCTGAAGTTCACCGTGCGGCCCTGCGAGTCGGTCAGCCGGCCGTCGTCCAGGACCTGGAGCAGGATGTTGAAGACGTCCGGATGGGCCTTCTCCACCTCGTCGAGCAGCAGCAGCGAATACGGGTTCCGGCGCACCACCTCGGTCAGCTGCCCGGCCTCCTCGTGTCCGACATAGCCGGGCGGGGCACCCACAAGACGGCTGACCGTGTGCCGCTCCTGGTACTCGCTCATGTCGAGCCGGACCATCCGGTCCTCGCTGCCGAACAGGGCCTCGGCCAGCGCCCGCGCCAGTTCCGTCTTGCCGACGCCCGTCGGTCCGAGGAAGAGGAAGCTGCCGATCGGCCGGTTGGGACTGGCCAGCCCCGCGCGGGAGCGCAGCACGGCGTCCGAGACGACGCGCACCGCCTCCTCCTGGCCGACGACCCGCTGGTGCAGATGCTGCTCCAGGCCCAGCAGCCGGTCCTTCTCCTCTTCGGTGAGGCGGCTGACCGGGATGCCCGTCTGCCGGGCCACGACCTCGGCGATCGCCTCGGCGTCCACCGACAGGCCCTGGCCCTCGTCGACCTCGTCGCCGCCGCCGGTCTGCGCGATCTGCTGCTTCAGCTCGACGATCCGGTCCCGCAGCTGGGTGGCCCGCTCGTACTGCTCGTCGGCGACCGCCTGGTCCTTGTCGCGGGTCAGCTGCTCGGTCTCGCGCTCCATCGCCCGTAGGTCCGTGCCCTTGGTCCTCGACCGCAGCCGCACCCGGGCGCCCGCCTGGTCGATGAGGTCGATGGCCTTGTCCGGCAGCCGGCGGTCGGTCAGATACCGGTCGGACAGCTCCACGGCGGCCACCAGCGCCTCGTCGGTGTAGCGGACCTGGTGGTGGGCCTCGTACCGGTCCCGCAGACCGCGCAGGATCTCGATGGCGTCCGCGGGGGTGGGCTCCGGCACCATGATCGGCTGGAAGCGGCGGGCCAGCGCGGCGTCCTTCTCGATCCGGCGGTACTCCTCCAGGGTGGTCGCCCCGACGATGTGCAGCTCGCCGCGGGCCAGGGCCGGCTTGAGGATGTTGCCCGCGTCCATCGAGCCGCTCTCGCCCCCACCGCCGGCGCCGACGACCGTGTGCAGCTCGTCGATGAAGATGATCAGCTGGTCCGAGTGGGAGCGGATCTCGTCCACGATCTTGTTCATCCGCTCCTCGAAGTCGCCCCGGTAGCGGGTCCCGGCGACGACCGCCGTCAGTTCCAGGGCGACCACGCGCCGTCCGAGGAGGATGTCGGGCACGTCCCCCTCGGCGATCCGCTGGGCCAGCCCCTCCACGACGGCGGTCTTGCCGACACCCGCCTCGCCGATCAGCACCGGGTTGTTCTTGCCGCGCCGGGAGAGCACCTCCACCGTCTGCTCGATCTCCTGCTCCCGCCCGATCACCGGGTCGATACGGCCTTCCCGGGCCAGCGAGGTGAGGTCACGGCTGTACTTGTCCAGAGTCGGGGTGCTCGTCGCGGGGCGCGGCGGGCGTTCCGCGAGGGGCTGCTTGGCCTCGGATCCCTCCGGCGGGCCGGAGGGGGCGTACCGGGCGGCGTTGAGGATGTGCCCGGCGGCCGAGTCGGGGTTGGCGGCGAGTGCGCCGAGCACGTGTTCGGGGCCGATGTAGCCGGCGCCGCTCGCCCGGGCCATCTCATGGGCGTCCAGCAGGGCGCGTTTCACGGCGGGGGTGAGGGACATCGAGGTCGGCGGCGGGGCTTCGCCCGGGCCGTGCTGCGCCGGGCCCGCCCGGTTGTCGATCTGGGACGCCAGCGAGTCGGGATCCGCGCCCGCCCGGCTGAGCAGGCTCCGGGTCGGCTCTGCGGCGAGGGCGGCGCGCAGGAGGTGCTGGGTGTCCAGGTCGCGGCTGCCGTGCTCGGCGGCGTACTGGGCGGCGCCCCGCACCATGTCCCGGGCGGGCTCGCTGAGGAGCCTGCCGATGTCTATCTGGCGGGGGCGCTGTCCGCTGAAGAAGCGGGCGAGGAATTCTGCGAACGGGTCACCCTCCGGGCCGACGGAACCATTCGTCATCGTCATCCGTTCCTTCGCTGGGTCGACGTGCCGGGGCCGGGTAACCCGGCCGGGGCTCGCTCATGCCCACGATGACACGATCCTTTTGGGCAGGCATGTCCAGTTCGGGGGGGCGGACGGATCCGCGGGTGATTCCGGCTACGCGCGGGCCGTCAGGATGCGGGGGCCCGCCTCCGTGATCGCCACCGTGTGTTCCGCGTGCGCCGCGCGGGAGCCGTCGTCGGTGCGCAGGGTCCAGCCGTCCGGCGCGGCGCGGTACGTGTCCGTGCCGCCGCCGATCAGCATGGGTTCGATCGCGAGGCACATGCCGTGCCGCAGGGGCATGCCCCTGCCCGGGCGTCCCTCGTTCGGCACCGGTGGGTCCTCGTGCATACGGCGTCCGATGCCGTGGCCGCCGTAGTCCTCCATGATCCCGTAGCCCGCGCCGCGGCACACCGTGCCGATGGCGTGGGCGATGTCGCCGATGCGGTTGCCGACGACGGCGGCCTCGATGCCTGCCGCGAGCGCCTGCTCCGTGGTCTCGATCAGGCGCAGGTCGGCGGGGCGCGGGGTGCCCACGGTGAAGCTGATGGCCGAGTCCCCGGCCCAGCCGTCCAGCTGGGCGCCGCAGTCGATGGAGACCAGATCTCCGTCGCGCAGCCGGTACCCGTCCGGGATGCCGTGCACGATCGCGTCGTTCACGGACGCGCAGATCACCGCGGGGAACGGGGTCGGGGCGAAGGACGGCCGGTAGCCCAGGAAGGGCGAGGCCGCACCCGCCGCGCGCAGCACGTCCCGCGCCACCTCGTCGAGCTCGAGCAGGGAGACGCCCACGTCGGCGGCCTTTCGTGCGGCCGTCAGCGCGCTCGCGACGACCTGGCCCGCCTCATACATGGCATCGATCGATGTGTCGGTCTTGAGTTCCACCATGCCAATTACTATACCGGTATTAGAATGGTCCCCATGGTGCGCACCCCCTTGACCCCCGAAGAGCGCGAACGCGGCGAGCGGCTCGGCCGGCTGCTGCGCGAGACGCGCGGCGACCGCAGCATGGCGGAGGTCGCGGCGCGCGCCGGGATCTCCCCGGAGACCCTGCGGAAGATCGAGACCGGGAGGGCGCCGACCCCGGCGTTCTTCACCGTGGCCGCGCTGGCCGGCGCGCTCGGGCTCTCGATGGACGCGCTGGCGGAGCGCTGCGCGCCCGACACACCGATCGCCGCCTGAACCCCGCATCCCGCCGGAAAACTCTCCGTAGCGCCGCTGTAACACGACGGGTGTTGCCTACGGAGCCGAGTACTCCGGACCCGGCGGGAGTTGACTATGACGGCGGAGCGACTCCCGGACGCGGTCCGGGAGTTCACGGACTACCTGCGGGATCTGCCGGCACGCCTCGACCGGTACGGCGGCTGGTGCCAGGTGTTCTGGCAGCGGGACCCCGACGGCATGCGGGCGTGCCTCGAAGGGCGTGAGCCGCCTCCCTGGGACGTGCTGGAGTCCCTGCTCCAGGACCTCGCCGCGTCGTACGGTCCCGGAGCCGCCGAGGGTGGAAGCGCCCCGGCCCGAGCCGTGCCCCGGCGCGGTGGACCGGCAGGAGGTCGGCCGGGTCGTGGCGGCCCTCGCCCGCCTGCGCGAGGCGCGCGGCGGGGAGGCGCACGCGCTGCTGACCGAGACCGCGTACGCGCCCGCCGTGCGCTTCCCGCTGTCCGCCGACGAGATGCGGCGGGCCGGGCTCGGCGCCGACTGGGCGACGCTGCTGTGGGAGGCCGCCGCCTCGCTGCCGACCGAACGGCTGGTCGCCGTCGCCGGTGCCCTCTCCGCGGCCGGCCGCGCGCAGGATGCCGAGCAGATCCTGCGGCATGGCGTCGTCCGGCCCGCCGACGAGATGCGGCGGGCGGGGGTCGGCGCCGAGTGGGCGGCGCTGCTGTGGGAGGCCGGCGCCTCGCTGCCCATCGAGCGGCTGGTCGCCGTCGCCGGTGCCCTCTCCGCGGCCGGCCGCGCGCAGGACGCCGAGCAGATCCTGCGGCAGGGCGTCGTCCGGCCCGCCGACGAGATCGGGCGGGCGGTGCTCACCCTGACCGCCGAGACGCGGCACCGCGAGGCGCGGGCGCTGCTCGACGTCTGCGTCCGGACGCGCACCCCGGAGGACGCCGCCCGCACGGCCGCCCCTGACCCAGACTGTCTCGTCCCGCTGCTGCTGACCGCCGCACAGGGCGTTTCCGATGAGCGGCACCAGGATCTGCTGCACGCGCTCCGCGTGGCGGGATTGGCCGTCTGACCGGGCTGTCGCTGGTGGGTGGCCGCTGCGGCGCCCCCCGAGCGTGACCCGCGCCCCGAACCGGGCGCCGCGGCACGCGGCCGGGATGGCTCACCCACAGGGGTGTCAAACGCGATCGACTCCATGGGCTTGACGACGATGGTCTTGGCAAGGCCGTCCGAGCGGCTTACGTTCGTCCCTCTACGACCGCTTCTACGGGCGTAGAGGCGCTGACGTCGCGTCGAAGGAGCAGCTCATGACCAACGTCGTACGTGCCGCTCTGGTCCAGGCGACCTGGACCGGCGACACCGAGTCCATGCTGGCGAAACACGAGGAGCACGCCCGCGAGGCGGCGCGGCGGGGCGTGAAGGTCATCGGGTTCCAGGAGGTGTTCAACGCGCCCTACTTCTGTCAGGTCCAGGACCCCGAGCACTACCGCTGGGCCGAACCCGTCCCGGACGGCCCGACCACACTCCGGATGCAGGCGCTGGCCCGGGAGACCGGCATGGTGGTCGTCGTGCCGGTGTTCGAGATCGAGCAGTCGGGCCACTACTACAACACCGCGGCGGTGATCGACGCCGACGGCACCGTCCTCGGCAAGTACCGCAAGCACCACATCCCGCAGGTGAAGGGCTTCTGGGAGAAGTTCTACTTCCGGCCGGGCAACCTCGGCTGGCCCGTCTTCGACACCGCCGTGGGCAAGGTCGGCGTCTACATCTGCTACGACCGCCACTTCCCCGAGGGCTGGCGGCAGCTCGGCCTCAACGGCGCCCAGCTGGTCTACAACCCGTCCGCCACCCACCGGGGCCTGTCCTCCTACCTCTGGCGGCTGGAACAGCCGGCCGCGGCCGTCGCCAACGAGTACTTCGTGGCCGCGATCAACCGCGTGGGCGTGGAGGAATACGGGGACAACGACTTCTACGGAACCTCGTACTTCGTCGACCCGCGCGGACAGTTCGTCGGCGACGTCGCCAGCGACAGCAAGGAGGAACTCGTGGTACGCGACCTGGACTTCGACCTGATCGAAGAGGTGCGGCAGCAGTGGGCCTTCTACCGCGACCGCCGCCCCGACGCCTACGAGGGGCTGGTGCGGCCGTGACGGACAACCTGCTGGGCCGCCACCGCTCGGTGCTCCCCGACTGGCTCGCCCTCTACTACGACAAGCCCCTCGAGATCACCCACGGCGAGGGACGCCACGTCTGGGACTCCGAGGGCAACCGCTACCTCGACTTCTTCGGCGGCATCCTCACCACCATGACCGCCCACGCGTTGCCCGAGATCACCAAGGCGGTGAGCGAACAGGCCGGGCGGATCGTCCACTCCTCCACCCTCTACCTCAACCGGCCGATGGTGGAACTCGCCGAGCGCATCGCCAAACTGAGCGGAATCCCGGACGCCCGGGTCTTCTTCACCACCTCCGGCACCGAGGCCAACGACACCGCCCTGCTGCTCGCCACCACCTACCGGCGCAGCAACACGGTCCTGGCCATGCGCAACAGCTACCACGGCCGCTCCTTCAGCTCGGTCGGCATCACCGGCAACCGCGGCTGGTCCCCGACCTCGCTCTCCCCGCTCCAGACGCTGTACGTGCACGGCGGCGTGCGCACCCGGGGCCCGTTCGCCGCACTCGACGACGACGACTTCGTCGCGGCCTGCGTCGACGACCTCAAGGACCTCCTCGGCCAGACCCGCCCGCCCGCCGCGCTGATCGCCGAACCCATCCAGGGCGTCGGCGGCTTCACCTCCCCGCCCGACGGGCTGTACGCGGCCTTCCGCGAGGTGCTCCACGAGCGGGGCATCCTGTGGATCGCCGACGAGGTGCAGACCGGCTGGGGCCGCACCGGCGAGCACTTCTGGGGCTGGCAGGCACACAGCCGCAGCGGGCCGCCCGACATGCTCACCTTCGCCAAGGGCATCGGCAACGGCATGTCCATCGGCGGGGTCGTCGCCCGCTCCGAGATCATGAACTGCCTGGACGCCAACAGCATTTCGACGTTCGGCGGCACCCAGATCACCATGGCGGCGGGCCTGGCCAACCTCAACTACCTCCTGGAGCACGACCTCCAGGGCAACGCCCGCCGGGTCGGCGGTCTGCTCATCGAGCGGCTGCGGGCCCCCGCCGCCCAGGTGCCCGCCGTACGGGAGGTGCGCGGACGCGGGCTGATGATCGGGATCGAGCTGAGCCGGCCCGGCACCGACGAGGCCGACCCCGAGGCGGCGTCCGCCGTCCTGGAGGCGGCCCGCGAGGGCGGGCTGCTCATCGGCAAGGGCGGCGGACACAACACCAGCGCGCTGCGCATCGCCCCGCCGCTGTCCCTCAACGTCGCGGAGGCCGAGGAGGGCGCGGACATCCTCGAACGCGCCCTGCGGAGCATCCAGTAGGAGCGGTACACCGAGCAGAAGGACGCTGCCATGACGACCTGGGAGGCATCCGCACCGGCCCTGTCGGTCCGGCAGGTCCTCGCCCTGGAGCGGGTGCTCGCCGGGGAGCCCGAGGTGGTGGCGGGCGCGGGGCGGCTGGACCGGCCGGTGCGCTGGGTGCACGTCGCCGAGGCGGCGGACGTCGGGGTGATGCTCAGCGGCGGCGAGATGGTGCTCACCACCGGGGTGCTGCTCGCCGGTGACGAGGACAAGCAGGCCGAGTACGTCCGCTCCATGCACCGCGCCGAGGCGTCCGCCGTGGTCCTCGGGCTCGGCCGCGCCTTCCCGTCCCCGCCGGAGGCCATGCGGCGGGTGGCGGAGCGGTGCGGCATGCCCCTCGTCGTCCTCCACCGGCCCTTCCCCTTCGCCCAGTTGACCGAGGAGGTGCAGTCCCGGCTGGTACGGCGCAAGTTCGCCGCCGTCAGTCTCTCCGAGGCCGTACGCACCGAACTCACCGCGCTGATCACCACCGGCGCCCCGCTGCAGCGTCTGCTCGACGAGGTGGCCCGGCACAGCGGCTGCCCCGTCGTCGTCACCAACCTCGCCCACCGCGTCCTCGGCACGGCGGGGGAGCGGCCCGCCGTGGACGACGTCCTGCGCGACTGGGAACGCATCGCCCGGCAGGCCGGCCGCGGCGAGGGCGACGGCTGGATCCGCGCCGAACTCGGCGGGCGGGGCGAGCGGTGGGGCCGCATCGTGCTGTGCGGCTACCGGGGCGACACCGCCACCGGACGGCTGCTCGCCGACCGCGCCGCCGAGGCCCTGGTGCTGCACCGCATGCTCGGCGGCACTAACGCCTGCTCCTGGGAGGAACAGTCCGCGCAGAGCCTGCTGACCGACCTGGTCAGCGGCGTCGTACCGGCGAGGCAACTGCTGCCCCGGGCGCGCGCGGCCGGGCTGCCGGTGAACCGGCGCACCTTCGTGCCGCTCGTCGTGCGGGGCCGGGACGCCGCCCGGCTTGACCGCGTACTGCGTCTGCTGGGGCTGCCCGGCATCGCCGCCGAACTCGCCGACACGGCGACCGCCGTGCTGCTGAGCCTCGCCCGCGACCAGGACGCCGACGCCCTCACCGGCCACTTCGCCGCCCGGCTGCGCGCCGAGCCGGGGGCCGGTCCAGCGGTGGTGGCGGCGGCCGGCGCCCGCACCGACTTCGACGACGTGCCCGCCGGGCTGCGCGAGGCCCGGCATGTGGCCGACGCCGTGGCGGACTCCGCCGCCGCACTGGACCTGCCGCCCGTGGTCCGGCTCCGGGACGTCCATCTCCGGGGCCTGATCCGGCTGTTGCGGGACGATCCGCAGGTGCAGTCCTTCGCGGAGCGGGAGCTGGACGGACTGCTGTGCGACCCCGCCGAGGACCTGCTGTCCGTGCTGCGCACCTACCTCGCCACCGGCCGCAATAAATCCCGCACCGCGCAGCTCCACCATGTCTCCCGGCCCGCGCTCTACCGCCGGCTGGAGGCGATACAGACCCGCCTGGGCGTGGACCTCGACGACTTCGAACAGGCCGCCTCGGTCCACATCGCGCTCCTCGCACACGACGCGCAACAGCGCTGAAACACGCGACCCACCTGCGACAACGGCGGTGACACATGGGACGTCGACGGGTGACACGGTGACACGCCACACCCCGGCAGACGTGACACGATGCAACTCAAAGCAGGCTCGTCCCCTCCCTAGGCTCGCCGCACACCGAGCGACCGGAGGTTTCGATGAGTCCGATGATCCGTGCCGCCGTCTTCCAGACCGCCTGGACCGGCGACAAGGAGTCGATGATCCAGGTCCACGAGCAGGCCGCCCGCGACGCCGCCGCCCAGGGCGCCCAAGTGCTCTGCTTCCAGGAGCTGTTCTACGGGCCGTATTTCTGCCAGGTGCAGGACCCGGCGTTCTACGAGTACGCCGAACGCATCCCGGACGGGCCGATCGTTCAGCGCTTCCAGTCCCTGGCCCGGGAGTTGGGGATCGTCCTGGTCCTGCCGATGTACGAGGAGGAACAGCCCGGAGTCCTCTACAACACGGCCGCCGTGATCGACGCGGACGGCACCTACCTCGGCAAGTACCGCAAGACGCACATCCCCCAGGTCAAGGGGTTCTGGGAGAAGTTCTACTTCCGTCCCGGCAACAGCGGCTGGCCCGTCTTCGACACCGCCGTGGGCAAGGTCGGCGTCTACATCTGCTACGACCGCCACTTCCCCGAGGGCTGGCGCGCGCTGGGCCTCGCGGGCGCCGAGATCGTCTTCAACCCCTCGGCCACCTCACGCGGCCTCTCCGGCTACCTCTGGCAGCTGGAACAGCCGGCGGCGGCCGTCGCCAACGAGTACTTCGTCGGCGCCATCAACCGGGTGGGCGTCGAGGAGTACGGGGACAACGACTTCTACGGCACCAGCTACTTCGTGGACCCGGAGGCCCGGTTCGTCGGCGAGCCGGCGAGCGACAAGGAGACCGAACTCGTCGTCCGCGACCTGGACATGGCCAAGCTCAGGGAGGTCCGCGACCGCTGGCAGTTCTACCGGGACCGCGCCCCGGGAACGTACGGCCCCCTGACAGCTCCCTGACGGCCCTCTGACAGCCCCCTGAAGGACCCGCACCACCGGCATCCACCCACCGCGAGGAGCGACCAATGAGCCGCACATTGATCCACGGCGGCCTCGTCATCACCGCCTCCGACGAGATCCACGCCGACGTCCTGATCGAGGACGGCCGCATCGCCGCCGTAGGTGCCGCGGGCGTCCTGACCGCCGACCGCACCATAGACGCCACCGGCAAGTACGTCATTCCGGGCGGCGTCGACGCCCATACCCACATGGAGCTGCCGTTCGGCGGCACCTTCGCCTCCGACACCTTCGAGACCGGCACCCGCGCCGCCGCCTGGGGCGGTACCACCACGATCGTCGACTTCGCCGTGCAGAGCGTCGGACGCCCCCTGCGGGAAGGGCTGGACGCCTGGCACGCCAAGGCGGAGGGAAACTGCGCGATCGACTACGGCTTCCACATGATCGTCTCCGATGTGAACCAGGAGACGCTGAAGGAGATGGACCTGCTGGTCGAGGAGGGCGTGACCAGCTTCAAGCAGTTCATGGCGTACCCGGGGGTCTTCTACTCCGACGACGGCCAGATCCTGCGCGCCATGCAGCGCTCCGCCGAGAACGGCGGGCTGATCATGATGCACGCCGAGAACGGCATCGCGATCGACGTCCTGGTCGAGCAGGCCCTGGCCCGCGGCGAGACCGACCCCCGCTTCCACGGGGAGGTCCGCAAGGCCCTGCTCGAGGCCGAGGCCACCCACCGCGCCATCCGGCTCGCCCAGGTCGCCGGCGCCCCGCTGTACGTCGTCCATGTCTCCGCCACCGAGGCGGTGGCCGAGCTGGCCCGGGCCCGCGACGAGGGTCTGAACGTCTTCGGGGAGACCTGCCCGCAGTATCTGTTCCTGTCCACCGACAACCTCGCCGAGCCGGACTTCGAGGGCGCCAAGTACGTGTGCAGCACCCCGCTGCGGCCCAAGGAGCACCAGGCGGCGCTGTGGCGGGGCCTGCGCACCAACGACCTCCAGGTGGTCTCCACCGACCACTGCCCCTTCTGCTTCACCGGCCAGAAGGAACTGGGCCGCGGCGACTTCTCCAAGATCCCCAACGGTCTGCCGGGCGTGGAGCACCGCATGGACCTGCTCCACCAGGCCGTCGTCGACGGACACATCTCCCGCCGGCGCTGGATCGAGATCGCCTGCGCCACCCCGGCCCGCATGTTCGGCCTGTACCCGAAGAAGGGCACCATCGCGCCGGGCGCCGACGCCGACGTCGTGATCTACGACCCCGGCGCAGAGCAGGTCATCTCCGCCGAGACCCACCACATGAACGTCGACTACTCCGCCTACGAGGGCAAGCGGATCACCGGCCGCGTCGAGACCGTCCTCTCGCGCGGAGTCCCCGTCATCACCGAGCGGGAGTACACCGGGCGCGCCGGGCACGGCGTGTACACCCCGCGTTCCACCTGTCAGTACCTCAACTAGGAGCCCTGCCCATGGACTTCGGACTCGTACTGCAGACCGACCCGCCGGCCTCGCGGGTGGTCGGGCTGATGAAGCGCGCCGAGCGCAACGGCTTCACCCACGGCTGGACCTTCGACTCCGCCGTGCTGTGGCAGGAACCCTTCGTCGTCTACAGCCAGATCCTGGCCAACACCACGAAACTCAAGGTCGGCCCGATGGTCACCAACCCGGGCACCCGGACCTGGGAGGTCACCGCCTCCACCTTCGCCACTCTCAACGACATGTTCGGCAACCGCACCGTCTGCGGCATCGGACGCGGCGACTCCGCGATGCGCGTCGCGGGACGCCAACCCAACACCCTGGCGCGTCTGAGCGAGGCCATGGGCGTGATCCGCGATCTCGCCGAGGGGCGGGAGACCGAGGTCGACGGACAGCCGCTGCGGCTGCCGTGGGTGCGGGAGGGGAAGCTGCCCGTCTGGATGGCGGCGTACGGGCCCAAGGCGCTCGCCCTCGCCGGGCGGAAGGCCGACGGGTTCATCCTGCAGCTCGCCGACCCGTTTCTCACCGAGTGGATGGTGAAGGCGGTGCGCGCCGCCGCCGTGGAGGCCGGGCGTGATCCGGCGGCCGTCACCATCTGCGTCGCCGCCCCCGCGTACGTCGGCGACGACCTGGCGCACGCCCGTGAGCAGTGCCGATGGTTCGGCGGGATGGTGGGCAACCACGTCGCCGACCTGGTCGCCCGCTACGGCGAGCACTCCGACATGGTCCCCGAGGCGCTGACCGCGTACATCAAGGAACGGCACGGCTACGACTACAGCCACCACGGACGGGCCGGCAACCCGTCCACCGACTTCGTGCCCGACGAGATCGTCGACCGCTTCTGCCTGCTCGGCCCTGCCGAGGCGCACATCGAGAAGCTGAAGGCGCTGCGCGACCTGGGCGTGGACCAGTTCGCCGTCTACAACATGCACGACGCGCAGGAAACGACGATCGACGCGTACGGCGCGGAGATCATCCCGGCACTCAACCGCTGAACAGGTACCACCGCCCGAAGGACACGCCCATGACCGCGACCGTCCCGCCCGTGCCGCCAGTACCACCCGAGAACCCGATACCCGACCCGGCGGGACGCGTCGAGCTCCCGCCGGGCGTCGCCCTCACCGACAGCCGCTTCGTCAACGACGACCTGCTGCCGGTGCCGCTGGCCCGCCGCCGCTGGACGACGTACAACTTCACCGCCCTGTGGGTGGGGATGGCCCACAACATCCCCTCCTGGCTGCTCGCCTCCGGTCTCGTCGCCCTGGGCATGGACTGGAAGCAGGCCGTGTTCACCATCGCGCTGGCCAACGTCATCGTGCTCGCGCCGATGCTGCTGACCGGTCACGCCGGCCCCAAGTACGGCATCCCGTTCCCCGTGCTGGCCCGGGCCTCGTTCGGGCTGCGCGGCGCCAATCTGCCGGCGATGATCCGGGCCGGGGTGGCCTGTGCCTGGTTCGGCATCCAGACCTGGATCGGCGGCCAGGGCATCTTCGTCCTCCTCGACAAGCTCTTCGGCGGCTGGGCCGAGGCGTCGGAGGTCGGCGGACAGCCGTGGACGCTGTGGGTGTGCTTCGTGCTGTTCTGGGGCCTCGAACTCGCCATCATCTACCGGGGGATGGAGACCCTGCGCCGGTTCGAGAACTGGGCCGCCCCGTTCGTGATCGTCGGCGCGCTGGTGCTGCTGGCCTGGATCGCCACGAAGGCCGGCGGCCTCGGACCGCTCCTCGACCAGCCCTCGCGGCTCGGCTGGGGCGCGGACTTCTGGCCGGTGTTCTTCCCGTCCCTGATGGGCATGATCGCCTTCTGGTCGACCCTGAGTCTGAACATTCCCGACTTCACCCGCTTCGGCGCGGGCCAGCGCGCCCAGGTCTGGGGGCAGACCCTCGGACTGCCCACCACGATGACCCTGTTCGCGCTGCTGTCCGTGTTCGTCACGTCGGGCTCGCAGGCGGTGTACGGGGCCCCGGTGTGGGACCCCGTCGCACTCGCCGGGCGGACGGACAACGTCTTCGGGCTGCTCTTCGCCCTGGTGACGGTGCTCGTCGCCACCATCTCGGTGAACATCGCGGCCAACGTGGTCTCACCCGCGTACGACCTGGCGAACCTCGCGCCCCGGTTCATCAACTTCCGCACCGGCGCCCTGGTCACCGGTGTCGTCGGCGTGCTGATCATGCCGTGGAAGCTCACCGAGACGCCCGAGCTCTACATCTTCACCTGGCTGGGGCTCGTCGGCGGGCTCCTGGGCACCGTCGCCGGCATCCTCATCGCCGACTACTGGCTGGTCCGCCGCACCGCCCTGGACCTGCCCGGCCTGTACACCCCCGGAGGGCGCTACTGGTACACCTCCGGCTGGAACCTGCGCGCCGTCGGCGCCTTCCTGATCGGCGGGGTGCTCGCGGTCGGCGGCTCCCACTCGGCCCCGGGCAAGGGACCCTTCCCCGAGGACGGGCTGATCCCCTTCCTGAAGCCCCTCGCGGACTACGGCTGGGCGGTGGGCCTCGCCGCGTCGCTGGTGGTGTACGTGGGACTGATGGCCCGGCACCGGCGCGGGTGAGCGGCCGTACGGCGGACTGGCTCTAGCGGGCCGTGCCGAAGTCCTGGGTCCAGTAGGACCCGGGCTGGGCGAGGCCGACGCCGATCTCCTTGAACGCGCAGTTCAGGATGTTCGCCTTGTGGCCGGAGCTGTTCATCCAGCCCTGCATCACCTGCTCCGGCGTGGAGTAGCCGTAGGCGACGTTCTCGCCGTAGGTGCTCCAGTTGTAGCCGGCGCGGGTGATGCGGTCGCCGGGGGAGGAGCCGTCGGAGCCGGTGTGCGACATGGTGCCGCTCGCCGCCATGTCCTTGCTGTGGTCCTGCGCCGCCTTGGTCAGGGTGGCATTCAGCTTCACCGGGGAGCAGCCCGCCTTGCCGCGTTCGGCGTTGACGAGCTCCACGACCTTGGCGACGGCGCCGGATGCCTGGGCGCCGCCCGTCGGGGCGGGGCTCGAGGTGGTGGCGGAGGGCTTGGGAGCGGCCGTGGTGGGCTTCGGAGCGGCCGTGCTCGGCTTCGGGGCCGCCGTGGTGGGCTTCGGGGCCGCGGTGGTGGGCTTGGCGGCGGGCACCTTGGGGGCCGTCGACTTCTTCTTCTGCGGCGCGTGCGACGCCTCGGTGCCGCCCTTGGGTGTGCCGGGCTTCGAAGCGCTCGCGGTGGCGGCCGCCGTGTCCGACGGTGCCGCCGAGGGCTTGCCGTGCTGCTGGCTGCTCCACTGGCGGTACCAGTCGGGTCCGTTCCACCGGTGGCTGTTCGTGGCCGCGGCGGTGGCGTCCCGGCCCTGCTGTTCCTCAGCGCCGGGCCAGTCCGTACAGGCCATGGCGACCGAGGGGATGCCTATGACGCCGATGGCGACGGTCGCGACGACCGTGCGGCGGTACTTCTGCTGATGGCGGTGCTTTCCCATGAGTGACCTCACCCCTGCTGTCGGAGGCTGGTCATTCTTCGGACGGCCCGGCGCCGGGCGCAAAGGGCTCTTCTCCTACCCGGCTTCGTAGCTCCGCAGGGGCTTGCGATGGGCCGGGGGAGCGTGCCGACCCCCTGGTGAGGGGCTCCTCGGGACACCTTCCGCCGCGTCAGAAACCCTCATGCGCCCCAGAAGGCGCGGCTACCGGCTCCCCGCCCGGTCGCCACCCGCCCGGGCCCGGTCCTCTTTCCCGGCAAGCCGGACAAGTCCCCCATGTCGTCGGTGCGGTTCCTACTAAGCGACCCGGTCAGATCGCGAAACCGGTGTGACAGATGTCACGGAACCATCAATTCCGGATCAGCGTCAGGCGTCGCCCAGGGCGGCCACGGCCTCCTTGGCGGCCTTGATGGCCCCCTTGTTGATCTCGTCCGTGCCCGGCGCCTTCTTCGACTCGAAGTCGCTGCCGTTGTACGTCACGATCACCAGCGCGTTGGAGGCGCGCGCCACCACCACGCCCTCACGGGTCTGCTGCTTGTCCTCGGTGGCCAGGTTCACCACCGAGTACGCCGCGTCCCCGAGCCCGGGAACCGCGCCCCCGCCGCTCTTCTCCTCCAGCCGCCCCTGGTACGACCGCTCCGCCGCCTCGTCCGATGCCAGCACCTCGAAGGACACGTCGAGCCAGCGGTACTCGTAGCCCTTGAGCGCGTTCCAGGAACAGGTGCGGCGCAGCTTGGCGTCCGTGGACGGTATCTCCTTGCCGGCCGTCTTGGTGCCGGGCACAAGGGAGTTGACGGTCTTGGCGGCGATGCTGTCGCACGGCGCGGGTGCGGCGGCGTACGTCTTCACGGCCTGGCTTTCGGAGGGGGCGGAGGCCGACTGGGTCTTCGTCTTCTCGGTGGGGCTCTTGTCGGCGGCGGCCTGCGGAGCGGCCAGCGGGCCGGACGACAGGGCCCAGCCCGCCGCGGCGAGGACTACCACCGGGGACAGGCGCGCGGTCAGGGCGATCGGCAGAGAAAAGGAAGGCACGGCGCACATCTCGTGGGGGAAGGTGCGGAGGGAGTCCGCACTGCGGACGGGACGCCAGTGTCACACGCATTGTTGTGGTGCGGAAGGGTCAACTCGTTCCGTAGGCGCGCGGTGACGGGGGCGTACCGTCCGGGGCGGCCGGTTGCCTCGATTCCTCTGGGAAACAGGCGATTTGAGCGGTCAGGGCACGCGCGCGATCCACTCCGGCGCGGTGAACTTCGTCTCCGCCAGCTCCTGCGCGCGAGCCAGTTCCTCGTCCGTCACCTTCCCGTCGGCGAGACCGTACCGGGCGCGGAACGAGTCGACCATCCGCTCGATGACGGCCTCGCGCGGCAGACCGGTCTGCCGGCGCAGCGGATCGACCCGCTTCTGCGCGCTCCTCGTGCCCTTGCCGGACAGCTTCTCCCGCCCGATGCGCAGCACTTCGAGCATCTTGTCGGCGTCGATGTCGTAGGCCATCGTCACATGGTGCAGCACCGCACCGGGGCCGCCGTCGGGACCGACGACCCGCTTCTGCGCGGCGCCGGCGATCTTGCCCTGGTCGGTGGCGATGTCGTTCAGCGGCTGATACCAGGCCCGGATCCCCATCTCGCCGAGGGCGCCGAGCACCCAGTCGTCGAGATAGGCGTAGCTGTCCTGGAACGACAGCCCCTGCACCAGCGCCTCGGGCACCGACAGCGAGTAGGTGATGGTGTTGCCCGGCTCCACGAACATCGCGCCGCCGCCGGAGATCCGGCGCACCACCTCGATGCCGTGCCGCCGCGCGCCCTCGGCGTCGACCTCGTTGCGCAGCGACTGGAAGCTGCCGATGATCACCGCCGGGGCGCCCCACTCCCACACCCGCAGCGTCGGGGGACGCCGGCCGGCGGCGACCTCGGCGGTCAGCACCTCGTCCAGCGCCATGTGGAACGCGGGGGACCGCGGCCCCTCGTGGAGGAACTGCCAGTCGTAGTCGGTCCAGTCGGTGGCGTGCGCCAGCGCGCGGCGCACCGCGACGCCGACACCCTCCGACGTGAGCCCGTACATCACGGTGCCCTCGGGGAGGGCGGCGTCGATCCGTGCGGCCAGGCCGGCGGCGTCGGTGCCGGCGGGGGCGCCGTCCAGCGCGCGGTTCACGGCGTCCAGTGCCTCGTCGGGTTCGAGGAAGAAGTCGCCCGCCACCCGGGGGTGCCGCAGCACGCCGTCCTCCACGTCCACGTCCACGACGACGAGCTTGCCGCCGGGAACCTTGTACTCACCGTGCACGACTCCGCCTTCCCTTCCGCCGCCCGCACCAACACCGACGGGGGCGGGGTTGTTCCCCGCCCCCTACCGGCTCCTTGCGCCGGGGATCGGTCAGCGGGCGCCGACCTCGACGGGGGTGCTCGCGCTCGTCTGGCTCCCCACCTGGAACGTCAGGGACGTGCGGCCCGCGATGGTCGGGTCGACGGCCCTGACCGCCACCCACGCGCGGGACTCCGAGACCTTGCCCGACAGCGCCAGGTTGACCTTGAAGGTGAGGGTCTGGCCGTCCGGGGAGAGCCGGCCGATGAACTGCTTGGTGGCTCCGTCACTGTCCTGCACGGTCAGCTGGTAGCCGGGATTGCCTTGCTCCACGAACCGCAGTCCCATCCCCTGGGGCAGGGTGACGGTGACGGTCTGCTCGGCGACCGGTCCTTCGTGCGTGGTCAGGTGCACCCCCGGGTAGCCCACGGGGCCACCGGCGGTCAGCCGTACGTCCGGCGGCCCGCCCGGGGTCACGGAGAAGTGCGCGGTGCGGGCGGCCGTATACCGGAAGTAGACGCTTCCGAGCTGGAAGGCGTCCTCCGGCCTCTGCGGATTCCAGCTCAGGGCGCTGGCCTTGCCGTCGGAGGTGTTGGTGGACTGCGGCCAGACCAGGAACCGGTAGTAGCCGGGCCGGTCACCCTCGTCGAGCAGGTTCACGGCGTCCAGGATGCGCTTGTTGCGGGTCCCGGCGTCCGAGTGGCCCTTGACGGTGAGCTTGACCGGATCGGGAGTGAGGTGGGACGGCGTGCCGTCCTCGTGGACCAGTTGGTAGAACACGTGGTCGCTGTTGTTGCCGGGCAGGTTCGGCCTGTCCTGCCGGGGGTTGACCAGGTCGACGATGAACTTGTCGGCGATGTAGCCGTTGTCCGCCACGCAGCCGAAGCCGGCCTGGCTGTTGGGGGTCCCACCCCAGCCCGTGTCATAGGGCAGACGGACGAAGGGCCGCCCGATCCGCCCGTTGTTCGGGTCGTAGCCCGGCCACAGGACCTCCACGTCCACATGGGTGGTGCGGGTCGAGCCGTCGCTGAGGTCGACCTTCACGCCGAGCCGGTAGGTGCGGCTGTACTCGCCCCGCTCCTCCTGGAAGGGAACGACCCGCACCCCGTCCATCTCGTAGGTCTTCTCGCTCCTGCCGGGGTGGGACAGCCACACCGAGACCTGGTGGCCGCGGTCGGCCAGGGGGCGCAGCATCGAGTGCAGCATCCACTCCGAGCCTGCGTTGTGATCCGGCGGATACCCGTACACCCGGGCCACGATGGACATGCGCCGTACGGTCGGTGCCACGGCCAGTCGGTAGGGGCGTGATGCCATCTGCTGCACCAAAAACGTCCTCCGGAGGGGGTGTTGGGCCAGGAGTGGTGAAGTCGGGCGGGGCAGGGCCGCGGGCTCCGGCTTCCCCTCCATTCAGCCCTCTCGCTCCGGTCCGGAACCAGTGCCTCCAGCCGAAACCACCACTACGTGCCCTCCCGACGCACGGCAGGAAACGCACCGCTCGAAGACGAGGTCTCGCGCCGGTCGCGAACCGCCCGTACGCCGCCCCACATCAGCCACATCACGCCGGCCGGAGGCGGGGACGAAGGGGCGCGGGGCGATCGATAGCCTGCTGGGGCAGCGGGAGGAGGAGGCTCCCGGCGCACGTTTCCCAGGGAGGCCCAATGTTCACCACCCGCCCCACCCTTCAGGGCACCTTCGGCATGGTGTCCTCCACCCATTGGCTGGCCTCGCAGTCGGCGATGGCGGTGCTGGAGGACGGCGGCAACGCCTACGACGCGGCCGTGGCCGGAGCCTTCGTCCTGCACGTCGTCGAACCGCACCTCAACGGCCCGGCGGGCGAGGTGCCGATCCTGCTGGCGCCGGCCGACGGTGAGGTGCGGGTGCTGTGCGGGCAGGGTGTCGCACCGGCCGGGGCTAGCGTCGCCCACTACACCGGGCTCGGACTGGACCTCGTCCCCGGTACCGGACCGCTCGCCGCCGCCGTGCCCGGCGCCTTCGACGCCTGGATGCTCCTCCTGCGCGACCACGGCACCAAGCCCCTCGCCGACGTCCTGAAGTACGCCATCGGGTACGCCGAGGACGGGCATCCGCCCGTCGAGCGGGTCTCCGGGACGATCGAGACCGTACGCGAGCTGTTCGAGACGGAGTGGACCTCCTCGGCCGAGGTGTATCTGCCGGGCGGCCGGGCACCGCGCCCCGGCGAGCTGCTGCGCAACCCCGCCCTCGCCGCCACCTGGAAGCGGCTGCTCGCCGAGGTCGCCGGGGCCGGTGACCGGGAGGCGCAGATCGACGCCGCGCGGGAGGTGTGGCGCAGCGGATTCATAGCCGAGGCCCTGGTCCGGCAGGCGCAACGCCCGACCATGGACACCAGCGGCGAACGCCACACCGGCACGCTCACCGCCGCGGACCTCGCCGGCTGGTCCGCCACCTACGAGACCCCGGTGACGTACGACTTCGACGGCTGGACCGTGTGCAAGGCCGGACCCTGGAGCCAGGGTCCGGTGCTGCTCCAGCAGCTCGCCCTGCTCCCGCCGGAACTGCCCCGCTCCGGCTCCGCCGACTACCTGCACCTGCTGATCGAGGGCTGCAAGCTGGCCATGGCCGACCGCGAGGCCTGGTACGGGGACGCGGCCGAGGTGCCGCTCGACGACCTGCTGTCGGCCGAGTACAACGCCGAGCGGCGGACCAAGGTCGGCCCCCGCGCCTCCCACGACCTGCGGCCGGGCAGCCCCGGCGGACGCGCGCCACGGCTCAGCGCCCACGCGCGGGTGGTGGCCACCGACGCTCCCGGCTCCCTCCCGATGGGCGTCGGGGAGCCCACGGTCGCCAAGAGCCCCACGTCCCCCGTGCCCGGCGAACCGGACGTCCGCGCCGACGGCGGCACCCGCGGCGACACCTGCCACCTGGACATCGTGGACCGCTGGGGCAACATGATCGCGGCCACCCCCAGCGGCGGCTGGCTCCAGTCCAACCCCGTCGTGCCCGAGCTGGGCTTTCCGCTCGGCACCCGGCTGCAGATGACCTGGCTGGAGGAGGGCCTGCCCAACACCCTCACCCCGGGCCGGCGCCCCAGGACCACCCTGACACCGTCCCTGGCGCTGCGCGACGGCGTCCCTGTCATGGCGTTCGGTACGCCCGGCGGGGACCAGCAGGACCAGTGGCAGCTGCACTTCTTCCTCGCCGTCGCCCTGCGCCCCAAGGTGCGCGGCGGACTCGACCTCCAGGGCGCCATCGACGCCCCGAACTGGCACAACGACAGCTTCCCCGGCTCCTTCTACCCGCGCGGCATGCGTCCGGGCAGCGTCACCGTCGAGTCCCGCATGGACCCGGTGGTGGTGGAGGCGCTGCGTCGGCGCGGCCACGAGGTGACGGTCGGCGACGCCTGGTCGGAGGGCCGTCTGTGCGCCGTCGCACGGGACCCGGCCACCGGCATCCTGTCCGCGGCGGCCAACCCACGCGGCCAGCAGGGCTACGCGGTGGGCCGTTGAACCCACGGAGCGAGGGCCTGTCCGGCGGATCAAGTCGGGGGAAAGGCGCGGCGCCTTACAACCCAGGTGTGAGCGGGGTCCGGTGCGTCCAGCCGCACGGCGGAGGAGGGAGCCGACGCGACGGGGGTCCCCGCTCGAGCGTGGGGGAGTACGGCGACCGACGCCGCAGATGGGCGTGCCAGACTCCGCGTCCCCGGCATGATCCGCCGGACAGGCCTAAGGGCGGACGGACACCTCATGTTCCGGCTGATTCCACCCGGAGTGCACCGGGAGGGATGGGAATGTCAGTGCGGCGTGCTCTCATGGAGTCATGATCGAGAACGACAGCGACACCATCGACGGGTTTCTCGCCCGGCACGCCTCCGACGTGGAGGAGGCCATCCGCAAGGCCGCCACGCAGGAGATCATGCCGCGCTGGCGCCGTCTCGCTGAGCACGAGGTGGACCTCAAGACCGGCCCGCACGACCTGGTGACGGACGCCGACCGCAAGGCCGAGCTGTATCTCACCGAGGCCCTCGCCGCCCTGCTGCCCGGCTCCGCCGTCGTGGGCGAGGAGGCGGTGCACGCCAATCCCGCGTCCTACGAGGCGCTACGGGGCGAGGCCCCGGTCTGGATCGTCGACCCCGTCGACGGGACCCGCCAGTTCGTGCACGGCGACACCGGCTTCTGCACCCTGGTCTCCCTCGCCGTGCGCGGCGTCATGTACGCCTCCTGGACCTACGCCCCCGTCCACGAGGAACTCGCCACGGCCGTCCGGGGACACGGCGCCCGCCTCGGCGGCGAGCCGCTGCGCGCCGGCTCCCCGGACCCCGGCAGCGATCTGCGCGTCGCCACCTCCCACCCGGACTACACCACGGACGAACAGAAGCGCGCCCTGCTCGGCCTGCGGACCGACGGCGTGGCCCCGCGTTCCTGCGGCTCGGCCGGCCTTGAGTACCTGGCCGTCGCCCGCGGCGCGTCCGACGCCACCGCATTCTCCTGGGAAGCCGCCTGGGACCATGCGGCCGGGCTGCTCCTCGTGACGGAGGCCGGAGGCGCCCACCTCACCCGCGCGGGCAGGCCCTTCGACATCAGGGGAGGCAACGCCCTGCCCTTCACGGCGGCCCGGGACGCGGCCACCGCGCGGCGGGTGGTCTCCCTGCTGTCGGAGGGGGCCTGACCCACCCCGGGCGCGACGCCCCGGGCGTTCGTTCCGCGCCCGGCATATCCTGATCCCCTGTGGCCGCCGGCTGACAAGGAGTCCGAAGGTGCCGTCGATGCTCGATGCGGTCGTGGTGGGTGCGGGGCCGAACGGGCTGACCGCAGCCGTGGAACTGGCCAGGCGCGGTTTCTCGGTGGCCCTGTTCGAGGCGAAGGACACCGTCGGCGGCGGCGCCCGCACCGAGGAACTCACCCTTCCCGGCTTCCGCCACGACCCGTGCTCCGCCGCACACCCCCTCGCCATCAGCTCGCCCGCGTTCCGCGACCTCCCGCTGGACCGCTACGGCCTGGAATGGCTGCACCCCGCCATCCCCATGGCGCACCCCTTCCCCGACGGCACGGCGGCCGTGCTGTCCCGGTCGGTGGGCGAGACCGCCGCCTCCTTCGGCCCGCGCGACGCCGGCACCTACCGCCGCCTCGTCGAACCCTTCCTGCCCAAGTGGGACACCCTGGTCCGCGACTTCATGTCCCTTCCCCTGTCCGCGCTGCCGCGCGACCCGCTGACCCTGGCCCGCTTCGGCCTGACCGGCCTGCCGCCCTCCACCTGGCTCACCCGGCGCTTCCGCGACGAGCGGGCACCCACCCTGTTCGCCGGCCTCGTCGCTCACGTCATGGCCCCCCTGAACGGCCTCGCCACCGGCGCCGTCGGCCTGGTCTTCGCCCTCGCCGCGCACGCCCGCGGCTGGCCCGTCGCCCGCGGGGGCTCCCAGGCGATCTCCGACGCCCTCGCCGCGTATCTCAAGGACCTCGGCGGCGCCATCCACACCGACTACGAGGTCAAGCGGCTCGACGACCTGCCGCCCGCCCGCGCGTATGTCTTCGACACCTCGCCCACGGCCCTGGCCCGCATCGCCGGATTCGGCGGCCACTACGCGAACTACCGCTACGGCCCCGGCGTCTTCAAGATCGACTATGCGCTGGACGGCCCCGTGCCGTGGACCGCCCCCGAGGCCCGCGCCGCCGGCACCGTGCAGATCGGCGCGAACAGCGCCGAGATCGGCGCCGCCCTGCGCGCCGCGTCCCGCGAGGGCCGCGCCCCCGACGCCCCCTTCCTCATCACCGTGCAGCCCGGCGTCATCGACCCCAGCCGCGCCCCGGCCGGCCGGCAGGTCTTCTGGGCCTACGGCCATGTGCCGAACGGCTGGACCGGCGACCTCACCGACGCCATGGAGCGCCAACTGGAGCGCTACGCCCCCGGTTTCCGCGACCGCGTCCTCGCCCGCGCCACGGCCGGACCGCCGGAACTCGCCGCCCGCAACGCCAACTACGTGGGCGGCGACATCGCCACCGGCGCCGTCTCCGGACTCCAGGCGCTGCTGCGCCCGAAGCTCTCCCTGTTCCCCTACGCGACCCCGCACCCCGCCGTCTTCATCTGCTCGTCCGCCACTCCGCCCGGCCCCGGCGTGCACGGCATGTCCGGACACAACGCGGCGAAGGCGGTCTGGAGGAGGCTCCGTCGGACATGACCACCACGATCACGCTCGTCCAGGGCGACATCACCCGCCGGAGCGCCGACGCGATCGTCAACGCGGCCAACTCCTCCCTGCTGGGCGGGGGAGGCGTCGACGGCGCGATCCACCGCCGGGGCGGCCCGGCGATCCTGGAGGACTGCCGCAGGCTCCGCGCCTCCCGGTACGGCAAGGGCCTGCCCACCGGCCAGGCGGTCGCCACCACCGCGGGGAACCTGGACGCCCGCTGGGTGATCCACACCGTGGGCCCGGTGTTCAGCGCCGCCGAGGACCGTTCGGAGCTCCTCGCCTCCTGCTACCGCGAGTCCCTGCGCGCCGCCGACGAACTCGGCGCCCGCACGGTCGCGTTCCCCGCCATCTCCACGGGTGTCTACCGCTGGCCGATGGAGGACGCGGCCCGCATCGCCGTCGAGACGGTCAGAGCGGCGGACACGGCCGTCGAAGAGGTCGTCTTCGTCCTCTTCGACGACCACGCCCACAAGGCGTTCGCCGCGCAGCTGCACTGACGCCCGTCGCGGCCGGGTCAGGCCACGGCGGGGGTGTAGCGGGAGGCGTCGTCACCCTCGAGGACATGGCTGAGGGTGCCGTCGATCCCGGCGGGAACGTCACCCGCGACGGTCACCCGGTGCAGCAGGCGCGGCAGGTCACCGTAGTCGTCGGGGGCGTAGTGCTGGGTGCTGCGGTTGTCGAAGATCACCAGGGTGACGTCGGTGTGCCACTGGTTGGCGCGGATGCCTTCGTCGCCGTCGACGGGCAGGATGTGGGGCCGGCCGTCCACGGAGGCCCCTCCGCCACCTCGCGAACCGCCCGGCTGCTGCGCCACCTCGACCGCCGGCTCGCCGCTCAGGGCCATGAGGTGATCCCGCTCGACGTCCGCACCCTCCCCGCCGAGGCACTCCTCGGCGCCGATGTCCGGCACCCCGCGATCGTCGAGGCCGCCCAGCTGTTCGCCCGCGTCGACGGAGTGGTGATCGGCACGCCCGTGTACAAGGCCGCCTACTCGGGGCTGCTGAAGTCCTTGCTGGACCTGCTGCCGCGGTACGGGCTGGCCGGCAAGACGATCCTGCCGCTGGCGACCGGCGGGACGACGGCACACGTCCTGGCGATCGACTACGCACTGCGCCCGGTGCTCAGTTCCATGGGTGCCGCGCACATCGTCCAGGGCTGGTTCACCCTCGACAAGGACATCACGGTGGGCGACGACGGCACCCTGACAGTCACTCAGGGTGCGGCCGAGGCACTCGCACAGGTCGTCGACCAGTTCTCCGACGCCCTCGATAGCCGTACGTCCCTCGTCGCGGCCGCCGGACAGGCGGCCTGAGCGTGACACCCGCGGGGCCGCCCGGTCCCGCGGGTGTCACGCGCCGGTCCCGCCCCCTTCGGCCAGGCTCCGGTGCCGCAGACTCCCCGGTGTGTCGGCCTCCGCGGCGTCCGCCACGGCCTCTGCCGCCGCCCGGGCCGCCTGTGCGGTGTCGTCGGCGGCCTTGGCGGCGCTCTCGTCGGCCGACGGCTTCTCGCGGGTGGCGGGCGACGGGGGCAGTGTTTCGGTGAAGGCCCTGGACACGCCCTGGAGCGCGGACGTGATCTCGCTGGGAATGACCCAGAAGTTGTTGCCCGAGCCCTGCGCGAGCTGGGGAAGTGCCTGGAGGTACTGGTAGGCGAGGAGCTTGGGGTCGGGGTCGTTGCGGTGCACGGCCTGGAAGACCTCGTCGATGGCCCGGGACTGGCCCTCGGCCTGGAGGATCGCAGCGGTCCGGTTGCCCTCCGCGCGCAGCACGGCCGCCTGCTTGTCGCCCTCGGCGGTGAGGATCTGCGACTGCCGCTGCCCCTCGGCGCCAAGGATCGCCGCCCGCTTGTCCCGCTCGGCCCGCATCTGCTTCTGCATCGCCTCCTTGATGGACGTCGGCGGGTCGATGGCCTTGATCTCGACGCGGTTGACCCGCAGCCCCCACTTGCCGGTGGCCTCGTCCAGCACCCCGCGGAGCTGGCTGTTGATGGTGTCCCGCGAGGTGAGGGTCTTCTCCAGGTCCATGGATCCCACGACGTTGCGCAGCGTCGTGACGGTGAGCTGCTCGACGGCCTGCAGGAAGTTGGCGATCTCGTAGAAGGCCGCACGCGGATCGGTGACCTGGAAGTAGAGCACGGTGTCGATCTCGACGACCAGGTTGTCCTCGGTGATGACCGGCTGCGGTTTGAAGGAGACCACCTGTTCCCGCAGGTCGATCAGGGGGTGCACCCGGTCGATGTAGGGGATGACGAGGCTGAGTCCGGGGGTGAGGGTCCGGTGGTAGCGGCCGAGTCGCTCGACGTTGCGAGCGCGTGCCTGCGGCACGATACGGACGGCCCGCACGACGGTGAAGATCGCGAAGAGCGCGATGATCAGGCCGGCGATGAGAGAGGCGCTGATGTCCATGGCTTCAGTCCCGGGGGTAGACGAGCGCGGTGGCGCCGCTGATCTCTATGACGTCGACGGTTGTTCCGGAGGTGATCACAAGGGTTTCGTCGTAGCTGCGGGCCGTCCATTCCTCGCCGCCGATACGGACCCTGCCGCCGGTGCCCGTCACGTCGGAGACGACATAGGCGGGCTTGCCGATCAGGGCGTCCGTGCCGAAGCGCGCGGTCTGCGGCCCGCGCATATGGCTCAGGGCGAGCGGGCGTACGAACAGCAGCGTGCCGGAAGCGACCAGCGCGTACACGAGCAACTGCAGCCATATCGGCAGCCCGACCGCCGCCGCTCCCGCAGTGACCAGAGCGGCCACACCGAGCATCCCCAGGGCGGCAGTGAGGGTGAGGACCTCCGCCACCGCCAGGACGGCCGCGACGATCAGCCAGATCAGCCATGGATCCATGACGCGCCTCTTCTCACCGGTACGGGTCTGAGGGCATGAACCGCGGTGCCGGCCGCTACGGACGACAACCGACACCTTTGCCCCTATTTTACCCGCGGGTAGGCCAGGTGCCGAGGGGTGTGCGCGAGGAAGACGGCCGGACGGAGGGAACCATCAGGACCGCACAGAGTCCGACGGCATCATTGCTTCGGTTGTGTTCGAGTCCTAGGGTGTCGCTGGCTCAGTAGTTTCTCCGTCACCAGCCGTTGTGATTCTTCCCTGGGGCAACGTCCCCGTCCCGGACGAGGTGCCGAGGGGGAATCCGCGTGCCCTCAGTCCGCGCAGCGCCCTGTCGTACCGAGGAAGGCCACGGTCATGCCGCACCCCCCTGTGTCCCCCGCCGACCGGCCCGCCCGGCCGGTGGTCAGCCGCCGCCGGCTCCTGGAGTCGGGCGCCGCCGTGCTCGGCGCCCTCGCCCTGTCCGCCCCGGCCGGAGCCGTGCACGCGGCCGGCCGGCGGGCGGCCGCCGCGGCGCCCCCCGAGTGGAACGACTTCGGTGTCTTCCGGCTCGGCACCGAGCCGCCGCACACCACTCTCACGCGGTACGCGGACGTGAGACAGGCCGTCGCCGGGGACCGCACCCGCTCGCCCTACCGGCTGAGCCTCGACGGCGACTGGAAGTTCGCCTACGCCGACCGCCCCGACGACCGGGACGTCGACTTCCACCGCACCGACACCGACGACAGCGACTGGGAGACCATCCCGGTGCCGTCCGTGTGGCAACTGCACGGCCACGACTTCCCCATCTACCTCAACATCACCTACCCGTACTGGGGCCCCAACGGCCGCGGCGAGGACCCACAGCCGCCCGCCGCCCCGACCCGCTACAACCCCGTCGGCCAGTACCGGCGCACCTTCACCGTCCCGCGCGACTGGCGGGGCCGCCGTACCTTCCTGCACTTCGAGGGCGTCAAGTCCGCGCACTACGTATGGATCAACGGCGAACTGGCCGGCTACGACGAGGACTCCTACACACCCTCCGAGTACGACATCACGGACCTGCTGAAGCCCGGTACCAACCAGATCGCCGTGGAGGTGTACCGCTACGCCGACGGCGACTGGCTGGAGGACCAGGACATGATCCGGCTGAGCGGCATCTTCCGCTCGGTCCACCTGTACTCCACCCCGGCCGTGCACCTGCGCGACTTCACACTGGACACGCCCCTGAACGACACCTACACGCAAGCCGAGCTGGCCGTCACCGCGAGCGTGCGGGCGTACGGCGACGGCGCGAGCGGCCGGTACACCGTCGAGACCCAGCTCTACGACGCGCGCGGACACGCGGTCTGGTCCCGGCCGCTGGAGCAGACCGCCGACCTCGGTACGGCAGGCGCCGGCGAGGACGTCACCGTACGGGCGTCGAAGGCCGTGCCGCGGCCCCGGCTGTGGTCGGCGGAACAGCCGAACCTCTACACGGCCGTACTAAGGCTCCGCGACCCGGCCGGGGAAGTGACCGAGACGCTGTCCCACCGCGTCGGCTTCCGCGAGTTCACGATCAAGGACGGGCTGATGTGCATCAACGGCGAACCCGTCTCCTTCCGCGGCACCAACCGCCACGAGATGCATCCGGCCCGCGGCACCGCCCTCACCCGCGAGGACCTGATCGCGGACATCACCCTCATCAAACGGCTGAACATCAACTCCGTCCGCACCTCGCACTACCCCAACAACCCGCTGTGGTACGAACTCGCCGACGAGTACGGCCTCTACCTCATCGACGAGACCAACCTCGAGACCCATGGCATCCGTTCCTCCTACCCCGGCGACCACCCCGAGTGGACGGCGGCCTGCGTCGCCCGCGCCCAGAACATGGTCCACCGCGACAAGAACCACCCCTCGGTGGTCATCTGGTCGCTCGGCAACGAGGCCGGCGGCGGCTCCACCTTCACCGCCATGCACGACTGGATCCGCTCCTACGACCCCACCCGCGTCATCCAGTACGAGGGAGACGACCGGCCCGGCATCAGCGACATCCGCTCGGAGATGTACGAGAGCCCCTCACGCGTCGAGCAGCGCGCCCGGGACACCGCCGACACCCGGCCGTACGTCATGATCGAGTACTCGCACGCGATGGGGAACTCCAACGGCAACTTCAAGAAGTACTGGGACGTCGTCCGCCGTCACGACGTACTCCAGGGCGGCTGGATCTGGGACTTCGTCGACCAGTCCCTCCACACGCCGGTCCCCGCCCGCACCCTGCTCACCGAGTCGGGACCGTCCGGCCTGCGCGGCGAGATCCTCGCCACGCGCGGCCGCCTCGACCGCGACCGGGGCCTGTCCGGCATCACCGTCTTCGAACGCGCCGACAGCCTCGACCTCACGGGTTCACTGACCCTCGAGGCCTGGATCACCCCCGACGTGACCGGGTACCACCAGCCGATCATCGCCAAGGGCGACACCCAGTACGCGCTGAAGCAGACCGACCGCAGACTCGAGTTCTTCATCCACTCCGCGGGGCAGTGGATCACCGCGAACTGGCAGCTCCCGGACGACTGGACCGGACGCGAGCACCACATCGCGGGCGTCTTCGACGCCGAAGCCGGCACCCTGACCCTGTACGCCGACGGCGCGGTCCGGGCCACCCGCACCACCGACCGGCGGCCCAGCAGCAACACCGCGCCGCTCGCGCTCGCCTCGGACGCCGACCACCAGACCCGGGAGTTCAGCGGCACCATCCGCCGCGCCCGCGTCTACGCCCGCCCCCTCACCGCCGCCGAACTGGCCTCCGACGCCCGGGGGCCCGGCGACGACGGCGTGCGGTTCTGGTTCGACGCGGCCACCGTCCGGACGGAGACCAAGCGGCCGCGGCAGAAGTCGTTCCTCGCCTACGGCGGCGACTGGGGCGACAACCCCAACGACGGCGCCTTCGTCGCGGACGGCATCGTCACCGCCGACCGCGGGCACACCGGCAAGGCCGTCGAGATCAAGCGCGTCTACCAGGCGATCGGCGCCGCCCGCACCCCCGGCGGCGGCCCCGGCGACGTCACCCTCACCAACGAGCACCTGTTCACCGGCCTGCGCGCGTTCGACGGCCGGTGGGAACTCGTCGCGGACGGCCAGGTCGTACGGCGCGGACGTCTCACCCGGGACCAGCTGGACGTGCCGCCGCGATCGGGCAAGGAGATCAGTCTCCCCGTAGGCCTCCCCGAGAACCCCGACCCGGGGACCGAGTACTTCCTCCAGCTCTCCTTCACCACCAGGGAGTCCACGAAGTGGGCGAAGGCCGGCTTCGAGGTGGCCCGGCACCAGCTCCCACTCGACGCCGCGACCCCGGCCGTGACGCCTGTTCCCCTCTCACGCGTCCCGGCACTGCGCCACGAGGACCGCGACGGCGACATCCGGATCACCGGACGGGGCTTCTCGGTCACCGTCGACCGGAGCAGCGGCATCCTCACCTCCTACGAGGCGAACGGCACCCGTCTGATCACCTCCGGGCCCGTGCCCAACTTCTGGCGGGCGCCCACCGACAACGACAGGGGCAACGGCCAGCACCTCCGCAACCAGACCTGGCGCGACGCGGGCGCCCGCCGGAAGGTCACGGACGTCACCGTGCGGACGCTCGACGACCGCGCCGTCGAGATCAGGGTCGCCGGCACCCTGCCCACCACCGTGGAATCCACTTGGTCCACGACCTACACCGTCTTCGGCAACGGCGAGATCAAGATCGACAACACCCTCCACCCGGGTGCCCCGAACCTGCCGTACATCCCCGAGGTGGGCACGCTGCTGTTCCTGCCGCGCCGCCTCGACCGCCTGCACTACTACGGCCGCGGCCCGGAGGAGAACCACTGGGACCGCAACACCGGTACCGACGTGGGGCTCTACTCCTCCACCGTCGCCGACCAGTGGACCCCGTACATCCGCCCGCAGGAGAACGGCAACAAGACAGACGTCCGCTGGGCGGCCCTGACCGACCGGGGCGGGCGCGGTCTGCTGGTGTCGGGCGAACCCCTCCTGGAGATCAACGCCTCGCACTTCACCCCGGAGGACCTGTCGGCCGGTGTGCGGCACGACTACCAGCTGACCCCGCGGGACGCGGTCGTGCTGCGGGTCAACCACCGTCAGATGGGCGTGGGCGGCGACAACAGCTGGGGCGCGCACACCCACGACGAGTTCAAGCTGTTCGCCGACCGGGACTACGCGTACACCTACCGGCTGCGTCCGCTCACCGATGTCGAGGAGGCGACGGCGGCCTCGCGCCGTCCCACGGCGACCCGGTAGCGGGACACACCCGCGGGAGCCCGTAACCGGGCTCCATGGGTGACATTCTGGTCGGGGCATGTTCATGGACGGACCGTCAACTCGTGGCGAGCGGCTGGTATCCGCGCGGACGGCGGGACGCCGAGGGCCGGCTGCGGCACTACGCCACCAGGCTGCCCGTCGTCGAAGTGGACTCCGCCTACTACGCGTTGCCCAGCCGCCGCAACAGCGAGCTGTGGGTGGAGCGCACACCGGACGGATTCCGCTTCGACGTCAAGGCGTTCTCGCTGCTGACCGGCCACCCCACCCGGCAGCAGGCGCTCCCCGCGGACCTGCGGAACCGGCCGGTGGACGGCGCGCTGCTGGAGGGGGAGGTTCGCGGAGGCGGTCGAGCCGCTGCGCCGGGCCGGCCGGCTGGGAGCCGTGCTGTTCCAGTTCCCGCCCCGGTTCGCGCCGGGAGCCGTCGCCGAGCGGGCGCTGGAGGACTGCGCGCGGCGCACGGCGGGCTGGCCGCTCGCCGTCGAGTTCCGGCACCCCGCGTGGTGGGCGGCGGAACGGGCGGAGGACACGCGTGCGTTGCTGTCCAGCTTGGGAGCCGCGGCGGTCGGTGTGGACATGGCCCAGGGGCTCACCGGGTCCCTGCCGCGCGTCGTGCCCGTCACCCGTCCCGCGCCGGCCGTCGTGCGGTTCCATGGCCGCAGCGCGGCCTGGGGGAGGGGCAGCAAGGAGGACCGCTTCCGGCACGACTACGACGTGACCGAACTCGCCGCCTGGGTGCCCCGGTTGCGTCGCGCGGCCCGGCGGACGGAGGAGCTGCACGTGCTGTTCAACAACTGCTGCGCGGACGCCGCCGTACGCGCGGCCGAGACCATGCGGGGGCTGCTCACCCGGCCGTGTCGCTGATCGCCGGCCGGGGATGCTCCACGTGGTGGACGGCGTGGTCGAGCAGCTCGGCGACATGGTGGGCGTGCATCGCGTGGACGACGGAGCGGCCCCGGCGCTCGCCGGCCACAAGCGCTCCGCAGTGCAGGCCAGGCTGAAGGACTGCGGCCGCTCCGCGCGTCGGCGGGGCGATCCGGGCAGCCGCAGGACACGTGACGTCGATGTCGGATTCCCGCCGGACCCGCGTGCCGCCCATCACCGATCCTTGAGACATGCACAAGGGGATGCACACCGACACCGAGCGCTGCGTGCGCGCCGTGCGGTCGAAGGACGCGCGGTTCGACGGCTGGTTCTTCACCGCCGTCCTCACCACCGGCATCTACTGCCGGCCCAGCTGTCCGGTGGTGCCGCCCAAGCCCGAGAACATGGTCTTCCACCCGAGCGCCGCCGCATGCCGGCAGGCCGGGTTCCGGGCCTGCAAACGCTGCCGTCCCGACGCCAGCCCCGGCTCACCGGAATGGAACCACCGCGCCGACCTCGTGGCCCGCGCCATGCGGCTGATCGCCGACGGCGTCGTGGACCGCGAGGGCGTCCCCGGACTCGCCGCCCGCCTCGGCTACAGCACCCGGCAGGTCGAACGCCAGCTGCTCGCCGAGGTCGGCGCCGGCCCCCTGGCCCTCGCCCGCGCCCAGCGCGCACAGACCGCACGGCTGCTCATCGAGACGACGGGGCTGCCGATGGCGGAGATCGCCTTCGCGGCCGGCTTCTCCTCCGTCCGCACCTTCAACGACACCGTGCGCGAGGTCTTCGCGCTCTCCCCGAGCGACCTGCGCACCCGGGCACCGAGGAACGCCACCCGCACCACCCCGGGCGTGCTCTGCCTCCGCCTGCCGTTCCGCGCCCCGCTCAACCCCGACAACCTCTTCGGCCACCTCGCCGCCACCGCCGTACCCGGGGTGGAGGAATGGCGGGACGGCGCCTACCGGCGCACGCTGCGACTGCCGTACGGGCACGGCATCGTGGCACTGACCCCCCACCCGGACCACATCGCCTGCCGCCTCGCCCTCAGCGACCCCCGCGACCTCACCGTCGCCATCAGCCGCTGCCGCCGCCTGCTCGACCTGGACGCCGACCCCGTCGCCGTCGACGACCATCTGCGCACGGACCCGGTGCTCGCCCCCCTGGTCGACAAGGCACCCGGCCGCCGCGTGCCGCGCACGGTCGACGCGGCCGAGTTCGCCGTACGGGCCGTCCTCGGCCAGCAGGTGTCCACGGCCGCCGCCCGCACCCACGCGGCCCGCCTGGTCGCCGCGCACGGCACACCGGTGGACGACCCCGAGGGCGGCCTCACCCACCTCTTCCCCACCCCCGAGGCGCTGGCCGCGCTCGACCCCGGGACACTCGCCCTGCCCCGCACCCGCCGCACCACCTTCACCACCCTGGTCCGCCGGCTGGCCGACGGCGACCTCCGCCTCGGGGCCGGGAGCGACTGGCCCGAGACCCGGACCCGGCTCCTCGCCCTCCCCGGCTTCGGCCCCTGGACGGTGGACGTCATCGCCATGCGCGCCCTCGGCGACCCCGACGCGTTCCTCCCCACCGACCTCGGCATCCGCCGCGCCGCCCGGGACCTCGGCCTGCCCTCCACCCCGGCGGCCCTCACCGCACGCGCGGCGGCCTGGCGGCCCTGGCGGGCGTACGCGGTGCAGTATCTCTGGGCGACGGACAGCCACCCGATCAACTTCCTGCCGGTCTGAGAAGCCAAGGACACACAGCCGATGAAGCAGCACACGGTGATCGACAGCCCCTACGGCCCCCTGACCCTCGTCGCCGACGACGGCATCCTGTGCGGCCTCTACATGAGCGACCATCGCCACCGCCCGCCGGAGGAGACCTTCGGCGCCCCCGACGACGCTCCCTTCACGGAGACGAAGGACCAACTGGCCGCCTACTTCGCGGGCGACCTGAAGGAGTTCACCCTCGAACTCCGGCTGCACGGCACCCCGTTCCAGCGCCGGGTGTGGGAGCAGCTGGCGCGCATCCCCTACGGCGAGACCCGCACCTACGGCCAACTCGCCGACGCCCTGGGCAACCCCAAGGCCTCCCGCGCCGTCGGTCTCGCCAATGGCCGCAACCCGATCAGCATCATCGTCCCCTGCCACCGCGTCATCGGCTCCACCGGCAGCCTCACCGGCTACGGCGGCGGCCTGCCCCGCAAACAGCGCCTGCTCGACTTCGAACGGGGAGCCGCGCTCTTCTGAGGCGGCTCAGGACGCGATCCGGCGCAGCAGCCCGGGCAGCGCGGTGCCGATCGGCTCCCGGATGACCTCGTTCGCCCGGTCGTCGTACGGGGTCGGCTCGGCGTTGACGATGATCAGACGGGCGCCGTGGTCGGCGGCCACGTCCGCGAGACCGGCGGCGGGGTGGACCTGGAGACTGGTCCCGACGGCGACGAAGACGGTACAGGCCTTGCTGATCGCCGCCGCCTCGCCGAGCACCACCGGGTCGAGCGGCTCGCCGAACATCACCGTGGCCGGCTTCAGAACGCCGCCGCAGTCCTGACACGGCGGATCGTCCTCACCGGCCTCGACCCGGGCGAGCGCGTCCTCCATCGCACTGCGCGCATGGCACTCGGTGCACACCACGCTCCGTACCGTGCCGTGCAGTTCGAGCACCTTGCGGTCCGGCATTCCGGCCAGCTGGTGCAGCCCGTCCACGTTCTGGGTGATCACCCGCACCGGCACCCCGGACCGCTCCAGCCCGGCCACGGCGCGGTGCGCGGCGTTGGGCTCCGCGGCGAGCGCGAAGGTCCTCCGCCGCATCTGCCACGACCGGCGGCGGATCTCCGGGTAGCCCATGTAGTACTCGTACGTCACCAGCTTCTCGGCCTCGGGATCGCGGCGCCACAGCCCGTTCGGCCCGCGGTAGTCCGGGATGCCGGAGTCCGTGCTGATACCGGCACCGGTGAGGAGGGCGACGAGGGGCTTGCTCATGGGGCGAGGGTAGGCGGCGACGCGTCCGCCCGGCGAACGGATTGGCGCGGGTGGCGATGGCCGTGCGGGCTCAGTGAACTCGGTGCCCGTCCTCCAGCTCCGCGGTGCACGAACCGTCCGCCAGGACGTCCAGGGCGGCCAGCACCCGGCGCCTCAGGGGGCCGTGGAGGTACTCGGCCAGGTCCCAGCGCGGCACGAGCCGCGAGGACAGCAGCTCCGACTCCTGCAGCCGGATCGCCGCGAGATCGTCCGCACCGAGCACGCCGCCGTCGTACAGGTACGCCACCAGCGGCGGCCGGCCCTCCCCGTGCACCCAGTCCACCGCCAGCAGCCGTCCCAGCTCCCGGTCCAGCCCGATCTCCTCGGCCGTCTCGCGCCGCGCCCCCTCGCGCGGGCTCTCCCCGTCGTCCGACTCGATCGTTCCGCCGGGCAGCGCCCAGCCCTCCCGGTAGTTCGGCTCGACCAGCAGCACCCGGCCCTCCTCGTCCCGGAAGAGAGCGGCGGCGCCGGCGAAGACACGGGGGAGCGAGGCGAGGTAGGCGGCGAAGCCCTGGGCGTCCTGGGTGGTGGCCATGCGGCAAGCGTAACGGCGGTACCGGGCCGCCCGCCGGGGACGGCGACCGGCTCCCGGGGCGCACCACAGCACACGCCGGTCCCGTGATCGACACACGGCGGCGCACACGCCGGGTGCACGGGGCGGGACCCGTCAGGCCTCCGCCCGCGCCAGCCGCAGCGTCCGTTCCGCGAGTTCGCTGATCCGTACCCCGTCGAAACCGAAGACGGCGCTGCGCACCGTGTCCTGGAGCGGGTCCTTCCACTGGTCCGGGACGGCCGCGGCGCCGCACAGTACCCCGGCCACCGAGCCGGCCGTCGCCCCGTTCGAGTCCGTGTCCAGGCCGCCGCGCACCGTGAGCGCGACGGTGCGGGTGAAGTCGCCGTCGCCGTACAGCAGCCCCGCGGTGAGCACGGCCGCGTTCGGCACCGTGTGGATCCAGCCGAGGCCCGCCGTCTCCTCGTCGAGCGTGGTGAGGGTGTCCTCCCAGGCGAGCCCCGCCTCGTGCAGGCAGCACACTCTGCGCACCGTCCGGGCGAGGCGGCTGCTCGCCGGGATCACCGTCAGCGCCTCCTCCACCGCCTCGCGCACCGTGACCGCCGTGAACGCCGCCGAGATCAGCGCCGCCGCCCACATCGCCCCGTACACGCCGTTGCCGGTGTGGGACAGCACCGCGTCCCGGCGGGCCAGCGAGGCGGCGCGGCGCGGGGCGCCCGGTGAGGTCCAGCCGTGGATGTCGGCGCGGATCAGGGCGCCGATCCACTCCTGGTAGGGGTTGTCGTACGTGGCCGTCAGCGGCGGCCGGAGTCCGTTCGCGAGGTTCCGGTACGCCGCCCGCTCCGCCGTGAACGTCTGCAGATACGGCAGCCGCAGCAGCCACAGGTCGCCGACCTGCTCGGTGCTGAACGCGAAGCCGTGGGTCTCCAGCAGGGTGAGGCCGAGGATCGCGTAGTCGATGTCGTCGTCGCGGCAGCTGCCGTGGATGCGCCCGCGGACGCAGGACCGCCACTCGGGGCGCAGCTGGAGGCCCTCGCTCTCGGTCGGCGGCTCGGGCAGGTAGTCGGTGAGGGGGAGGGCGCCCGTCCGCCGGAGGTAGCGGTCGATGCGGTCACGCGTCCACACCTCGCCCTGCTCCACCGGCTTGCCCAGCATGTTGCCCGCGATCCGGCCCAGCCAGCCTCCGAGGATGCGGTCGGCGAGTCCTGGCTCCGTGTCCACAGCGCTCATGGCGGTCATGGGACCGGTGTACCCGATTCCGGGCGGTCCGCGCCGTTCCACGAGGTGGGCGGGGCATGGCGGCGGCGGTGCCCGCCGGTTAGGGTCGCAGCGGCGCGACTGGCCTTGACATGCTTGAGGCCCGGAGAGCGAGGGGAAGGCACGTGGCGGACGTTGCAGGGAGCGGCACTCGTACGACGCGGTCGGCGCGGCGGGTGCTCGTCGCCGCGGACAAGTTCAAGGGGTCGCTGACGGCCGTGGAGGTCGCCGAGCGGGTGACGGCAGGGCTGCGCCGGATCGTGCCGGGCCTGGTCGTCGAGGCGCTGCCGGTGGCCGACGGCGGTGACGGCACCGTCGCCGCGGCGGTGGCGGCCGGGTTCGAGCGGCGGGAGGTACGGGTCAGCGGCCCGCTGGGGGACACGGTGACCGCGGCGTACGCGCTGCGCGACGGCACCGCGGTGGTGGAGATGGCCGAGGCCAGCGGGCTGCAACGGCTCCCGGACGGGGTCTACGCACCGCTCACCGCGTCGACGTACGGCTCGGGGGAGTTGCTGCGGGCCGCGCTGGACGCGGGGGCGCGCAGGATCGTGTTCGGGGTGGGCGGCAGTGCCACCACGGATGGTGGTGCGGGGATGCTGTCGGCGCTGGGGGCGCGGTTGCTGACGGCGGAGGGGGAGCCGGTGCGGCCGGGGGGCGGGGGGCTGGTTGAGCTGGCGTCCGCCGATTTGTCCGGGCTGGACTCGCGGCTGTCGTCGGTGGAGTTCGTGCTGGCCAGCGATGTCGACAATCCCCTGACGGGGCCGGCGGGCGCGCCTGCGGTGTATGGGCCTCAGAAGGGTGCCTCGCCGGCGGACGTCGAGACGCTGGATGCGGCGCTCGAGCATTTCGCGAAGGTGCTGGAGACCGTGGTCGGGGCGGAGGGCGCCGAGTACGCTGCGTCGCCGGGGGCGGGGGCGGCGGGTGGTGTCGGCTACGGGGCGATGCTGCTGGGTGCCGTGTTTCGGCCGGGCATCGAGGTCATGCTGGACGTGCTGGGGTTCGCGCGGGCGCTGGAGCGGGCGGATCTGGTGATTACCGGTGAGGGGTCGCTGGATCGGCAGACGCTGCATGGGAAGGCGCCGGCGGGGGTTGCTGCGGCGGCGCGGGCGGCGGGCAAGGAGGTCGTTGCCGTGTGTGGGCGGCTGGCGTTGCCGCCGGAGGTGTTGGGGCGGGCGGGGATTCGGCGGGCGTATGCGCTGACGGATGTCGAGCCGGACGTGGCGGTGTGCATCGCCGATGCGGGGCGTCTTCTGGAACGCACGGCAGAACGAATCGCCCGGGACTACTTGCTCTGACCGGACGTTTTTCTCGCCCCCGCCGCCCCTTCCCGTCCCGTCCCTGGGGGCTACGCCCCCAGACCCCCCTTTCGGCCCTACCGGGCCTCGTCCTCAAACGCCGGACGGGCTGATTGGGCTGCGCCCTCAGACCCCCGTCCTCAAACGCCGGACGGGCTGATTGGGCTGCGCCCTCAGACCCCCGTCCTGAAACGCCGGACGGGCTGGATGTAACGCCCGAGTCGGGTGGTGGGTGGGCATAGGCCGGGGGTCTGGGGGCGGAGCCCCCAGGGGGTCAGGTCAGGACGCCGTGTGCTTGAACGCCGGACGGGGTGGATGTAACGCCCGAGTCCGGTGGTGGGTGGGCGTAGGCCCGGGGGTCTGGGGGCGGAGCCCCCAGGGGGGTCGGCAGCCGCGCCGGGTGCGGAAAGCAAACGGGCCCCGGACCAAGGTCCGGGGCCCACAACGCGGCCGGCGTTACGGCAGCTGCGCCGCCCGTGCCTCACGGCGGTTGCCGCGGAAGTTGTTCACACGGCGAGCCGTGGCGAACAGCGGGATCACCGCACCCATCACCAGCTGCAGCGCACAGCCCGCCTGCAGCAGCAGCTGACCGCCCGGCGCGTCGAACGCCCATGCCGCGAGCAGCCCCATGCTGAGCACGATCCACGACAGCATCGCCACCGCGAGCCGGCCCCGCGGCTTCGGGTACTCCACCCGGCTCACCATCAGCCAGGCCGTACCGATGATCGCCAGCAGCGTCGCCTCGAACGGCAGCTCGAGGAGCACGATGGAGACGACCGTCAGCGCCCCGAACGGCGACGGCATCCCCTGGAACGTGCCGTCCTTGACGGTCACGCAGGAGAATCTCGCCAGTCTCAGCACCACCGCCAGCAGCACCACGATCGCGCCGACCGCGGCCACTCTCTGGTGCGCGTCGTTGGCGACCATGCCGTAGACGAGGACGAAGTACGCCGGCGCCAGGCCGAAGCTGATCAGGTCGGACAGGTTGTCCAGCTCCGCGCCCATCGGCGAGGAGCGCAGCTTGCGCGCCACCAGGCCGTCGAAGAGGTCGAAGACCGCAGCGCACAGCATCAGGATGACGGCGGTGGCCGCGCTGTGGCGGGCCATGCCGGTCTCCTGGCTGCCCTGGAGATGCGGGATCAGAATGCCGGTGGTGGTGAAGTACACCGCCATGAAGCCGCAGGTGGCGTTGCCCAGGGTGAGGGTGTCCGCTATCGAGAGGCGGAGCGAGAGGGGCATCTCCTCGTCGTCGTCCGTCTCGTCGGCCTCCGGCGCCCAGCCGGCCTGTGTTTCTGGATCAACCACGGTCAATGCGAGTCACCCCAGCCACGGTCTTCTGACCGACCTCGACGGCCACCTCCACGCCTTCCGGCAGGTAGATGTCGACGCGCGAGCCGAAGCGGATGAGACCGATGCGCTCGCCCTGCTCGACCTTGGTGCCCTGGGGCACGTACGGGACGATACGGCGGGCCACGGCGCCGGCGATCTGGATCATCTCGATGTCGCCGAGCTCGGTGTCGAAGTGCCACACCACGCGCTCGTTGTTCTCGCTCTCCTTGTTGAAGGCGGGAACGAAGCCACCGGGGATGTGTTCGACCGACGTCACCGTGCCGGCCAGCGGGGCGCGGTTCACGTGGACGTTGAGCGGGCTCATGAAGATCGCGACGCGGGTGCGTCCGTCCTTCCACGGCATGATGCTCTGCACCACACCGTCGGCGGGCGAGATGACCCTGCCCGTGGCGATCTCACGCTCGGGGTCGCGGAAGAACCACAGCATCCCCGCCGCGAGTGCGGTGGCGGGGACGGCGACGGCCTTGGCGGCACCCGAGCGGCGGGCGCGGAGCAGACTCACGGCTGCGGTGGCGACGGTCGGCAGAAGCCACGGCGAGGCTCCGCGCGCGAGGCGTACGCCGGCGAGGCTGTCGCGAGGTGCAGAGGTTTGGCTGTGGGGCATGGATGACCTTCGTAGCGGATGATGCCGCGCAACTGCGGGGGACGGCGGCTTTCCGGCGATCGTAGCGGCTCCGGGCCGCAACTGGGTAAGCCAGGCAGCCAAGTCGACGGCCGAAGAGTGCATACGGGGTGTGATCCTCTTCTCCAAGAAAACACCCCGTATCCGGACGTTTAGCCCTGGAACCGATACTCTTCGAGCAGCCGGCGGCCGATGATCATTTTCTGGATCTCGGCCGTGCCTTCGCCGATCAGCAGCATCGGAGCCTCACGGTAGAGGCGCTCGATCTCGTACTCCTTGGAGAAGCCGTAGCCGCCGTGGATCCGGAAGGCGTCCTCCACGACCTCCTTGCAGTACTCGGAGGCGAGATATTTCGCCATCCCTGCTTCGAGGTCGTTTCGCTCACCGGAGTCCTTTTTGCGCGCTGCGTTCACCATCATCGCATGCGCCGCCTCCACCTTGGTAGCCATCTCCGCCAGCTTGAACTGGATGGCCTGGTGCTGCGCGATCGGCTTGCCGAACGTGTGACGCTGCTGGGCGTACTGGACGCCGAGCTCGAAGGCACGCTGAGCCACGCCGCAGCCACGCGCCGCGACGTTCACGCGGCCGACCTCGACACCGTCCATCATGTGGTAAAAACCTCGGCCGGTGACCCCGCCGAGCACCCGGTCGGCGGGAATCCGCAGGCCGTCCATGATGAGCTCGGTCGTGTCGACGCCCTTGTAGCCCATCTTGTCGATCTTGCCGGGGATGGTCAGGCCGGGGCGGACCTCGCCGAAGCCCGGCTCCTTCTCCACCAGGAAGGTGGTCATCGACTTGTGCGGCGCGGTGCCCTCGGGGTGTCCTTCGTCACTCCGCACCAGAACGGCCACCAGGGACGAGGTTCCGCCGTTCGTCAGCCACATCTTCTGGCCGTTCAGGACGTACTCCTCGCCGTCCTTCACCGCCTTCGACGTGATCGCCGACACATCGGAGCCCAGGCCCGGCTCCGACATCGAGAAGGCGCCGCGGATGTCGCCGGCCGCCATACGCGGCAGGAAGTGGTCCTTCTGCTCCTGCGTGCCGTGCTGCTTGAGCATGTACGCGACGATGAAGTGGGTGTTGATGATGCCGGACACCGACATCCAGCCGCGGGCGATCTCCTCCACGCACAGCGCGTACGTGAGAAGGGACTCGCCCAGGCCGCCGTACTCCTCGGGGATCATCAGGCCGAAGAGGCCCAGTTCCTTCAGCCCGTCGACGATCTGCTGCGGGTACTCGTCGCGGTGCTCCAGCTCGGTGGCGACCGGGATGATCTCCTTGTCCACGAAGTCGCGGACGGTGGAGAGGATCTCCTGCTGGACGTCGGTCAGACCGGCGGTCTGGGCGAGACGGGCCATCGCTTACTTCCCCTGTTCCCTCAGTTCGGGCCGGCCCGGCTGCTCGCCGCCGCGCTCCTTGATGTACGTCTCGGTGGGCACCATCACCTTGCGGCGGAAGACGCAGACCAGGGTGCCGTCCTGCTTGTAGCCCTTGGTCTCGACGTGCACGATGCCGCGGTCGTTCTTCGACTTCGACGGCCACTTGTCGAGGACGGTGGTCTGGCCGTAGATCGTGTCGCCGTGGAAGGTCGGCGCCACGTGCTTGAGCGACTCGATCTCCAGGTTGGCGATCGCCTTGCCGGAGATGTCCGGCACGCTCATGCCGAGCAGCAGCGAGTAGATGTAGTTCCCGACGACGACGTTCTTGCCGAAGTCCGTCGTCTTCTCCGCATAGTTCGTGTCCATGTGGAGCGGGTGGTGGTTCATGGTGAGGAGACAGAACAGGTGGTCGTCGTACTCGGTGACCGTCTTGCCGGGCCAGTGCTTGTACGTCGCCCCGACCTCGAACTCCTCGTAGGTGCGTCCGAACTGCATGAGCCTCAGGCCTCCGGGGTCTCGAACTTCGACGTGCGCCGCATGCCGGCGGCGCGTCCCTTGCCCGCGATGACCAGGGCCATCTTGCGGCTGGCCTCGTCGATCATCTCGTCGCCGAGCATCGCCGAGCCCTTCTTGCCGCCCGCCTCGGACGTGTAGTAGTCGTACGCGTCCAGGATCAGCTCGGCGTGGTCGTAGTCCTCCTGCGACGGCGAGAAGATCTCGTTGGACGCCTCGACCTGGCCCGGGTGCAGCACCCACTTGCCGTCGAAGCCGAGCGCGGCGGCGCGCTGGGCGACCTCGCGGTAGCCGTCCACGTTGCGGATCTGCAGGTAGGGGCCGTCGATCGCCTGGAGGTTGTTGGCGCGGGCGGCCATCAGGATCTTCATCAGGATGTAGTGGTAGGCGTCCGCCGGGTAGCCGGGCGGCTGCTCGCCCACGACCAGGGACTTCATGTTGATGGACGCCATGAAGTCGGCCGGGCCGAAGATGATGGTCTCGACACGCGGGGAGGCCTGCGCGATCTCGTTGACGTTGTTGAGGCCCTGCGCGTTCTCGATCTGCGCCTCGATGCCGATCCTGCCGACCTCGAACCCCATCGTCTTCTCGATCTGCGTCAGCAGCAGGTCCAGCGCCACGATCTGCTGGGCGTCCTGGACCTTCGGCAGCATGATGCAGTCGAGGTTCGGGCCGGCGCCTTCGACGACCGTCACGACGTCGCGGTACGTCCATTCGGTCGTCCAGTCGTTGACACGCACGACGCGGGTCTTGCCGGTCCAGTCGCCCTCGTTGAGGAACTTCACGACGGTGTGCCGCGCCTCGGGCTTGGCGAGCGGCGCGCACGCGTCCTCCAGGTCCAGGAAGACCTGGTCCGCCGGGAGGCCCTGGGCCTTCTCCAGGAAGCGCGGGTTCGAGCCCGGTACCGCCAGGCAGGAACGCCGGGGGCGAAGTCTGGAGGTGCCGTCCCGCAGGGACGCCGTCTGAGGGTGGTGGTGGGAGACGGGCGGGCGGTTGACCGTGGTCATGCGGGGACCTCCAGGGGGTCGAGGCTGTTCGCTGTGCGGATCTCGTCGACTATGCGGCCGATGATCCCGGTGATGTCGAAGTCCTTCGGGGTGAACACCGCGGCCACGCCCGCGGCCCTGAGCTGTTCGGCGTCGCCGTTCGGGATGATGCCACCTGCGATCACCGGTATATCTGTGGCACCGGCCACACGCAGGCGCTCCAGCACGTCCGGCACCAGCTGGGCGTGCGAGCCGGACAGGATGGACAGGCCCACTGCGTGCACGTCCTCGGCGAGGGCGGCGTCCACGATCTGCTCCGGGGTCAGCCGTATGCCCTGGTAGACCACCTCGAACCCGGCGTCGCGGGCCCGCACGGCGATCTGCTCGGCGCCGTTGGAGTGCCCGTCCAGGCCCGGCTTGCCCACCAGGAAGCGCAGCTTGCCCACGCCGAGGTCCTTGGCCGTCAGTTCCACCTTGCGGCGGACCGCCGACAGTGCCGAGCCCTCCTCGGCGGCCACCGCCACCGGGGCGGAGGAGACACCGGTCGGCGCCCGGAACTCGCCGAACACCTCCCGCAGCGCCCCGGCCCACTCGCCGGTCGTGACGCCGGCGCGGGCGCACTCCAGGGTGGCCTCCATGAGGTTGTCGGTGCCGCGCGCGGCCTCCTTCAGCTTCTCCAGCGCCTTGCAGGGGCGCGGGTGGTTGAAGGGCGGCTGGTAGCGCGTGTCGCGCCAGTTCTGCAGCGAGGCGATGACCCGGGCCTCCACCGCCGGGTCCACCGTGTGGATCGCGGTGTCCAGGTCGGCGGTCAGCGGGTTGGGCTCGGTGCCCTCGAAGGCGTTGACACCGATGATCTTCTCCTCGCCGGACTCGATCCGGGCGCGGCGTTCGGCGTGCGAGGAGACCAGCTGGGACTTGAGGTAGCCCGACTCGACGGCGGCCATCGCGCCGCCCATCTCTTCGATCCGCCCCATCTCCGCCAGCGAGTCGGCGACCAGCTGCTCCACCTTGGCCTCGATCACCTTCGAGCCCTCGAAGATGTCGTCGTACTCCAGCAGATCGCTCTCGTACGCCAGGACCTGCTGGATGCGCAGCGACCACTGCTGGTCCCAGGGCCGGGGCAGGCCGAGGGCCTCGTTCCAGGCCGGCAGCTGCACGGCCCGCGCGCGGGCGTCCTTGGAGAGGGTGACGGCCAGCATCTCCAGCACGATCCGCTGGACGTTGTTCTCCGGCTGCGCCTCGGTCAGGCCGAGCGAGTTGACCTGGACGCCGTAGCGGAAGCGGCGGTGCTTGGGGTTCTCGATGCCGTACCGCTCGCGGGTGACCTGGTCCCAGATGCGGCCGAACGCGCGCATCTTGCACATCTCCTCGATAAACCGGACGCCCGCGTTCACGAAGAAGGAGATACGGCCGACCACGTCGCCCATGCGCTCCTGCGGCACCTGGCCGCTGTCGCGCACCGCGTCGAGCACGGCGATCGCGGTGGACATCGCGTACGCGATCTCCTGGACCGGTGTGGCCCCGGCCTCCTGCAGGTGGTAGCTGCAGATGTTGATCGGGTTCCACTTCGGGATGTGGGAGACCGTGTACGCGATCATGTCCGTCGTCAGGCGGAGCGAGGGCCCCGGCGGGAAGACATGCGTCCCCCGGGACAGGTACTCCTTGACGATGTCGTTCTGCGTCGTGCCCTGGAGTTTGGTGATGTCCGCGCCCTGCTCCTCGGCGACGACCTGGTAGAGCGCCAGCAGCCACATGGCGGTGGCGTTGATCGTCATCGAGGTGTTCATCTGCTCCAGGGGGATGTCCTGGAACAGCCGGCGCATGTCACCGAGGTGGGCCACCGGTACCCCGACCCGGCCGACCTCGCCGCGGGCGAGGATGTGGTCGGAGTCGTAGCCGGTCTGGGTCGGCAGGTCGAACGCGACCGACAGACCCGTCTGGCCCTTGGCGAGGTTGCGCCGGTACAGCTCGTTGGACGCCTCGGCGGTCGAGTGGCCGGCGTACGTCCGCATGAGCCACGGCCGGTCCTTCTGACGCTCTGTCATGTCCCGGCCCTCAGATGTTCCGGAAGCGGTTGATGGCGTCGATGTGCCGCGCGCGCTTCTCGTGGTCGCGCACGCCCAGGCCCTCCCCGGGGGCCAGGCACAGCACGCCGACCTTGCCCTGGTGGAGGTTGCGGTGCACGTCGTAGGCGGCCTGGCCGGTGTCCTGGAGGGAGTACACCTTCGACAGGGTCGGGTGGATCTTCCCCTTGGAGATCAGCCGGTTGGCCTCCCAGGCCTCGCGGTAGTTGGCGAAGTGCGAGCCGATGATGCGCTTCAGCGACATCCACAGGTAGCGGTTGTCGTACTGGTGCATATAGCCCGACGTCGAGGCGCAGGTGGTGATGGTGCCGCCCTTGCGGGTGACGAACACCGAGGCGCCGAAGGTCTCGCGGCCGGGGTGCTCGAAGACGATGTCGATGTCCTCGCCGCCGGTGAGTTCACGGATGCGCTTGCCGAAGCGCTTCCACTCCTTGGGGTCCTGGGTGTTCTCGTCCTTCCAGAACTTGTAGTCCTCGGCGCTGCGGTCGATGATCGCCTCCGCGCCCATCGACCGGCAGATGTCCGCCTTCTGCTCGCTGGAGACGACGCAGACCGGGTTGGCGCCGCCGGCCAGCGCGAACTGGGTGGCGTAGGAGCCGAGTCCGCCGCTCGCGCCCCAGATGAGGACGTTGTCGCCCTGCTTCATGCCGGCGCCGTTGCGGGAGACCAGCTGGCGGTACGCGGTGGAGTTGACCAGGCCCGGGGCGGCGGCCTCCTCCCAGCTGAGGTGGTCCGGCTTGGGCATCAGCTGGTTGGACTTGACCAGGGCGATCTCGGCGAGACCGCCGAAGTTGGTCTCGAAGCCCCAGATGCGCTGCTCGGGGTCGAGCATCGTGTCGTTGTGGCCGTCCGAGGACTCCAGCTCCACGGACAGGCAGTGCGCGACGACCTCGTCACCGGGCTTCCAGGAGTTGACGCCGGGACCGGTGCGCAGCACGACGCCCGCGAGGTCGGAGCCGATGATGTGGTAAGGCAGGTCGTGGCGCTTGGCCAGCTCGCTGGTGCGGCCGTAGCGCTCCAGGAAGCCGAACGTCGACATCGGCTCGAAGATCGAGGTCCACACCGAGTTGTAGTTGACCGAGGAGGCCATGACGGCCACCAGCGCCTCGCCGGGGCCGAGTTCGGGCAGCGGCACGTCGTCGAGGTGGATCGACTTGCGGGGGTCCTTGTCGCGGGTCTCGAGGCCCGCGAACATCTCCGTCTCGTCCTTGTGCACGGTGACCGCGCGGTAGGACTCGGGGAGCGGCAGGGCGGCGAAGTCCGCCGACGTGGAGTCGGGCGACTGGATGGCGGCCAGGATGTCCTTGATGGTCACGGTGTTGCCTCCGGCGATGAGCGCCCTGAGGGAGGGGCGCTGAGGGTTACGTCGGTGTGCTGCTGAGGGTCGGGGGTTGCCGTCGGTTCGGCGGGTGGTGCTTCGGCAGCGCTTGGTGGGCGCGGGAGGTTGCCTGTGACGCAGGCGTCCGGACGGTGCGGGCGGTGGGCCCGCCGGGACGGTTCGCCCGGACTCCTTCAACGTATGGCACGCCGTGTCAGCTCGCAAGGCACTGAGTGTCAGAACCTGGGCTCAGGTGAAATCTTTACTCATCAGATGAGCGATGATCGATCGAACGGGCTCTGAAAGCGGTGCGAAAACGGTTCCTGACATGGCAAAACGGCCACCCCGTGGGGTGGCCGTTGTCACAGGGGCCGACGCGGGGCCGGAGGGCCGCTCAGCGCTCCTTCAGCGCCTGCTCGATGGTCCGCATCACCTCGTCCAGCGAGGCGTCCACGTGGGCGACCGTCACCAGGACCTCGCCGTGCGTGGACGCGGTGGCGGCCGGCGGCTTCGGCGGCGCGGTGCGCCGGCCCGCCATGATGCCGCTGCCGAAGGTCTTGCGGACGATCGCGAAGGCGTGGTCCAGCTGGGCCTCCACATCGCCCTGGCCGCCGGCCCTGAGCCAGCGCCGCAGCACATGGTTGTGCGCGGTGACCACCGCGGACGCGGCGACCTCCGCCAGCAGCGGGTCGTCGCCCACGTCGTCGTGCGCGTGCTCGTCGAAGTGGCCCAGCAGATACCGCGTGAACAGCCGCTCGTACCGGGCCACCGACGCGATCTCGGCCTCGCGCAGGGTGGGCACCTCGCGCGTCAGCTTGTAGCGGGCGACCGAGATCTCCGGCCGGGCCGCGTACATCTTCATGACCTCTTTGATGCCGCGGCACACCGTGTCGAGCGGGTGCTCGTGCGCGGGGGCGGCGTTGAGCACGGCCTCGGCGCGGACGAGCGTGTCGTCGTGGTCGGGGAAGATCGCCTCTTCCTTGGAGCGGAAGTGGCGGAAGAAGGTACGGCGGGCCACCCCGGCGGCGGCCGCGATCTCGTCGACGGTGGTGGCTTCGTACCCCTTGGTCGCGAACAGCTCCATCGCGGCGGCCGCAAGTTCCCGGCGCATTTTGAGCCGCTGGGCGGCGGCACGCGAGCCTGCGGTGCTCTCCGGCGGCTCGGTCGTGGCTGACGTACGTGCGGACTTGGCGGGCTGGGACATGCCCTGAACGTACTGCATGTGCGCAGCTCGATGCGCGTGCCCGGGGGTTCCCCCGCCCTCGGCGGGCGGGGGAGACGCACCGGGGGCGGGAGGCGGGAAGCGGTCGGGGTCGAGCAGTCCGCCCCACTCCGCGCCGCCCCGGAACCGGTCGCCGGGAGGCTGCTCAGCGCTTGGCATATTCGCGGAAGCCACGGCCGGTCTTGCGGCCGAGGCAGCCCGCGGCCACCAGGTGCTCCAGCAGCGGCGCCGGGGCGAGACCGGGGTCGCGGAACTCGCGGTGCAGCACCTTCTCGATGGCCAGCGACACATCGAGACCCACGACGTCCAGCAGCTCGAAGGGGCCCATCGGGTAGCCGCCGCCCAGCTTCATCGCCGCGTCGATGTCGTCGAGCGACGCGTAGTGCTCCTCGACCATCTTGATCGCGTTGTTGAGGTACGGGAACAGCAGCGCGTTCACGATGAACCCGGCCCGGTCACCGCAGTCCACGGCGTGCTTGCGGATGGTGGTGCAGACCTCCCGCACGGTGGCGTGGACGTCGTCGGCGGTCAGCACCGTGCGGACCACCTCGACCAGCTTCATGGCCGGCGCGGGGTTGAAGAAGTGCATGCCGATCACGTCCTGCGGGCGCGAGGTGGCGCGGGCGCAGGCGACGACCGGGAGGGAGGACGTGGTGGTGGCGAGCACCGCCCCCGGCTTGCAGACCTTGTCCAGCGTCGCGAACAGCTGCCGCTTGACCTCCAGGTCCTCGGCGACCGCCTCGACGGCGAGATCGACGTCGGCGAAGTCGTCGTAGCTGCCCGTCGGACGGACCCGTTCCAGGGTCTGGGCGGCCGCCTCGGCGGTCATCCGGCCCTTGTCGACGGAGCGCGCCAGGGACTTGCCGATCCGCGCCTTGGCACCGAGTGCCTTCTCCTCGCTGCGGGCGGCCAGGACCACGTCGTATCCGGCCTTCGCGAAGACCTCGGCGATCCCGGAGGCCATCGTGCCCGACCCCGCCACGCCCACCGCGCGCACCGGACGGCCCTCGGCCGCGGAGCCGTCCTCGCGGGGGGTGAGGGCGTCGGCCACGACGGCCGCGCTGCCCGGCGCCTCGTACGTGTAGAAGCCGCGACCCGCCTTGCGGCCCGTCAGGCCCGCCTCGCTGAGCTGCTTGAGGACGGGGGCCGGGGCGTGCAGCCGGTCACCCGACTCGGCGTACATGGCCTCCAGGACCGTGCGGGCGGTGTCGATGCCGATCAGGTCGAGCAGCGCCAGCGGGCCCATGGGCAGACCGCAGCCCAGCCGCATCGCGGCGTCGATGTCCTCCCGGGAGGCGTAGTTGGCCTCGTACATCGCGGCGGCCTGGTTGAGGTAGCCGAACAGCAGCCCGTCGGCGACGAATCCCGGCCGGTCGCCGACCGCCACCGGCTCCTTGCCCAGGTCCAGGGCCAGATTGGTGACCGCGGTGACGGCCGCGGGGGCGGTCAGCACGCAGGAGACGATCTCCACCAGCTTCATCGCCGGCGCCGGGTTGAAGAAGTGCATGCCCAGCACCCGCTCGGGGCGGGCGGAATCGGCGGCGAGGCGGGTGACGGACAGGGCGTTCGTGCCGGTCGCCAGGATGGTCTCCGGCCGCACGATCCCGTCGAGCTCCCGGATGATCTGCTGCTTGATCTCGTACGACTCCGGGGCGACCTCGATCACCAGATCGGCGTCGGCCGCGGCCGCCAGGCCGGTGGCGGTGGTGACGCGGGCCAGGAGGTCGGTGCGCTGCTGCTCGGTCAGCCGGCCGCGCTCCACGGCGCGGGCGGTCGAGGCCTCCAGCGCGGTAACGCACCGGGCGGCCCGGGCCTCGTCGATGTCGATGCCGACGACGTCGCGGCCGGCGCCGGCCAGGACCTCGGCGATGCCGGTGCCCATCGTGCCGAGGCCGACCACGGCGATGGTCTGAAGCGGGGACAGAGAGGTGTCGGACAGGGGAGTGGCCATCGCGGGACTCCAGGAATGAGGGTGACGACGGGATACACGCCCGGGTGCGCCGAAGGGCGCACCGGGTGCGTGCGGAATGCGGGTGTGGACCGGGCTGCGAGCGCACACGCCCGGTGCCGTCGGCGGAGCGACGGCGGATCCGACCGGCCCTGTCCCGGGGCCGAGCCGTACTGCGGTACACGGGGCACCGAACCGACTGCGACTCACGACGGCCGCGTCACCAGACCGCCGCGAGGAGGGTAGCGAGTGGGTAACTCGCTCGTCTGAGCTTAACCCGTGGGTAACGAGCGCGCCAGCCCCCGGGTTTGTGATGTAGCTCCCGAGCGCACCGCCCGGGCCGGGTCCCCTAATCTCTGGGGCATGGACGATGAGTTGCGATCGCTCACGGAGCGCTTACGGGCGGAGTCGGGGGGATCGGCGGCGTACGACCGTCTCCTCGGCACCGACGACCCCGACACCCTGGCCGGCGTCCTCACCGCTCCCGGGCAGCCGCTGTGGGCCCGCGAACTGGCCGCGTTCCGGCTGGGACTGGCGGGGGACCGCAGGGCCTTCGAGGCCCTCGTCCTCCTCCTCAACCACCGCGACCCGCCACGCTGCGCCTCCGCCGCCCACGCCCTCGCCCGCCTCGGTGACCCGCGCACCGCCCGCGCCGCCGCCGCGCTCGCCACCAACGAACTCCGCGTCGCCTACGCCCTGCACCCGGTCCGGCTGCTCACCGCACTGCGCGCCCCCGAGGCGGTGCCGGCCCTGATCACCACGCTGCGGCGCCGGCTGCGCCCCCACGACCCCTACCGCCGGGTCGCGCTCGCCTGCGTCGAAGGCCTCGGCGAACTCGGCGACCCGCGCGCCGCACCCGTACTGAACGAGGCCCTCGCCCACCCGGCGCTGGCCGAGGCGGCGGTACACGCCCTGGCCCGCATTCCCCGCCAGGGCGGCCCCCGGCCGCGGATCCCCGGACAGCGCTAGGTGTGCTGTCCCGGGCCGGGCAGCCGCTTCGCGTAGCGCACCTCGGGTACCGCCACGCCGTCCACCTCGAAGGGTTCCTCCGTGCCGTCCGCGCCGAACCCCGCCCGCTCGTAGAACCGGCGGGCGCGGGTGTTCTCCTTGAGCACCCACAGGTACATGCGCCGGTGACCGGCGGAGGCACAGCGCCGGGTGGCCTCGGTGAGCAGGGTCCGTCCCACGCCCCGGCCTATGTGCCCCGGGCGCAGGTACAGCGCGTACAACTCGGCACCGTCGGTGCGCACGTCACCGTCCCGGTACGGCCCGAACGCGGCCCATCCGACGAGGTCGCCGCCCTCGTCCTCGGCGACGAGGTCGACCACCCGGCCGTCGCTCCCCAGCAGGCGCGCGCGATGCCGCTCGGCGTCCGCCCCGATGTCCATGCGGTCGAGATACGGCTGCGGGACGAGGCCGCGGTACGCGTGCCGCCACCCGTCCGTCCGGATCCCGGCGACGCCCTCGCAGTCGTCGACGGTCATCGGCCGCACCGGGAACGCGCTCACGCGCCCACCACCGCCGGCGCCTCGATCTCCATCGGGAACAGGTCGCTCATGCGTTCATGATGGACCATGGGTACGACAGCCCGGCCCCGACGGTGCGTCAGCAGTCAGCTCCGGAAGCCGAGCAGGCCGTGCAGGGTCGATCCGCGGGCCGAGCGCGGGGTCGCCTTCGACGTCAGCGGCTTGGGGTCGGGCAGCGCGGCACAGACCGCGTCGGCCTCGCCCCGACGTCCGCGCGGCACGGTCCCGTCGGTGAGATAGGCGGTCAGGTGCCGGTCCAGGCAGGTGTTCCCGCTCAGCGTGATGCCGTGGTTGCCGCCGCCCGACTCGACCACCAGGCGGGAACGGGACAGCAGCCGGTGGACGGTGACGCCGCCCTGGTACGGGGTCGCCGCGTCCTGCGTCGCCTGGAACAGCAGCGCCGGCGGCAGCTCGCTGTTGCGGACCCGCTCCGGACGCACGGACTCGGTCGGCCAGAACGCGCACGGCGCGTTGTACCAGGCGTTGTTCCAGGTCAGGAACGGCGACCGCGCGTAGGCCGCCCAGTGGTCCTTGCGCCACTGCCGCCAGTCCCGCGGCCAGGAGGCGTCCCGGCACTGGACCGCCGTGTAGACGCTGTAGCCGTTGTCCCCGGTGGCGTCGTTCGTGCCGAAGTTCTCGTACGCCTCGATCAGCGGCTCGGCGTCCTCGTGGTTCACATACGCCGAGAACGCCTCCGCGAGATAGGGCCAGTAGCCGTTGTAGTAGCCGCCCGGGATGTAGGTGTCCTCGAGTTCGGCGGCGCCCACCTTGCCGCCGGCCGGCTCCTTCTTCAGGGCCGCGCGCATCGCGTACCACGTGGCCTCGGCCTTCTCCGGGTCGGTGCCGAGGCCGTACGTCCTGTCGTGCCGGGCCACCCAGGCCATGAAGGCGCGGTGGCGGTCGTTGAAGGCGTGGTTCTGGTTCAGATTGGCGTCGTACCAGACCTGGGTGGGGTCGATCACCGAGTCGAGGACCAGCCGCCGCACCCGCTCCGGGAACAGCTTGGCGTAGACGGCGCCCAGGTAGGTGCCGTAGGAGTAGCCGAAGTAGTTGATCTTCTTGGCGCCGAGGGCCCGCCGGATCACGTCGATGTCGCGCGCCGCGGCGTCCGTGTTGAGGTGCGGCAGCAGATGCCCGTACTTCCTGCCGCAGGCCTCGGCGAACGCGCGCACGCGCCGGAGGTTGGCCTGCTCCACCTCGGGCGAGGTGGGGACCGAGTCGGGGCGTACGGGGCCGAAGTGGCCCGGCGCGCAGTCCAGTGCCGGCTCGCTCGCGCCGACCCCGCGCGGGTCGAAGCCGATGACGTCGTACTGGGCGGCCACCTTCTTCGGCAGCGCCGACGCGACGAACCCGGCCAGCGTCAGCCCGCTGCCGCCGGGCCCGCCCGGGTTCACCAGCAACGGACCCTGGTACTTCTTCGCGGTGTGCGGCACCCGGGAGAGGGCGAGCGTGATCGTCCGTCGCCCGGTGGAGCCGGAGTGGTCGAGCGGTACCTTGACCGACGCGCACTGGAGCGTCGGGTAGTCGTCGGTGCCGCACTTCTTCCACGCGGGTTTCGCGGCATGGAAGGGCTGCGCGGCGCGTGGTGTGCCGGCCTCGGCGGGGACGGCCGCGAGGCTTCCGGCCATGACGACGGCGGCAGCGCACAGCACGGCTGCGCGTTTACTCATGGGTCCTCCCGGGACGGAGGTGGCGCGGACCGCGGGGCTCACGGTTCTCGCGGCAATGTCCCGGTATGGGGACCCCCATGAACATGTCCGGTTGATTGTTGACCCAATTGGGCCGCCGGATGCGCTCGAACGCTCCTAAAGAAGCGTCAGTTGGGTCGGCTCGGACGTCGGGGGTTCGGCGGGCTCGGCGGGGCGGATCCGGCGTGGCATGCCCGCGCGGGCGGGGCCGATGCCGTACTCCTGGGCCAGCTCGTGCACCTGACGGGTGATCCGGCGCTGGTACCACTTCGGCGCGTAGGCCCCCTCCGCGTACAGCCGCTCGTAGCGGTTGACCAGGTGCGGATGATGGGCCGCGAGCCAGGACATGAACCACTCGCGGGCGCCGGGCCGCAGATGCAGCACCAGGGGGGTGACGGAGGTGGCGCCCGCGGCGGCGATGGCCCGCACGGTCGCCCGCAGCTGGTCCGGCCGGTCGCTCAGGAACGGGATCACCGGGGCCATGAGGACCCCGCAGCCGATGCCGTGTTCGGCGAGCGTGCGCACCACGTCCAGCCGCCGCTCCGGGGCCGGGGTGCCCGGCTCCACCGTGCGCCACAGTGTCTCGTCGGTGAAACCCACCGAGACCGAGATGCCGACGTCGGTCACCTCGGCCGCCTGCCGCAGCAGCGGGAGGTCCCGCAGGATCAGCGTGCCCTTGGTGAGGATCGAGAAGGGGTTCGCGTGGTCACGCAGGGCGGTCAGGATGCCCGGCATCAGCCGGTAGCGGCCCTCCGCGCGCTGGTAGCAGTCGACATTGGTGCCCATCGCTATGTGCTCGCCCTGCCAGCTGCGGGACGAGAGCCGGCGGCGCAGCAGCTCGGGCGCGTTCGTCTTGACCACGATCTGACTGTCGAAGCCCAGGCCGGTGTCGAGGTCGAGGTAGCTGTGGGTCTTGCGGGCGAAGCAATAGACGCACGCGTGTGTGCAGCCCCGGTAGGGGTTCACCGTCCACTCGAAGGGCATGCGGGAGGCCCCCGGCACCCGGTTGACGATCGAGCGGGCCCGGATCTCGTGGAAGGTGATGCCGCGGAACTCCGGCGTGTCGAAGGTGCGGGTGATCACCGCCTCCGCGCCGAACAGCGCGGCGTCGGCCCGGCTGTGTTCGGAGTCCGGTGTGAGGTTCTCCCAGCGCATGACGCCTCCTCTGGCTGTACTGCCGCACACAATAGAACATGTGTTCCCTTGATCGTGCGAGTGACCATGTTCGGTCAGATCCGTAACCCCGATTTGGGTGGCCGGGCACAGGGGTGGTTGGCTTGCCCCGACCCCGAGAACCCATGCCCTGGAGGATTGCGATGGCGCAGGTCGAGGCCACTACGGAGCGGATCGTCGCGGCGGACGCGGAAACGGTGTTCGACGCCCTCGCCGACTACAGCGGCACCCGCGCGAAGGTGCTGCCCGAGCAGTTCAGCGAGTACGAGGTCAGCGAGGGCGGCGACGGCGAGGGCACCCTCGTGCACTGGAAGCTCCAGGCCACCAGCAAGCGCGTACGCGACTGCCTCCTGGAGGTCACCGAGCCGACCGACGGCGAACTCGTCGAGAAGGACCGCAACTCCTCCATGGTCACCACCTGGCGCGTCACCCCCGCCGGCGAGGGCCGGTCCCGGGTCGTCGTGACCACGGTCTGGAACGGCGCCGGGGGCATCGGCGGCTTCTTCGAGAGGACGTTTGCCCCCAAGGGCCTGGCCCGGATCTACGACGCCCTGCTGGCCAGGCTGGCCGCCGAGGTGGAGAAGTAGCCGCCGCGGGACCTCCTCAAAGCCCGAGAACCGGTGGGGAGTTGGCTCCTCGCCGGTTCGGGTGATCTGCCGGCGGACCGCCTCTGTCCCGTAACTCGCCCTGCTTGCTCGTAGTTGTCGCTTTTACGCGGGAAATGTCCGGCGGTGCGACGAGGGGAGCGGCACGTGGGCGGAATCACTCCGACGCAGGACGAGCCGCCGGTCACGGTGCCTCCGGCCGGCGGTCCGCCGCTCCCGGCACCGGCCGTGGAGCCCGGCCTGAGCCCGCGTCGGGTCCGCCTGGTCTTCGGCGCCCTGCTGCTCGCCCTCATGCTCGCCGCCCTCGAGCAGATGATCGTCGCCACCGCGCTCCCGGAGATCGTCGGCGAGCTGCACGGCCTGGACTCCATGTCCTGGGTGATCACCGCCTCTCTGCTCACCGCGACCGTCGCACTACCAATGTCCACGGGGAGGTCGTCGCCGGCACCCGTAGCGGGCGCGAGGGCGGGTACGTCATGGGTGAGCTGGTGGCCGGCGAGTACACCCTCGCGGCGAGCGCCCCCGCCTTCCGCCCGGCCGCCCTCCCCGTCACCGTCCAGGCGGCCCGCGAGACCCGTCAGGACATCGAGCCGGCCGGCGGCGCCCTGCTGCGCGGCACGGTGCGCGCCGGGGGCGGACGGCCCGTGGAGGAGGCGCGCGTGACCCTCCTGGACGCCGCGGGCAACGTCGTCGACACCCTCACCACCGGGGCCGACGGCACCTTCCGGTTCGTCGACCTGGCGTCCGGCGAGTACACCGTCATCACCGCCGGATACCCGCCCGTCGCGACCGTGCTCCAGGTGGCCGGCGGAGGCCGCACGGAACGCGACCTCCAGCTCGGCCACGAGGACTGAAACGGTCCCTCACACGGGGAAACGCGCGCCGGTGGGCGACCGGGCGGGCAATTCCAGCAATGCCACACATCGCAACCGACCGTGGCCGTACGGTGGTGACGGCGGTACAGATCTTGCGCAGCCGGGGGAGAGAGGGCCTGGGCCATGGAACGTGGCACCGAGCGGAACGCACCTCCCGATCGCCGCACCGATGACGGCACGGCGACCGAGCGGGGCGGCCTCGGCCGGATCCCGCTGGCCGTGGTCGTCGTCGGCCGCGACGGACTCGTCTCGCACTGGAGCACGGGCGCGCGGCGCCTCTTCGCGCTCACCAAGGAGGAGGCCCTCGGCCGCCCGGCCGCCGACCTGCTGCCGGTCACCGGGGCCCTGCCCGAGGAGGACGAGGACACCCCGTACGGGGCGTACGCGCCCTACGACGGTCTGGGACCCGGCCTCGGCGTCTCACTCGGCGGGGGCCTGGCCTACCCGGCGGCCGGCCGGGCCCGGCTGGCGGGACCCGGGACGGCCCGCGTCGACGTGCTGTGGTGGGCGTATCCGCTCGTCGGACCGGGCGAGGAGCGGCTGCTGGTGCTGGCCGCCGACGCGGACGGGCTGCGCACCCAGGAGGCCGGGGTGTGCGAGCGCATCGCGCCCGGCTTCGCCCTGCACACCGACTTCCCCGGCTCCGAGGAGCTCGCCCGACGGCTCCCCGAGATCCTCCCCAGCATGAGCGTCGACGACAGCGCGCGCATCGTCGCCCAGGTCCTCGAACTGGGCTACCCCATCCTGGAGTTCAGCCAGAACAACCGGGTGCCGGTCACCCCCGACTGGGGCGTGCCCCGGCGCGTGGAACGCAGGGACCGCCGCGAACGGGCCGCGCGGGCCCTGGCGGCGGGCGAAACGCTGCCCGAGGAACTGCGGGACGAGAGCGAGGACCTCGAGTACGCCGCCGTCCGCGAGCGCCTGGAATTCCTCAACGAGGTCAGCTCCCGCATCGGCACCTCCCTGGACCTCGCCCGCACCATCGTCGAGGTCAGCAAGGCCGTGGTGCCCCGCTTCACCGACGTGGCCGGCACCTATCTGCGCGAACAGGTCGTCGCCGGTGAGGGGTTCGACGAGGGGGTCCCGGACACCACCACCATGTGGCATCGGGTCGCCCTGGAGCACACCGACGAACCCGGCCGCTGGGACGACGTCGTGCCCGTCGGCGAGGCCATGCCCTTTCCGGCGCACACCCCGTTCTTCCAGTGCATGACCACCGGCGAACCCGTCCTCGTGCCGCACATCAGCGAGGAGATGGGCCACGCCATCGCCTCGCAGTTCGACAAGCGCGACATCCGGCCCCTGATCACCGGCCGTTCCATGCTGGTCGTCCCGCTGAAGGCGCGTCAGGTCGTCCTCGGGTTCATGATCCTGCTGCGCCATCCGGAGCGCCGGCTGTTCGACGACATGGACCGGGTCACCGGCGCCGAACTCGCCGCCCGCGCGGGGCTCGTGCTCGACAACGCGCGCATGTACACGTATCAGGAGAACGTCGCCGAGACGCTCCAGGACAGCATGCTGCCGCACATCCCGCCGCGCATGGCGGGCTGCGACATCGCCACCCGCTATCTGCCCGGCACCCTGCTCGGCCGGGTCGGCGGCGACTGGTTCGACTCGGTGAAACTCCCCGGCGCCCGCACCGCGTTCGTCGTCGGCGACGTCATGGGGCACGGACTGAACTCGGCCGCCATGATGGGGCAGTTGCGCACCGCCGTGCAGACCATGGCGGCCCTGGACCTGCCGCCCGCACAACTGCTGCGCAACCTCGACGACCTGGCGCAGCGGCTCGGCGACGGCTACCTGGCGACCTGCCTCTACGCCGTCTACGACCCCATCGCGAGCGAACTGCGGCTCGCCAACGCCGGACACATCCCGCCGGTGCTGGTGCGCGCCGCGGACGGGCGCAGCGAACTGCTGGACCTGCCCACGGGCGCGCCCATCGGCGTCGGCGGGGTGCCCTTCGAGGCGGTGCGGGTGCGCGTGGAGCCCGGCGACCGGCTGGTGATGTGCACCGACGGACTCGTCGAGGTGCGCGGCGAGGACATCGGTGTCGGCCTCGCCACGCTGTGCGAGTCCGCCGCCCACCCGGCCGCGTCCATGGACGACGCCTGCGACACCATCATCCGGGCCCTGGCCGCGACCTTCTCCGAAGCGGGCCGGGGCGGCCGCAAGGACGACGTGGCGCTGCTGATGGCCCGCCTGAGCGGCATCGAACCCGACGACGTCGCCGAATGGCGGTTCACGCCCCAACCGTCCGAGGTCGGCCGGGCCCGCGCGGCGGTCCGTGAACAGCTGCACGACTGGCGGCTGCCAAAGCTCGCCGACAGCGCCGAACTGATGGTGAGCGAGCTCGTCACCAACGCCGTACGGCACTCCCACGCCCGGCCTGTCGCCCTGCGGCTGGTGCGCGGGGACACCCTGCTGTGCGAGGTGGAGGACGACGACCACGAGCTGCCGACGCTGCTCAACGCGCGGCCGACGGACGAGACCGGGCGCGGGCTGCGCGTGGTCAGCACCCTCGCCCGTGAGTGGGGGACGAGCCGGACGACGTCCGGGAAGACCGTGTGGTTCGAGCTGACACTGCCGCGCCGCCGAACGCGGTGACCGCCGACTCCGGTGGTACAGGGGCGCGTTACGGGGCGAACGAGCCGTGAAGGAATGCGCTCGCGCGCTTGTCCGTGCGCCCGGGGCGCGATACACCGGACTGGCCCGTCACACGGGGCGGGCCGGTGTCGCACCCTGGGGAGTCGGTATGAGCGTGACGAGTCGGTACCGGGAGGCCTGGGAGGGCTTCTGGCGTGAGGCACCGGACGAGGAGGGGGCCGTCTTCTGGGACGCGGAGCCCGCCCTGACCGTGGCCCGCCACCTCGCCCTGTTCGAACCGCATCTCACCGATCCGGGGCTCGCGCTGGTGGACCTGGGCTGCGGCAACGGCACCCAGACTCGCTTCCTCGCCGACCGCTTCCCCCGCGTCCTCGGCGCCGACCTGTCCGCCGCCGCCCTGGACCACGCCCGCCGCGCGGACCCGGCGGGGCAGGCGTCGTACCGTCAGATGAACGCCGTGGACAAGGCCGAGACGCAGGCGCTGCACGCGGAACTCGGCGACGCCAACGTCTATATGCGCGGCGTCCTGCACCAGTGCGAGGCCGACGACCGGCAGGCGCTGGCGGACGGCATCGGCACCCTCGTGGGCGAGCGCGGCCGCGCCTTCCTCGTCGAGCCGTCCGAGGCCGCGGGAGCGGTGCTGCGGGGCTTCGCCGCCGGCCCCGGCGGCCCGCCGCCCAAGCTGGCGCCGGTCCTCCGGCACGGCATAGCCCCCGGCGAGGTCGCCGACGCGGCGGTGCCGGAGTTCCTGACCGCGGCCGGACTCACCGTGCTGGCGACCGGCACCCTGCCGCTGACCACCACCGAGTACGGCCCCGACGGCACCCGCATCGAACTGCCGTCACTCTGGTTCGTGACGGGCCGCGCCGCGTAGGATCCGCAGGTCGGCGGGCCCGGACGGCAGCGGACGGGCCCGTCACTGGTCTGGACCAGTGGGAGTTGTCCACAGGCTGGCCCGAATTCGGCGGAACCACGTAGCGTGTCCCGCATGAAGATCCTCATCAGCGCCGACATGGAGGGCGCCACCGGTGTCACCTGGCCGGCCGACGTGCTGCCGGGGACTCCCCAGTGGGAGCGGTGTCGGTCCATGTTCACCTCGGACGTCAACGCGGCCGTGCAGGGCTTCTTCGACGGCGGCGCCGACGAGGTGCTGATCAACGAGGCCCACTGGACCATGCGCAACCTGCTCCTGGAGCAGCTGGACGACCGGGCCGAGATGCTCACCGGCCGGCACAAGTCGCTGTCCATGGTCGAGGGCGTGCAGCACGGCGACGTGGACGGCATCGCGTTCATCGGCTACCACGCCGGCGCCGGCATGGAGGGCGTCCTCGCGCACACCTTCCTCGCCAACTCCATCACCGGGGTCTGGGTGAACGACGTACGGGCCAGCGAGGGCCTGCTCAACGCGCACGTGGTCGCCGAGTACGGCGTGCCGGTGGTCCTGGTCACCGGTGACGACGTGGCCTGCGAGGACGCCCTGGGCTACGCCCCCGAGGCGCTGAAGGTGGCCGTGAAGGACCATGTGTCCCGCTATGCGGCGGTGTGCCGCACACCGGCCAGGACGGCTGCCGACATCCGCGCGGCGGCCAAGGACGCGGCCGCGCTGGCGGTGCGCCGGGAGCCGGCCGACGCCGGGCCCTTCACCGTGGCGGTGGAGTTCGACGCCGAGCACCTGGCGATGGCCGCCACCGTCGTGCCGGGCGTGACCCGGACCGGCGAGCGCAAGGTGGCGTACACCAGCGGGACCATGTACGACGGCATCCGCACCTTCAAGGCGGTCACCACGATCGCCTCGGCCGCGGTGGAGGAGCAGTATGGCTGACGAGCGCGCCCTGGACGAGGTCGTGACGTTCACATCCGACCTGATCAGGATCGACACGACCAATAGGGGCGGGGGGGACTGCCAGGAGCGGCCCGCCGCCGAGTACGCCGCCGCCCGGCTCGCCGAGGCCGGCCTGGAGCCGGTGCTCCTGGAGAGAACCCCGGGCCGGACCAACGTCGTCGCGCGGCTGGAGGGCACCGACCCGTCGGCCGACGCGCTGCTCGTCCACGGGCATCTGGACGTCGTCCCGGCCGAGGCCGCCGACTGGAGCGTGCACCCGTTCTCCGGGGAGGTCCGCGACGGCGTCGTCTGGGGACGCGGCGCCGTCGACATGAAGAACATGGACGCGATGATTCTCGCCGTGGTGCGCGCCTGGGCCCGCCAGGGCGTGCGGCCCCGCCGCGACATCGTCATCGCGTTCACCGCCGACGAGGAGGCCAGCGCCGCGGACGGCGCCGGGTTCCTCGCCGACCGGCACGCCCACCTCTTCGAGGGCTGCACCGAGGGCGTCAGCGAGTCCGGCGCGTTCACCTTCCATGACGGCGCCGGGCGGCAGCTCTACCCGATCGCGGCCGGCGAGCGCGGCACCGCATGGCTGAAGCTCACCGCGCGCGGCCGGGCCGGCCACGGCTCCAAGGTCAACCGGGAGAACGCGGTGACCCGCCTCGCCGCCGCCATCACCCGCATAGGCGAGCACCAGTGGCCCCTGCGGCTCACCCCGACGGTGCGGGCCGCCCTCACCGAACTCGCCGCCGTGTACGGCATCGACACGGACCTGGCGGACGTGGACACGCTGCTCGACAAGCTCGGCACGGCCGGCAAGCTCGTCGAGCCCACCGTCCGCAACAGCGCCAACCCGACCATGCTGGACGCCGGATACAAGGTCAACGTGATCCCCGGGGAGGCTGTGGCGCGGGTCGACGGCCGGTATCTCCCGGGCGGCGAGGACGAGTTCCGCGCGACCATGGACCGGCTCACCGGGCCGGACGTCGACTGGGAGTTCGAGCACCATGAGGTGGCCCTCCAGGCGCCGGTGGACTCGCCGACGTTCGCCCGGATGCGGGCCGCCGTGGAGGAGTTCGCCCCGGAGGGGCAGGTTGTGCCGTACTGCATGTCCGGCGGCACGGACGCCAAGCAGTTCTCCCGGCTCGGCATCACCGGCTATGGTTTCGCGCCCCTGAAGCTGCCCGAGGGCTTCGACTACCAGGCCCTCTTCCACGGTGTCGACGAGCGCGTCCCCGTCGAGGCGCTCCACTTCGGTGTCCGGGTCCTCGACCGGTTCCTGCGTTCGGCCTGAGCGAGTGGGGGAGACAGTGCAGACCTTGGCATACGGCGAGTGGCCCTCGCCCATCGACGCGGCCACCGCCGCGGCCCACGACGGCAGTCCCGAGTTCGCGGACTTCGTCGGCGACGAGGTGTGGTGGACCGAGCCCCGGCCCACCGAGGCCGGCCGGCGCACCCTGGTGCGCCGGCACGACGACGGCACCGAGGAGTCGGTCCTGGAGGCGCCGTGGAACGTGCGGACCCGGGTCATCGAGTACGGCGGCCGCCCCTGGGCCGGCGCCGTGCGCGAAGGCGGCCCGCTGCTGGTGTTCGTGAACTTCGCCGACCAGCGCCTCTACCGCTACGACCCGGGAGGCGAGCACCGCCCGCTCACCCCCGTGTCGCCGGTCGGGGAGGGGCTCCGCTGGGCCGATCCGGTGCTGCTGCCGGAGCGCGGCGAGGTGTGGTGCGTCCTGGAGGAGTTCACCGGCGACGGTCCCAGCGACGTACGCCGCGTCCTGGCCGCCGTCCCGCTGGACGGCTCCGCCGCCGACGACCGGGACGCCGTGCGGGAACTGAGCGACGGACGGCATCGGTTCGTCACCGGGCCGCGGCTCTCGCCCGACGGGCGGCGCGCGGCCTGGCTCGGCTGGGACCATCCGCGTATGCCGTGGGACGGCACCGAACTGATCCTCGCCGACGTCGCCGAAGACGGCACCCTGCGCGACGCCCGCACGGTGGCCGGCGGACCCGAGGAGTCCATCGCCCAGGTCGACTGGACCCACGACGGACGGCTGCTGCACGCCGGCGACCGCACCGGCTGGTGGAACCTCTACCGGGACGGGGAGGCGCTCTGCCCGCGCGAGGAGGAGTTCGGCGGCCCGCTGTGGAAGCTGGGGCACCGCTGGTTCGCCCCGCTGGAGGGCGGGCTGATCGCCGTCCTGCACGGCCGGGGCGCCCCCAGGCTGGGCATACTCGACCCGGAGAGCGGTGAGGTCGTCGACGCCGCGGGCCCCTGGACCGAGTTCACGCCCTCCGTGGCGGCCAACGGCGAGCGGGTCGTCGCCATCGGGGCCGGCCCGCGCAGCGGCCATGAGGTGGTGGAACTGGACACCAGGACGGGCCGGGCCCGGGTGATCGGTTCCCCGCACCGGGACGCCGTGGACCCCGCCTACTACCCCGAACCGCAGGTCCGCACGTTCACCGGACCCGACGGACGGGAGATCCACGCCCAGGTCTACCCGCCGCACCATCCCGGCTGCACGGGGCCCGCGGACGAACGTCCCCCGTATGTGATCTGGGCACACGGCGGCCCCACCGGCCGCGCCCCGCTCGTGCTCGACCTGGAGATCGCCTACTTCACCTCGCGCGGCATCGGCGTCGCCGAGGTCAACTACGGCGGCTCGACCGGATACGGGCGCGCGTACCGCAACCGGCTGCGCGGACAGTGGGGCGTGGTCGACGTCGAGGACTGCGCCGCCGTCGCGCTGGCCCTCGCCGACGAGGGCACCGCCGACCGCGACCGGCTCGCCGTCCGGGGCGGCAGCGCCGGCGGCTGGACCACCGCCGCCTCGCTCACCACCACCGACGTCTACGCCTGCGGCACCATCATCTACCCGGTGCTCGACCTCGCCGGCTGGGGAACGGGGGAGACCCACGACTTCGAGTCCCAGTACCTGGAGAGCCTGATCGGACCGCGGGCCGAGGTCCCCGAGCTCTATGTGCGGCGCTCGCCCGTAGAACACGCCGACCGGCTCTCCGTGCCCTTCCTCATGCTCCAGGGCCTGGACGACGTGATCTGCCCTCCCGTGCAGTGCGAGCGGTTCCTGGCCCGGTTGGCCGGCCGGGGCGTGCCGCACGCGTATCTCACCTTCGAGGGCGAGGGACACGGCTTCCGGCGGGCGGAGACGATGGTGCGCGCCCTGGAGGCGGAGATGTCCCTGTACGCCCAGGTGTTCGGGATGCGACCGCCCGGCATCCCGACGCTGGAGCTCGGCAAGTGAGCCGGGTCGGACCGCTGCGGCGGCCGCCCCGGCTCGCCCCCGGCGCCCGGGTGGCCGTCGTCGCGCCCAGCGGCCCGGTGCCCGAGGACCGGCTGTCGGCCGGGCTCGATGTGCTGCGCGGCTGGGGCCTCGACCCGGTGGTGGGACCCCATGTCCTCGACCGGGACGCCGAGTTCGGCTACCTCGCGGGGAGCGACGCCGACCGGGCCGCCGATCTGCAGTCCGCGTGGTGCGACCCGGCCGTCGACGCGGTGCTCTGCGCCCGCGGCGGCTACGGCGTACAGCGCATGGTCGACACGCTCGACTGGGAGGCGATGCGGGCGGCCGGGCCGAAGGTGCTCGTCGGTTTCAGCGACATCACCGCGCTGCACGAGGCGTTCGCCGTCCGGCTCGGACTGGTCACCCTGCACGGACCCATGGCCGCGGGCCTCGACTTCGTGAAGAGCACCCGGGCGCAGGACCACCTCCGGGCCACCCTCTTCGCCCCCGAGACGGTCCGCACCCTGCACTCGGACGGCACGGCCCTGGCCCCCGGGCGGGCGCGCGGCGTCACCCTCGGGGGCTGTCTCTCCCTGCTCGCGGCCGACCTCGGCACCCCGCACGCCAGACCGTCCGCGCGCGGCGGACTGCTGTGCCTGGAGGACGTGGGGGAGGAGACCTACCGGCTCGACCGCTACCTCACCCAGCTGCTGCGGGCCGGCTGGCTGGACGGGGTGGCCGGGCTGGTGCTCGGGTCCTGGGCGCAGTGCGAGCCGTACGACGGGGTGCGGGCGCTGCTCGCCGACCGCCTCGGCGGCCTCGGCGTGCCGGTGGCCGAGCAGTTCGGGTTCGGGCACTGCGACGACGCGCTCACCGTCCCCTTCGGCGTCGCCGCCGAACTCGACGCGGACGCGGGCACGCTGACGCTGGACGAACCGGCCCTGGAGTGAGCCGCCGCCGGACCCGTGCGGGGCAGGCCGAGGCCGCGCACGGGTCCGGCGGGCCGTCGTAGGGTGGCAGGGTGCCGCACACCGCTTCCCGCTATCTCGCCGAAGGCGCCCGCGTGGGACTGCGCCACTTCAGCCACGCGGACGGCGCCGAGTTCACCGCCCGTGCCCGGGAGAGCAAGGACCTGCACCACCCCTGGCTGTTCCCGCCGGACAGCGCGTCGGCCTACGCCGCCTACGCGGAGCGGCTGATCGAGGACCCCACCAAGGCGGGGTTCCTGGTCTGCGAGAAGGAGGCGGACGGAGCCCTCGCCGGATTCATCAACATCAACAACATCGTCGAGGGCGGCTTCCTGTGCGGTGCGCTGGGCTACGGCGCCTTCGCGCACGCGGCGGGGCGCGGGCTGATGCGCGAGGGACTGAACCTCGTGGTGCGGCACGCCTTCGGCCCGATGCGGCTGCACCGCCTGGAGATCAACGTACAGCCCGGCAACGCCGCCTCCATCGCGCTCGCCCGCTCCTGCGGGTTCCGTCTGGAGGGCTTCTCCCCGAAGCTGCTCTTCATCGACGGGGCCTGGCGCGACCACCAGCGCTGGGCGATCACCAGGGAGATGACGGCAGGTCGTTGACCTGTTCAGGCGGGCCCGCAGCGGCTTCCATGGAGACCGTGACGACGATCCGACATGAGGTACTGACGCTGCCGGCCGCACACCTGGGCCCCGACAACCCGCTGCCCGCACTACGGCCCCTCGACGAGATGCACCGCATCGAGGACCGCGACAAGGAGGAACTGCCGCGTGACATGGCGCGGCAGATCGGCTACGCCCCCCTGCACAGTCTGCTGCCCGTCCCCGTCCGTGACGGCTACGACCGCCGGCGCACACCCCGCTCCCTCGACGCCCTCGTGATCGAGAACGACCGGCTGCGCGCCACCGTGCTGCCCGGCCTCGGCGGCCGGATCGCCTCCCTCCTCCACAAGCCGACGGGCCGCGAACTCCTCTACCGCAACCCGGTGTTCCAGCCCGCCAACTTCGCCCTCAACGGCGCCTGGTTCTCCGGCGGCATCGAGTGGAACATCGGCGCCACCGGCCACACCACGCTGTCCTGCTCCCCCGTGCACGCCGCCCGCGTCCCCGCCCCCGGCGGCGGGGAGATGCTGCGCCTGTGGGAGTGGGAGCGGCTGCGCGACCTGCCCTTCCAGGTCGATCTGTGGCTGCCGGACGGCTCCGACTTCCTCCACGTCGGCGTCCGGATCCGCAACCCGCACGCCACGCCGGTACCGACGTACTGGTGGTCCAACATCGCCGTCCCCGAGGTGTGCCGCGTCCTCGCACCGGCCGAGGAGGCCTGGCACTTCGGCTACGAGCGGCGCCTGCGCCGGGTACCCGTACCGGAGTACGACGGGATCGACCGCACCTACCCGCCGAACAGCACCTACGCCGCCGACTACTTCTACGAGGTCCCCGGCCACCGCAGGCCCTGGATCGCCGCCCTGGACGCCGAGGGGCACGGTCTCGTGCAGACCTCCACCGACGCGCTGCGGGGCCGCAAGCTGTTCGTCTGGGGCCGGGGCCCCGGCGGGCGGAGCTGGCAGCGCTGGCTCGCCGAGCCCGGCACCGGCGGCTACTGCGAGATCCAGGCGGGGCTCGCCCGCACCCAGCTGGAACACGTCCGGCTGGAGGCCGAGAGCGAGGTGTCCTGGCTGGAGGCGTACGGACCCTTCACCGCCCGGCCCGAGGGGGACTGGCACGGCGTACTGGACGAGGCGGAGTCCCGCCTCGAAGCGGACCTCCCGCGCGCCGACGTCGACGCCGCGTACGCGGCCTGGCGGGCGTACGCCGACACCGACCCCGGTGAGCGGCTCGCGACCGGTTCCGGCTGGGGAGCGCTGGAAGTGCTGCGCGCCGGCTGGAAGCTGCCGGGCACGCCCTTCGACGAGACCACCCTGGGCGAGGAACAGGCACCCTGGCTGCATCTGCTGCGGGCCGGCTCCTTCCCCGAACCGGACGGCGGCCGGCCGCCCGGCGCCAGCCTGGTCGCCCGGCACTGGCGGGACATGCTGGAGACCGCGCCCGCGACCCCGCTCACCGAGTACCACCTGGGCGTCGCCCAGTGGCACGCCGGCGACCGCGCACAGGCGGAGCGAAGTTGGGAGCGGGGGCTCACGCGGGCGTCCTCCGCCTGGCCGGCGCTGCGCTGCCTCGCCGTCGCCGACCAGGAGGCCCACCATCCCGAGCGCGCCGCCGACCGCTACGCGCAAGCCTTCGACGATCTGTGCCGTTGCCGTGAGGCCGGCGACGCGGACGGCGAGTGGACCGCCGTCACCGCGGCGCTCGGCCGGGAGGCGATCGAGGCGCTGCTCGCGGTGGGGCGCACGGCGGACGCGCGATCCGTGTGGCAGCGGCTGGAGCCGGAGACCCGGGCCCGCGGACGCTTCCGGCTGACCGAGGCGGCGCTGCTGCTCGCCGAGGGCCGGCGCGAGGAGGCCCGCGCCGTGTTCGACGCGGGCTTCGAGGTCGCCGACCTGCGCGAGGGGGACGAGGCCATCGGGCGGCTGTGGAGCGGCCTCACCGACGAACCCCTCCCGGAGCGGTACGACTTCCGGATGCGGCCCACGCCGTGACCGGCTGACCGGGCGTCAGGCACGGCGGTCCGCGTACTCGTAGACCGCCCCGTCCGGGTGCCGTGCGATGAGGTTGCGGCCCACCGGCGTGGGGACCGGGCCCGCGATGATGTCGGCACCCATCTCCGCGAGCACCTCCCGGGCCTCGTCGACGTCCTGCACCGCGATGGTCGCCGCGACCCTGCGCAGCACGTCCAGTTCCGCCGCGGGACCGCTCATCAGCAGAAAGCAGCCCACCGCGGCGACCTGGACGCCGGCCCGCTCGAAGCGGAGGGCTCTGCCGCCCGCCAGCCGCTCGTAGAAGGGGATGGCGGTCTCGATGTCGTCGACGCAGACGCGCAGTGTGGCACCCAGAATCTCCATGGGAGGAGCCTAGTTGGGGCGGCCGGGACGGCGGGTGCGCCCCCGGACGATCTCCACATGCCGTAACGCCTGCCGTACCGAGGGGCGTTAGGCGCCCCCGGGCCACGGGTACCCGGCCGCCATGCAGCGCTTGGAGCACCTGGAACATCTGGACAAACACCTGGCCGACGAGCTGGCGCAGGTGGCCCGCGAGACCGTACGCGACGAACTGCGCGAACAGGCGCGGGGGCAGCGCCGCAAGGCAGCCTTCTACGCCGCGTCCGGCGCCGTCGCCCTGTACGCGGGCGCGGCGGTCGCGCTGGCCGTGGGACTCGCGCTGGCCCTGGTCCTGCCGGGCTGGGCCGCCGCGCTGATCACGGCCGTGATCCTGGCCGCGCTGGCCCACACCCTGCGCGCCGCGGCCCGCCCCGCCGCCCCGCAGCCGGTCCCCGGGCAGCCCGTCGCACCCGCGGGGCAAGGGGCCGCCCCGATCCCGCCGACTGGCGGTCGCCCGCGGCCGATCCCGCCGGTACCGTCCGCGCCGCCCACTGCGGGTGTCGTACCGCCGCGGCCGGACGACTCGGGCCGGGCCTGACCGGTCCTCCCGCCGCCCCGCGCCCGGTCCCGGGGCAGTCCGTCGCACCATCCGCGCCGCGCACTGCGGGTGTCGTAGCGCCCCGGCCGGACGGCTCGGGCCGGGCCTGACCGGTCCCTTCCGCCTCGGCCGCGGCCGGTTCCCGGGCAGGCTGGCGCACCTGCGGGGGCAGGGGGCGCCCCGATTCCGCCGGTGCCGTCCGCGCCGCCCACCGCGGGTGTCGTACCGCCCCGGCCGGACGACTCCGGCCGGGCCTGACGGGTCCTCCCGCCTCGCCCGTGGATGGTCCCTGGGCAGCCCGGCGCACCGGCCGGGCAAGGGGCGCCCCGATCCCGCCGGTGCCGTCCGCAGGTCCTCCCGCCTCGTCCGCGGCCCCCGCGCTCAGCCCACCCTGTACTCGGCGACGTCCTGCGTGCGCGGCGTCAGGCCATGACCGAGGCCCGCCACGGGGGCGACCGTGCCCCCGGTGGGGTCCAGGGCGCCGTCGAAGAGCATGTCCTCGATTCGGACGTGGTCGTGGAACCACTCGATGTGGCGGAGATTCGGGACCGTGGCCGCCACCGCCGCGTGGACGTGGGGGGCAGACTGGGCGGAGACCTCCAGGCCGTGCGCCTCCGCCAGCGCCGCCGCGTGCAGGAACCCGGTGAGCCCGCCGCAGCGCGTCGCGTTCACCTGGAAACAGTCCACCGCCCCCGCGGTGATCATGCGGGCGAAGTACGGCAGGTCGAACCCGTACCCCCCGGCGGTCACGTCGCTCACCACCGCGTCACGGACCAGCCGCAGCCCGGTCAGGTCATCAGCCGACACCGGTTCCTCGAACCAGCCCACTCCGTACTCGGCGAGGGTGTGCCCGACGCGCACCGCCTGCTTGCGGGCGTACGCCCCGTTGGCGTCCACATAGAGTTCCGCATCGTCCCCGATGACATGCCGGGCGGTGCGCACCCGGTGCAGATCGCGGGCCACCGCCCGCCCCCAGCTCTCGCCGATCCTCATCTTCACGCGCGGGATGTGCTGCCCGTGCACCCACCCGTTCAGCTGCGCGGCCAGATGCGTGTCGTGGTACGTCGTGAAACCCCCGCTGCCGTATACCGGCACCCGCTCCCGGCACGCCCCCAGCAGCCGCACCAGCGGAAGCTCCAGCAGCCGCGCCTTGAGGTCCCACAGCGCGATGTCCAGCGCCGAGATCGCACAGGCCGCGATGCCCGGCCTGCCGATGTCGCGCACCGAGCGGCACATGGCGTCGTGCGCGGCCGGGATGTCCAGCGCGCTCATGCCCTCCACGAGCGGTGCGAGATGCCCGCTCAGGAAGTCGCCGACCGTCGGCGGACCGTACGTCCAGCCGGTTCCGGTGGCGTCACCCGCCGACACCTCCGCGATCACGACTGTCGTGGATTCCCACGCCAGCGTTCCGTCCGCCTCGGGAGCGTCGGTCGGCACGGTGTAGACGGAGACCCCGGGGCGGTGCAGTTTCATCGTCGGCCCGTCCTCCCCGGTCAGCCGGCCTGCTGGAGCTGCGGCAGCACCTTGGTGCGGTAGAAGTCGAAGAAGCCGCGCAGATCGGGGCCGATCTGGTTGACGTAGATCCGGTCGAAGCCCGCGTCCGCGAACCGGCGGAGCTCGGCGACATGCTCGTCCACGTCGTCGCCGCACACCCGGTTCTCGCGCACCATGTCCTCGGTGACCAGGGTCTGCGCCTGTTCGTAGTGCTTCGGCGAGGGCAGCACCTGGCCCAGTTCGCCGGGCAGCAGTTCGTTCGCCCAGAGCCGGTGCACGGTGCGCACGCACGCGTCGCGGTCGGTGCCGTAGCAGACCTTGGTGCCGCCGCTGACCGGCTTCCCGCCGCCCCCGCCCTTGCGGTACTGATCCACCATCGGGGCCTCCGGCATCGTCGTGATGTAGCCGTCGCCGACCCGGGCCGCCAGCTTGGTCGCCGCCGGGCCGAAGCCCGAGATGTCGATCGGCACGGGGTGGTCCGGGACGGTGTACAGCCGGGCGTTCTCCACCGTGTAGTGCGTGCCGTGGTGGTTGACCTGCCGGCCGGTGAACAGCCGGCGCATCACCTGTACGGCCTCCTCCAGCATCTCCAGGCGCACATGGGCGGGCGGCCAGCGGTCCCCGAGGATGTGCTCGTTCAGCGCTTCCCCGGTGCCCACGCCCAGCCGGAACTCCCCCGGGCACATCACCGCGCTCGTGGCCGCCGCATGCGCCACCACCGCCGGGTGCGTCCGCACGGTGGGGCAGGTCACCGCCGTACCCACCGGCAGGGACACCGCCTCGGACAGTGCGCCGATCACCGACCATACGAAGGGACTCTGCCCCTGCTCGTCGTTCCACGGGTGGTAGTGGTCCGAGATCCACAGCGCCTCGAACCCGGCCTGCTCGGCCATCCGCGCCTGCTCGATCAGCTCGGCGGGACCGTACTGCTCGCACGAGAGGAAATAGCCGTACTCGGGCATGGGCGGTGCCTCCGCGAGATGGGCGGTTCGGTCCCGGCCCGGGTACCCGGGGGCACCGGCGGAAACCGGCCGGACGTTTGGCGGCCCCGGCCGGGGGGACGCGGAAGTCTCCCGACGTACGCGACAGCGCCGGAGGCGAACCGTGAGTCGACCCCGCATAGTGATCGTCGGTGCCGGCTTCGCCGGATACCGCACGGCCCAGACCCTCTCCCGGCTGGCCCGTGGCCGCGCCGAGATCGTCCTGCTCAACCCGACCGACTACTTCCTGTACCTTCCGCTGCTGCCGCAGGTCGCCGCCGGCATTCTGGAGCCGCGCCGGGTCACGATCTCCCTCGCCGGCACGCTGCCGCACGTGCGGCTGGTGCTGGGGGAGTCCGACCGCATCGACCTCGACGCGCGGCAGGTGCACTACACCGGGCCCGAGGGCGAGAGCGGCACCCTCTCCTACGACCGGCTGGTGGTCGCGGCCGGCAGCGTCAACAAGCTGCTGCCGATCCCCGGTGTCGCCGAGCACGCCCACGGCTTCCGCGGTCTGCCCGAGGCCCTGTACCTGCGCGACCACGTGACACGCCAGGTGGAGATCGCCACCGCCACCGGCAACCCCAGGACCTGTTCCTCCCGCTGCACCTTCGTCGTGGTCGGCGCCGGCTACACCGGCACCGAAGTCGCCGCGCACGGGCAGCTGTTCACCGACGCGCAGGTCGCCAAGCATCCGATGCGGACCGGGATGCGGCCGCGCTGGATGCTGCTGGACATCGCCGACCGGGTGCTGCCCGAGCTGGACGAGCGGCTCTCCCGCACCGCCGACACGGTTCTGCGCGAGCGGGGCGTGGACGTGCGGATGCGCACGTCCGTGAAGGAGGCGACGCACGACGGAGTGCTGCTGACCGACGGGGAGTTCGTCCCCACCAGGACACTGGTGTGGTGCGTGGGCGTGCGCCCCGATCCGCTCACCGAGTCGCTGGGGCTGTCCATGGAGCGCGGCCGGCTGCTCGTGGACCCGCACCTCCAGGTGCCGGGCCGCCCGGAGGTCTTCGCCTGCGGTGACGCGGCGGCGGTGCCCGATCTGGAGAAGCCGGGGTCGTACACCCCGATGACCGCGCAGCACGCCTGGCGCCAGGGCAAGGTGTGCGGGCACAACATCGCCGCGTCGTTCGGCGACGGTGAGCGGCGTGCCTACCGGCACAAGGACATGGGGTTCGTGGTGGACCTCGGGGGCGCCAAGGCCGCCGCCAATCCGCTCGGCGTGCACCTCTCCGGGGTGGCAGCGGGAGTGGTCACCCGCGGCTACCACCTCGCCGCGATGCCGGGCAACCGGGTCCGGGTGGCCGCCGACTGGCTGCTCGACGCCGTACTGCCGCGTCAGGCCGTCCAGCTGGGCCTCGTACGGTCCTGGGCGGTGCCGCTGGACACGGCGTCCCCGGAACTGCCACGGATGCCGGGCGGGCCGGGCGGCGAGCCCGGCACGAAACAGGCGGGTGGTGAGCCGGGCAGGAACCAGCCCGGTGGTGAGCCCGCCAGGAACCAGCCGGGCGGTCAGCCCGCCAGGAACCAGCCCGGTGGTGAGCCGGCCAGGAACCAGCCCGGTGGTGAGCCCGCCAAGAATCAGCCGGGCGGTGAGCCCGCCAGGAACCAGCCGAGCGGGCAACCCGCCAGGAGCCAGCCCGGTGGTGAGCCCGCCAAGAGCGAGCCCGCCGTCGCGCCCCCGCCCGACCAGCCGCCGCCCGGTCCGGATGTCGCGCCCGGACCCGTCAGGCGCACCGACCCCTCCCCCGAAGGAGACTCATGAACACCGGTGAACTCGTCGAGCTGGGGCAGCAGCTGCGCGTGGACAGCGTGCGTGCCGCGGCCGCCGCGGGCTCCGGGCACCCCACGTCGTCGATGTCCGCAGCGGACCTGGTGGCCGTCCTCTTCGCCCGCCACTTCACGTACGACTTCGGGCGCCCCGACGATCCGGCCAACGACCGCTTCATCCTCTCCAAGGGCCACGCCTCGCCCCTGCTGTACGCCACCTACAAGGCGGCCGGCGCCATCGACGACAAGGAACTGCTCACCTTCCGCCATGCCGGCAGCCGCCTCGAAGGGCACCCCACCCCCCGGCAGCTGCCCTGGGTCGAGACGGCCACCGGCTCGCTCGGCCAGGGCCTCCCCGTGGGCGTCGGCATGGCGCTGGCCGGGAAGCGGCTGGATCACATCGACTACCGGGTGTGGGTGCTGAGCGGCGACAGCGAGCTCGCCGAGGGCTCGGTGTGGGAGGCGGCCGAGCACGCCTCGTACGAGAGTCTGGACAACCTCACGCTCATCGTGGACGTCAACCGGCTCGGCCAGCGCGGCCCCACCCGGCACGGGCACGACCTCGACGCCTACGCACGCCGCTTCCAGGCCTTCGGCTGGCACACGGTCGAGGTCGACGGGCACGACGTGGACGCCATCGACCGCGCCTACGGCGAGGCACTGTCCACCCGGGGCCAGCCCACCGCGGTCCTCGCCCGCACCCTCAAGGGCAAGGGCGTCGCATCGGTCCAGGACCGCGAGGGCCTGCACGGCAAGCCGCTGCCGAAGGCCGAGGAGGCCATTGCCGAGCTCGGCGGCCCGCGCGACCTGCGCCTGAACGTGCGGCAGCCGTCACCCGACGGAGCCCGGCCCTCCCGGCACCGCGCAGAGCTCGTCCTGCCCCGCTGGGACAAGGGCGACGAGGTGGCCACCCGCAACGCCTTCGGCAAGGCGCTGGCCGCCCTCGGCACCGCCCACGGCGACGTCGTCGCCCTCGACGGAGAGGTCGGCGACTCCACGCGCGCCGAGTTCTTCGCCAAGGAGCACCCCGAGCGCTACATCGAGTGCTACATCGCCGAACAGCAGATGGTCGCGGCGGCGGTGGGCGTGGCGGCGCGTGGCTGGACTCCGTACGCCGCCACCTTCGCCGCCTTCCTCACCCGCGCCCACGACTTCATCCGCATGGCGTCGATCAGCGGCTCCGCCATCAACCTCGTCGGCTCGCACGCGGGCGTCGCCATCGGCCAGGACGGCCCCAGCCAGATGGGCCTGGAGGACCTGGCGATGACGCGCGCGGTGCACGGCTCGACCGTGCTGTACCCGTGCGACGCCAACCAGACCGCCCGGCTGGTCGCCGCGATGGCCGGCCTCGACGGCATCCGCTATCTGCGCACCTCGCGCGGCGAGAGCCCGGTGATCTACGGCCCCGACGAGGAGTTCCCGGTCGGCGGCAGCAAGGTGCTGCGCTCCTCCGGCGGTGACCGGCTCACCCTCGTCGCCGCGGGCGTCACCGTGTTCGAGGCCCTGGCCGCCGCGGACTCGCTGGCGGCGGAGGGCATCGCCGTGCGGGTGATCGACCTGTACTCGGTGAAGCCCGTGGACCGCGTGACCCTGCGCACGGCCGCCGAGGAGACCGGCTGCCTGATGACCGTGGAGGACCACCACCCGGAGGGCGGACTCGGCGACGCGGTCGCGGAGGCCTTCACCGACGGACGCCCGATGCCCCGCCTGGTGCGGCTGGCCGTACGGAACATGCCGGGTTCGGCCTCCCCGGCCGAGCAGCTGCACGCCTCCGGCATCGACGCCGAGTCGATCAGTGCGGCCGGGCGGCTGCTGGTGGGGGAGGCGGTCGTGTCGTGAGCGACGACGGGTCGCGCACCGTCCGGGCCGGCCGTCGCACCGTGGAGATCCACCGGCCGGGCAAGGTGCTCTTCCCCGGCGGCCGCGACACCGCGGAGTACACCAAGAACGACCTCGTCGAGTACCACCGCGCCATCGCGCCGTTCATGCTGCCGCACCTGCGGGGTCGCCCGCTGATGTTGGAACGGCGCCCGGACGGCATCGACGGCCCGGCGTTCATACAGAAGAACACCCCGGACAGCTATCCCGACTGGATCACCCGCGCCAAGGTCCCCAAGGAGGGCGGCACCGTCACGCACACCGTGTGCGACGACACCGCCACGCTTCTCTTCCTCGTCGACCAGGCGTGCATCACCCTGCACTGCTGGCTGTCCCGCATGGACCGCATCACACAGCCGGACCGGCTGGTCTTCGACCTCGACCCGCCGGGCGACGACTTCGGGGCGGTCCGGGAGGCAGCCCGGCTGATGGGGGAACTGCTGGACGAGCTGAACCTGCCCTCGGCGCTGATGACCACCGGCTCCCGGGGCCTGCATGTGCTCGTGCCGCTGAACGGCCAGAGCGACTTCGACGACGTACGGGCCTTCGCTCGCGAGGTCGCCGACACCCTCGCCGACGCCCACCCCGACCGGCTCACCACCGCCGCCCGCAAGAAGGACCGCGGCGACCGGCTCTACATCGACGTGCAGCGCAACGCCTACGCGCAGACCGCGATCGCCCCCTACACCGTCCGCCCCCTGCCCGGCGCCCCCGTCGCCACGCCCGTCTCCTGGGACGAACTGGACGACCCTGACCTGAACGCCCGCCGCTGGACGGTCGCCGACGCCGTGGAGCACGCCCGCACCGACCCGTGGGCCGGCCTGCTGCGCCGGGGACGGGCCCTGGGCCCCGCGCGCCGCCGGCTGGCGGTGCTGCGCGGCTGAACGCGGCACGGCGGAGCGGCACCCGCTGAGGGTAGGGATGTTTGGCGAACAGACTTGCGGCCACACGGAGGGGGAGGTGGCCATGTCGAACACGAAGAACACCGAAGAGCCACAGGGCTCACACGACGCACAGGAGTCCCGGAAGACCCGTGACTCCGAGGAAACCAACAAGCCCACGGAGAACAACAGAACCACTCGCCGGCCGAGCCCGATGGAGCTGCTGCGCGAGGCGCGCGGTCAGCTCGCGGAGCTCACCGGGATGGAAGCCGAGTCCGTCTCGTCCTTCGAGCGGACGGACGACGGCTGGTCCCTGGAGGTCGAGGTCCTCGAACTCGAGCGGGTGCCCGACACGATGAGCCTGATGGCGAGTTACCGCGTCGAGCTGGACCCCGACGGCCAGCTGACCGGGTACCGGCGCGTGGGCCGCTACGAACGCGGACGTGCCGACCCGCACAGGCCCGGCGGCCGCTAGGCCGCCCCGCCGGACCCGCACCCACCGGCAAGAGCGTGCGATCCACACCCACCGACACCAAGGAGGAACGGGCGGAATGACAGTCGTACCGGCACAGCAGACCGGCGGCGGAGGCGGCAGCAGCGGCCTCTACGACGTACTTGAGCTTGTCCTGGACAGGGGGCTCGTCATCGACGCGTTTGTGCGCGTGTCCCTGGTCGGCATCGAGATCCTCAAGATCGATGTGCGTGTCGTCGTCGCCAGCGTCGACACCTACCTGCGCTTCGCCGAGGCCTGCAACCGCCTCGACCTCGAGGCCGGGCCCCGCAAGAGCCCGGGCCTGCCCGAGATCGTCGGCGAGGTCACCGAGTCCGGCGCCCGCGGCAAGTCCAAGGGGGCGCTGTCCGGCGCCGCCGAGACCGTCTCCGACGCCTTTAAGCAGGCGCGTGAGGGCGGTTCCGACCGTGAGACCGAATCCCGTCCGCGAGCCCGTAGGACCACCTCGGCGCGCCGCAAGGAGGAGCAGGAGTGAGCACCTACATCTACGGCATCACGGCGACCTCGCACCCCGGCCTGCCCGAGGGCATGGGAGGCGTGGGCGACCCGCCGCGGCCGGTGCGCGTCCTGCGGGAGGGTGAACTGGCGGCCCTGGTCAGCGACGCCCCCGAGGGGCTGCGTCCGAAGCGCAGGGAACTGCTCGCCCACCAGAACGTGCTCAGCGAGGCCGGCGCGGCCGGCTGTGTGCTGCCCATGCGGTTCGGCAGCGTCGCCCCGGACGACGACGCCGTCACCGCCGTCCTCACTGAGCGCGCCGAGCACTACCGGGAACGGCTGCAGGCCCTGGACGACCGGGTCGAGTACAACGTCAAGGCCAACCACGTCGAGGAAGCGGTGCTGCACCACGTGATGGCCGGCAACCCGGAGATCCGCGCCCTCGCGGAGGCCAACCGGCAGTCGGGCGGCGGAAGCTACGAACAGAAGATCCAGCTCGGCGAGATGGTCGCGTCGGCCGTCAAGGCCAAGGAGGCCGAGGACGCGATCGCACTGGAGCGCGTCCTGGAACCGGCCGCGGACGCGGTGAGCGTGGGCCCGGAGTCCACGGGCTGGCTCGCCAATGTGTCCTATCTGGTCAAGCGGGAGGCGGCGCAGGAGTTCCTGGCCGCGGTGGAGCAGGCCCGCGAGGAACTGCCCCACCTCGAAGTGCGGCTGAACGGCCCCCTGCCCCCCTACAGCTTCGTCGAGCCCGGCCCGGCCGAGCCGGCGGGCACCGCGGCCGGTGGGACAAACACCGAAGCGAGGTGACGACATGGGCCTGATCTCGGAGGTGTTCCTGCTGCCGCTCGCCCCGGCGCGCGGCAGCGGGTGGGTCATCCGGCAGGTGCTCCAGGAGGCGGAGCGCATCTACTACGACCCCGCCACCATCCGGGCGGAACTGGCCCGCCTCGAGGAACAGTTGGAGGCCGGACAGATCACCGAGGAGGAGTTCGACCGGCAGGAGGACGACCTACTGGACAGGTTGGAGACCGCAACGCGCACAGGCGCGGGTACAGGGGACGGGACGGCACAATGAACCGAATGGGACTGGGCCTCGCGATCGGGGTCGGATATCTCCTCGGACGGACCAAGAAGCTGAAAACGGCGGCGGTCGTCGGTGGCCTGGTGGCGGGCAAGAAGCTCAACGTCAGCCCCCGCGTGGTCGCCGAACTGGTCAGCCGGCAACTGCAGAACAACCCGCAGTTCAAGGAGCTCGGCGACCAGCTGCGCGGCGATCTGCGCGGAGTCGGCAAGGCCGCGTCCGGCGCCCTGGTGGAGCGGCAGATCGGCTCGCTCGCCGACCGGCTGCACGGCCGTACCGCCGCGATGCGCGAGCAGGTAGGCGGCGGCGCGCAGGAGAGCGAGGAGCCGGAGGAGGAGGCCGGCGAAGAACCCGAGGAGCGGGAGCGCGAGCCGGACGGCGAGGCCGGTCCGGAACAGGAGAAGCGCGGAGGGGAGCGCGCAGAGGAGCGGGCCCCGGAGCGGACGGCGAAGAAGGCACCGCCGACGAAGGCACCGGCGAAAAGGGCCGCTCCGGCAAAGAAGGCCGCCGCGAAGCGGACGCCCCCCGCGAAGAAGACGGCCGCCAGGAAGACCGCGGCCGTGTCCCGGGGCGGCCCCACCCGGACGTCGAAGGGAGGCGGTGAGCGATGACCGAGACCCTCGGAAAGGCCACCTCCGCCGCGCGTGAGCAAGCGGAGGGGGCAGCGAAGAACCCCCTCACCGATCTGGCCCACAGCGAGGCCGCCGACCGGCTCAAGGCCGAAGTGCAGGACTACCTCGCGGCACAGGCCACCCGACTGCTGAGCGGCCTCGGCCAGAAGCTCGGCGAGACCACGAACAAGCTCAACGACATCGCCGACGGCAAAAGCCCGGGCTTCGCCAAGCTCGCCGCCGAGGGCGGCCGCAAACTGGCCGAGGGCAAGGGCCCGGTGCGCAGCGCCGTCGAACTGGGCGCCTCACGCGCCAAGGACAATGTGATGGGCGCTGTGAAGGGCCTGGGCGGCGGCGGCAAGGACAAGGAGAAGGACAAGAGCAAGCGCTCCGTCGGCAACAAGCCCACCGTCATCCTGGAGTACGTCGACGTCCCGGTCCCGCTGCGCACGGCCTACGACCAGTGGACGCAGTACCAGGACTTCAGCACCTTCGCCAAGGGCGTCAAGAGCGCCGAGAAGAGCGACGACATCACGTCGGACTGGCAGGGGAAGATCTGGTGGTCCAGCCGCAGCTGGAAGGCGACGACCAACGAGCAGATCCCCGACGACCGCATCGCCTGGTCCTCGGAGGCCGCCAAGGGCACGATGAAGGGCGTCGTCTCCTTCCACCGTCTCGACGACAACCTCACCCGGATCGTGCTGCTCATCGAGTACTACCCGTCGGGCTTCTTCGAGAAGACCGCGAACATCTGGCGCGCCCAGGGCCGCCGCACCCGTCTGGACCTGAAGAACTTCGTCCGCTACGTCACCCTCAAGGGCGAGGCCGAGGACAGCTGGCGGGGCGAGATCCGCGACGCCGAGGTGGTCCGCAGCCACGAGGACGCGGTGGCCGAGGAGGAGGAAGCGGAGTCCAGGGAGCGCGAGGAGCGCGAGGAGCGCGGGGAGCGCGGGGAGTCCAGGGAGCCCGGTGAGGACGAAGGCCCGTTCGACGAGTACGACGAGAACGACGAGGAAGACGAGTACGACGAGGACGAAGAACCCGCCGACGAGTACGACGAAGAAGAGGAAGGCGAGGAAGAGGAACCCGCCGACGAATACGAGGAGGACGAGTATCCCGAGGAGGAGTACGAAGACGAGGACGAGGCCGGTGAGCCCGCCGCCGAGGACGAGCGTGCCGAGAGCCGGAGCCGCCGATGACCACGCCTAGCCGACTCCCCGAGCCGTACGGCCAAGGCAGCAGCGCCAATCTCGCCGACATCCTGGAAAGGGTGCTGGACAAGGGCATCGTGATCGCGGGCGACATCCGCATCAACCTGCTCGACATCGAGCTGCTCACCATCAAGCTGCGTTTGGTCGTCGCCTCCGTCGACAAGGCGAAGGAGATGGGGATCGACTGGTGGGAGTCCGACCCGGCGCTGTCCTCGGGCGCCCGTCGTGACGAACTGGCAAGGGAGAACGCGGAACTGCGCGAGCGGCTGGCCCGGCTGGAAGAGCTGGAGCCCCGCCGCGCACAGGAGGAGAGCACGTGACGGGACTGCGGTACGTCTACGCGGTCTGCCGGCCCTTCGGCACGCCGCTCCAGGCCCAGCTGACCGGAGTCGGCGGCGACCCGCCCCGGCTGCTGACCCACCACGGCCTCGTGGCGGTCGTGAGCCATGTGCCCGAGGCGGACTTCGCAGAGGAGCCGCTGCGCCGGCATCTGGAGGACCTCGACTGGCTGACCGGGGTCGCCCGCGCCCACCAGGGCGTGATCGACGCGCTCACCACCGTCACCACCCCGCTGCCGCTGCGCCTCGGCACCGTGTTCCGCGACGACAGCGGCGTACGGACGATGGTGCAGGAGCGGGAGGAGAGCTTCCTGCGCACCCTGGACCGACTGGAGGGCCGGGTCGAATGGGGCGTCAAGGTGTACGTCGAGGCGGAGCGGGAGCCAGAGGCCTCCGCGGCGCCCGCGCCGAAGCCGGCGTCCGGCCGGGACTACCTGCGGCAGCGGCGCACGCAGACGAAGTCGCAGGACGACCTGTGGCAGCGTGCCGAGACCTTCGCCACCCGGCTGCACGAGACCCTTTCCGAGAGCGCCGAGGACGCGCGGCTGCACGTACCGCAGAATCCCACGCTCTCCGGCGCATCCGGGCGCAATGTGCTCAATGCCGCCTATCTTGTTCCGCGCGTGAAATCCGAGGAATTCGTGGAGCGGGTGGAACGGGCCAAAGGCGGAGTTCCCGGAATACGCGTCGAACTCACCGGCCCCTGGGCGGCCTATTCGTTCGCCGGTGAGGAAACGACCGAGGAGGAGGGAACGTGACCGTCGTCGAACGGCGCGAAATAGCATTGGTGGATTTGCTGGACCGGCTCCTGGCCGGCGGTGTGGTCATCACCGGCGACATCACGCTGCGCATCGCGGACGTCGACCTGGTGCGAATCGACCTCAACGCGCTCATCAGCTCGGTCAACGCCCAGGTTCCCTCCCCCTTCGAGGGGTCGCTGTGACGGCCGCCCCCGACGACGGCCGGCGCCTCGAGCCGCACGGCAGCCGGCGCAATCGGCTGGACCTGGACCCCGACACGGTCGAACGCGATCTGATCAAACTGGTGCTCACCGTCGTGGAACTGCTGCGCCAGCTCATGGAGCGCCAAGCGCTGCGCCGGTTCGACGAGGGGGTTCTGAGCGAGGAGCAGGAGGAGCGGGTCGGGCTCACCCTCATGCTGCTGGAGGACCGGATGGCGGAACTGCGGGACCGCTACGGACTGCGGCCCGAGGACCTGAATCTGGACCTCGGGCCGCTCGGACCGCTGCTTCCCCGAGACTGAATGCACGGGGACTGAATGCACGGGACTGAATGCACGGAACTGAATGGACGGGACTTCCCCGGGACCGAGTCCCGGGGAAGTCCCGTCACCTCACCACCGGTACCAGCGGCCCCTGCCACCGCCTGCCGTGGTGCTGCGCATGAAGAATCCCAGCAGCCACACGATGAGGACCGCCAGGGCAATCCACCAGAGAACCTTTACCGCAAACCCGGCACCGAAAAGGATCAGCGCCAGCAGCAGAACGAGCAGAATGGGAACCATAATGTCAACCTCCTGACATTCTGATTGCCCGGAAAACTCGATTCAGACTTCCTTGCGGCAGAGAATTTCTCCGTGCAGCACGGTGAACCACCCGTCCTCCCGCGCGCCCCAGTCCCGCCACGCCGCGGCCACCTCCCGCAATTCCTCCCCGGTGGCGTGGCCCGCCCCGACGGCACGCTCCGCATAGGCCGAGTCCACGGTGCGGTCCGCCCACAGGCCGCTCCACCAGACCCGCTCACCGGCGGTCGAGAAGGTCCAGGTGCCGGAGGTCGCCGTGATGTCGGTGAATCCCGCGGCGAGCGCCCAGGACTTCAGCCGCCGCCCGGCGTCCGGCTCGCCCCCGTTGGCCCGGGCCACCCGCCGGTACAGGTCCAGCCAGCGGTCCAGGCCCGCCGACGTCGGATACCAGGTCATCGCCGCGTAGTCCGCGTCGCGTACGGCGACGTAGCCGCCCGGTCTGGTCACCCGCCGCATCTCGCGCAGGGCCCGGACCGGATCGCCCACGTGCTGGAGCACCTGGTGGGCGTGGACCACGCAGAACGAGTCGTCCGGGAAGTCCAGGGCGTGCACGTCCCCCGTCGTGAAGTCGGTGTTCCTCAGTCCCCGTTCGCCGGCCGTCGCGCGGGCCTGGTCCAGGATCCCCGGCTCCCGGTCGAGGCCGGTGACGTGGCCGTCGGGGACGAGCGCCGCGAGGTCGGCCGTGATCGTGCCGGGCCCGCATCCGATGTCCAGGATCCGCATATGGGGCTCGAGGACCCCGAGGAGGTACGCCGCGGAGTTCTCGGCGGTCCGCCAGGTGTGCGACCTCAGCACCGACTCGGGGTGACCGTGGGTATAGACGGCGGTCTCCCGCGCTTCCGGCATGCCGAACCCACTCCTTCCGCTCTCGTAGGAGGGCACTCACGGTACGCCCGAAGGCCGCATACTGAGACCCGGGTATCAGATCATGGACGCAGGTGATCTCCGGAAACCCGAATCCGGGACGCCGCTCAGGCCGTCGACCGGGCCGAGCACGCCATCATGACGGTCGACGACGAGGCCGCCCAACTGCGTTACGCGCAGGCCCTCGCCGACTGGGCCGAGGCACGCGGCTACGAGGCGGAGACGCTGTGGGACATGTGCACCACGGCCGCGCTGGGCATCCCGTACGAGAAGGCGCAGTGGCGCCAGGTCCGCACCCTCTCCGGAGGCGAGCAGAAACGCCTGGTCCTCGAGGCGCTGCTGCGCGGCACGGACCAGGTCCTTCTCCTCGACGAGCCCGACAACTATCTCGACGTCCCCGGCAAGCGCTGGCTGGAGGAACGGCTCGAGGAGACCCGCAAGACCGTCCTGTTCGTGTCCCACGACCGCGAACTCCTCGCCCGCGCCGCCGGGCGCATCGTCTCCCTCGAACCGGGCCCCGCCGGCGCCGACGCCTGGGTGCACGGCGGTGGCTTCGCCACCTACCACGAGGCGCGCCGTGAACGCTTCGCCCGCTTCGAGGAGTTGCGCCGCCGCTGGGACGAGAAACACGCCCAGCTCAAAAAGCTTGTCCTGACCCTGCGTCAGGCCGCGGAGAACAGCGCCGACATGGCCTCCCGCTACCGGGCCGCCCAGACCCGGCTGCGCAAGTTCGAGGAGGCGGGACCCCCGCCGGAGCCGCCCCGCGAGCAGAACATCACCATGCGCCTCAAGGGCGGCCGCACGGGAGTCCGCGCGGTCACCTGCGAGGGGCTGGAACTCACCGGCCTGATGAAGCCGTTCGATCTGGAGGTCTTCTACGGCGAGCGGATCGCCGTGCTCGGCTCCAACGGATCGGGCAAGTCGCACTTCCTGCGTCTGCTCGCCGGGGAGGAGGTGGCGCACACCGGCCGCTGGCGCCTCGGCGCCCGCGTCGTCCCCGGACACTTCGCCCAGACGCACGCCCACCCCGAGCTGGAGGGGCGCACCCTCCTGGACGTTCTGTGGAAGGAGCACGCCCAGGACCGGGGCGCCGCGATGTCCCGGCTGCGCCGCTACGAGCTCACCGGCCAGGCCGAGCAGACCTTCGACCGGCTCTCCGGCGGTCGCTTCCAGATCCTGCTGCTGGAGCTCCAGGGCGTCACGGCCCTGCTGCTCGACGAGCCCACGGACAACCTCGACCTGGAGTCGGCGGAGGCGCTGCAGGAGGGGCTCGAGGCATTCGAGGGCACGGTGCTCGCCGTCACCCACGACCGCTGGTTCGCCCGCTCCTTCGACCGCTACCTCGTCTTCGCCGCCGACGGCCACGTCAGAGAAACCCCGGCCCCGGTCTGGGACGAACGCCGGGTGCAACGCACCCGCTGACCGCAGGAAGCATCACGGGGCGGTGGTGCGGCTCGCGTCACTTCCAGCGGAGCAACGCCCCCAGCCCCCCAGCGGGCGCGTCCTCCGCCGCCACCTCGTCGACCGCCACCGCCACCGCGCCCGTCTCGACCGCCGAGCGGAGCAACGCGTCATCCGCCCGCGCCGGCCACGCGTTCTGCTCACCCAGCACCTGGAGATCCGTGGGCTGCACCGCCACGTAATCCGGATCCTCGCCGATGAACACCTCCCGGTGCGTGTCGGGTCCGTCCGTCCGGATCAGCAACTCGTCGATCCGGTGCTCGCGCGCGGCCTCGACCAGTGCCGGAACGCCCTCCACGGCAGCCGGCCGGCCCGCGTCGTCGGGGACCCGGGCGGCCAGGAACCGCTCCAGCTCCTCGGCGGCACGGTCGCGGACGTGCTGCTCGCGGATCCGCTCCACCTCCTCGTCCAGCAGCCTGCTGCCCGGGCCGCGCGGGGTCTCGACCGCCATGCCCTGCAGCCGCTTCGGCAGCCGCTCGTGCACCGACCGCCGCTCCCGCTCGTCACCGACGAGGATGAGCAGGTCCGCCCCGGTCTCCTCCTGGCAGACGGCGAGCGCGTCGGCGACCTCCGCGGCGTTGCGCTCCCAGGTGTTCTCCACCTTCAGCTGGAAATGGCGCTCCGACCAGTCGGCGGAGCCGGTCCGGTGCAGCGGCCACTGGCGCCCGGTGACGCCGCCGGCGTAGTCCCGGCCGAGCGCGCTGCGCAGCTCGAAGTCGGCGCCCCTGCGGTCGATGTAGGCGACGATGCACACCGGGTCCTCACCCGCCAGCTCCACCAGCGGCGCGACCCGCGGCAGCCGCTCCCACTGTGCCCAGTGGCCCCCCGGGGACCGGGTCAGCGCCGGATCCAGCACCACCTCGCCGTCCCGGGCGAACAGGGCGCGGCCGTGCGGTTCCGGTGAGTGCCGCAGTTCCTCGATCGCCTGGTGCACCGCCTGGCAGGTGGCCTCGTCCGCGCCCTGGTCGGCGAGCTCCCTCGCCATCGCCCGAGCCGTCAGCTGCCGCTCCTGGGGGGTGAACTCGGTGTGCCGGGAGGTGTCGACGTAGACGGAGGCCCAGGGGCCGGGACGTTCGTAGAGTGGATGCAGGAATGCGAGTTCCATGGCTCCCTCCCGGGTGCGCTTCGGGGTAGTGCTTGTGCCGCCGGGCGGGTACCCGGGCCGTATGAACGCACACGACGAGCGGGGCACCACGATGACCGGAGTCGAGCCGGAGCGCCTGGACGACGCGCAGCTCATGAAGGAGCTGGAGACGATCCACCGCACGCGCCATGACACGCTGCTGTACGGCTCCAACGACGCACTGCGGACGCACAACGAGCGGATGGCGCAGCTGGAGGGCGAGTATCTGCGGCGCAACCCGCGCCGCCCGGTGGCCGCGGGCCGCACCCGTGAGGGAGCCCGCGAGCGCTGCCCCGCGGACACCACCACACCCACCACGCCGGGGACCTGAGCCGTCGGCCCGTACGCCTCGGACGCCCCGGGCCCGCCGCAGACGGCCGGGGCCCGCGCGTACGCGAGCCCCGGCGTTGTGAACTGTGCGGTCTGTGCGGATTCATTCCGCGGGTGACCTGTGCGTGTCAGGCCGCCATCATTTCCGCCTGGAACACCTCCAGGTACTTCTCGCAGAACGCCGGCAGATCGTCCGGCTTGCGACTGGTGACCAGCTTGTTCGGTCCGTGGTCGCACACCTGCACCTGCTCGTCGACCCAGGTGCCGCCCGCGTTGCGGATGTCGGTGCGCAGGCTGGGCCAACTCGTGAGCACCCGGCCCCGTACGACGTCCGCCTCCACGAGAGTCCAGGGGGCGTGGCAGATCGCGGCGACCGGCCGGCGCCGTTCGAAGAAGTCCCGCACGAACGACACCGCCCTCTCGTCCATGCGCAGGAAGTCCGGGTTGGCCACCCCGCCCGGCAGCACCAGTGCGTCGAAGGAGTCCGCCGACGTCTCGGCGACGACCTCCTGCACCGGGAACGTGTCCGCCTTGTCGAGGTGGTTGAACGCCTGGATCCGGCCCGGCTGCGTGGACACCAGAACCGGCTCGTGACCGGCGTCCGCGGCGGCCTGCCACGGCTCGGTCAGTTCCACCTGCTCCACACCCTCGGGTGCGGCCAGAAATGCGATACGCATGATGATCTCACATCCCCTCGTCAGGTTTCGGTTGTGCTCGTTCGGTTACGCCGCTTGTGTCCGGCTCGGCACGGCTGATGTCGGCCAGCGCGGATCCGGGATCCCGCGCCTCGGCCAGATCGCCGAGACTCACCAGCCCGACGGGCAAGCCGTCCTCGACGACGGGTATCCGGCGGATGGCGTGCTCCCGCATCAGCGCGACGGCCGCGGACACCGGATCGTTCGGGGCGAGCGTCCACGGGTCCGGCGTGCACACCGACCCGACGCTCACGCCGAGGGGGTCCGCGCCCTCGGCGACCGCCCGTACGGTGATGTCGCGGTCGGTGAGTACGCCGACGACCAGCTGACCGTCGGCGACCACCACGTCGCCGATGTTCTGGGCGCGCATCAGCTGCGCCGCCTCGACCAGCGAGGCGTCCGGGCGCACGGCGACCACGCCCGGGGTCATCACGTCCTTGACGAATTCGGCCATGACCTCCGCCCTCCGTCCGGCCCCGGCCGCCGGGGCGCCGCCGCCCTCGCCCCGGCGGGACGACCACGGCGCGGCACCCCGGACGAACCGGTCACGCTGTCTCCGTCTCCCGGGACCGGGTCAGCGCCTCGGCGAGTTCCTGGACGTTGTCGTAGCGTTCCTCGCGCGGCAGCCGCTCCAGCGCCTCGATGAGGGCGTCGGGCGCATGCCGTCGGTCCAGGTCGCGTATCAGCTCGCGCGGACCCGCGGGGAACACCCCGCGGCCCAGGACCTTCGCCAGCTCCAGCCGTACCGACTCCAGTGACGACGGGCCGCGGCCGGGCGTCACCGGGCCATAGGCGACCTCGGGATCGTCGTCGGCGGACGGCTCCGGGTCGTTCCACTCCTCGGTGCGGGTGGGGTGCCCGGACCTCAGCAGGCCCTGCAGTTCGTGCTTCATCTCGTCGTCACGGTGGACGTTGAGCCGGTCACTGCCTCGCTGCATGTCTCCCTCCAGATCCTTCGGGGTGCGCACCGCGTACCCGGGGAGCGCGGGCCAACACAGGCATCCGGCGGCGGATCGTCACGGTCCGGGTTTGGCCCCCGGGCGGTGGGAGACCCGGAGGACACGCCCCCCACGAGCCACCTGGAAAGGACCGGCCATGGCGGTGCTCGCCCTCGTCATCCCACCCCTGATGCTCGGTGTGATTCTGATGCTGGGCCGCTACGAGGACCTCCTGCTGCCGCCCGTCCGGCCCGAGGAGGAACAGCACGGGGAGACCCCGATCGGTGGTTTGGGAGGGTGAAGCGGGGGCAGGGGAACAGGCAGTGCTTCGGACAGGAGGCACGCCCGTGGCAGCGGCATGACGTCGCTCCGGGCGCCTGTCCTCGCAGTGCGCTCGCCGCGGTGACTGTCCGTCGTCCCCGAGCACCCCATGAGGGAGTTGCGAGGCACCATGCCGACCCCAGCGACCGCGAAGCACCATCCGCACCATGACGCCCCCGACACCGCGGCCGCCTTCCGCAGGCTGGCCGCGCTTCCCGACGGCCCGGAGCGCGACGCGCTGCGCGACGAGATCGTCGAGGCCTGGCTGCCCATGGCCGACCGCCTCGCCGGACGCTTCCGCAGCCGCGGTGAGAGCTTCGACGACCTCCGCCAGGTCGCCGCGCTGGGCCTGGTCAAGGCCGTGGACCGATACGAGCCCGAGCTCGGCAACGCCTTCGAGAGCTACGCCGTGCCGACCATCACCGGCGAGATCAAGCGGCACTTCCGCGACCACATGTGGACCCTGCACGTACCGCGCCGGGTCCAGGACCTGCGCAACCGCGTCCGGTACGCCGCCCAGGACCTCTCCCAGACCATCCCCGGCCGGCAGCCGACCGTCGCGGAGATCGCCGAGCGTGCCCACCTCAGCGAGGAAGACGTACGCACCGGCCAGGAGGCGCTGGACAGCTTCAGCGCGCTGTCCCTCGACGCCGAACTGCCCGGCAGCGACGACGGCTACTCGCTGGGCGACGCCCTCGGAGCGCCCGACCCGGCGCTGGACACCGTGGTCGACCGCGAGGCCGTCAAGGACGGTCTTGCCGCACTCCCGGACCGGGAGCGGGCCATCCTCTACATGCGCTTCTTCGACGACATGACCCAGAGCGGCATCGCCGAGGAGCTCGGCATCTCGCAGATGCACGTCTCCCGCCTGATCAGCCGCAGCTGCGGCCGGGTCCGCGACGAGGTCATGGGCGACACCGAGGAGTAGCGCGGGCGGTCCGGCCTACGGGGTGCCGTCGCGCCTGCCCTCCCCGCGCTGTGCTTCACCCGGGTGGGTGGGCCGGTGACGCCAATGGTGTCCGGCCGCGCGCGGTACGGCGGCGGGCGGGCTGTGATGGCTGTGGGGCAACCGAGAGCCTGCCCCCGCCGTCGCCCCAAGGAGCCCGCACCATGCGCCGCACCGCCCGTGCCCTGTCCCTCGCCGCCGTCGCCGGAACCTTCCTCGGCGCGCTCGTACCGGCCGCGTCCGCGGGAACGGCCCCCGGCAGCGGCCCGTCGTGGGGCACCGCCTCCCACTCGCCCTGTCCGGAACCACCCGGGGGACACGCCGGGGAACACGCCTGGGAGGGCCACACCTCCGAGAGCACCGCTCCGGGCAAGAGCACCGCTCCGGGCAAGAGCACCGCTCCGGGCAAGAGCACCGCTCCGGGCGCCGCCCAGCCGGAGGCCTCGAAATCCGGCGCTTGGGAACCCGACTCTTTGGAACCCGACTCTTCGGAACCCGGCGCTTCGGAACCAGACTCTCTGGAATCCGAAGCCCTGGAACTGGAAACCCTCGAAACGGAAACGCTCGAGGAGGAGGGCCTCGAGCCGGACGCGGCCCTCCCGGAGGGCACCGCCCTCGACGAACTCGTTCCCGACGCTGTTCCCGAGGAGGATGCCGGGATTCCCGCCCCGGCGGGGTCCGAGGCAGACGATTCGAAGGCCCTGGACTACAAGGCCAAGGAATCGAAGCCCGCCGAGCCGACGGCGACCGTCCCGCCCAAGCCGGTCAAACCCAAGCCGGTCGAACCGAAGCCCACCGCAACCAAGCCCACCCCAACCAAGAGCACCCACTGCACCCCCACCCCCACCACGCACCCCACGCACCCGACGGACCCCACGCACCCCACACCCCCCGCCCACCACGGCGTCCACGCCGGCGGGGGCGGTGCCTTCACCGACTCCGTGCCCGCACTGGCCGCCGGCGGTCTGCTCATCGCGGGCGCGTTCGGCGCCGCCGCCCACCGCCTGTACCGGGACCGCACACCCCGGAGGGACGCCTGACGTCCGTGGGTCCTTCCCCGGGCCGTCACCGCCCGCGCCGTGAGCCGCACGACCGGCCGGAACTCATGGCACGCGGCACTCTGGGTACTGACTGGCCGAGGGGCGGCACGAGCGGATGCCGGGGCACCGGCCCGCCAGGGACTGCGCGGAGGTAGCGATGCTGCGGACGGATCCGGAAGGCCACGGCCCCGTCCGCTTCGGGCCGCCCGACCCCGAGGACGGGCTCCCCGTCCTGCCCGAACTGTCCGCCGTCCTGGCCGCCGCGGCCTCCCGGGCCGGCGCCGAGCCGGTCGGCGGCGGCCCCGCCCTGCTGGAGGCCGCCTGCGGCTACGGCGACCGGCGCGGACTTCCCGCCGCCCCCGACCGGGTGGCTGTCGCCCCTGGTGCCCCCGCCCTGCTGGTGGCCCTGACCGCCGCCATCGGCGGCGACGTCCTGGTGCCCAGACCCTGCGCCGCGTGGTGGGCCCCCTACGCCCGGCTGCTGAGCCGGCCCGCCTTCCCTGTGCCGACGCCGGCCGAGAGCGGCGGCGTACCCGATCCCTACGCACTGCTGGAGACCGTGCGCCGGCTGCGGGCCGAGGGCGGTGACCCGCGTCTGCTGGTGCTCTCCGTCGCCGACGACCCCACCGCCACCGTGGCCCCGCCCGAGCTGCTGCACGAGACCGTGGAGGCCGCCGTCGCCGAGGGGCTGCACCTGGTCAGCGACGAGACCTGGCGCGACACCCTGCACGACCCGCACGACACCGTGCTGCTCAGCCCCGCCGAGATGGTGCCCGACCGGGTCACCGTGGTCACCGACCTGGTCGGCGCCCTGCTCCCGCCGGGCTGGCCCGCGGCGGTGGCCCGCTTCCCGGCCGGAGAGGAGGGCAACGCGCTGCACGCGCGCGTGCTCGACGTGCTCACCGCGCTCGACGCGCGCGTCGCCGCCCCCGTCGCCGCCGCCGCGGTGTACGCGCTGTCCGAGCCCGAACCGGTCACCGCGCGCGTCGCCGCCGGCATACGCCTGCACGCGAGCCTCGCCGCCGCCGCGCACCACGCCGTCGTCGCCGCCGGCGCCCTGTCCCGTCCCCCGCGCTGCGGCCGGCACCTGTACGTCGACCTCACACCCCTGGCGCCCGCGCTCGCCGCGCACGGCGTCGGCGACGCCCAGGAACTGGAGGACTTCCTCGGCGCCCGGCTGGGCATGCCCGCGCCGGGCGGGCACCGTTTCGGCGACGAACTCGACGCGCCGCGCGTACGGCTGTCCACCGCCCCCATGCTGGGCGCCACCGCTGAAGAGCGCGCTGAGTGCCTGCGTTCGCCCGCTCCGCTGGAACTGCCGCAGGTGCGACGCGCGTTGACCCATCTGACAACGGTCTTCGACGATCTCCGTGACGACGCCCGGCGATGGGAGTCTCCCTGATGACGCAGCGCCCCGAGTCGACCAGCAGAACGACCACGACCACAGCCCGCGACGAGACCGCACCGGACTCCGGCACCCCCTCCGCGGGCCCACACCTCCCGCCGGCCGCACCCCGCCCGCTCGCCGAACGCCGGGTGTGGCCGCGCACCTTCCACGACCGGCTGACGGCCCCGCTGCCCGGCCTCAGAGCCTTCGCCCGCTTCGCCCGCGAGGGCGCCGTACGTCCCACACCCGAGGGCCTCGCCGACATCCCCCGGCTGCCCTTCGAGCCCGGCCCGCTGCCCCGCGTGGACGCCCGCACGGTCGCCGTCACCTGGGCGGGACACGCCAGTTGGGTCCTGCGGATCGGAGGGCTCACCGTGCTCACCGACCCGGTGTGGTCCCGCCGCATCCTCGGCACCCCGGCGCGCATCACGCCCGTCGGCGTCGCCTGGGAGGCCCTGCCGCGCGTGGACGCGGTCGTCATCAGCCACAACCACTACGACCACCTCGACGCCCCCACCCTGCGCCGGCTCCCGCGTGACACCCCGGTGTTCGTGCCCGCGGGGCTCGCCCGCTGGTTCCACCGCCGCGGGTTCACCCGGGTCACCGAGCTCGACTGGTGGGAGGCCGCCGAACTGAACGGCGTGCGGTTCGACTTCGTACCGGCCCACCACTGGTCCAAGCGCACCCTCACCGACACGTGCCGCTCCCTGTGGGGCGGCTGGGTGCTCACCGACCGGGAGGGCCGCCGGGTCCATTTCGCCGGGGACACCGGCTACGGCCACTGGTTCTCCCGCATCGGCCGCCGTTATCCGGGCATCGACCTCACCCTGCTGCCCATCGGCGCCTACGCTCCCCGCTGGTGGCTGGCCGACGTCCACTGCGACCCGGAGGAGGCGGTCCGCGCCGCCCAGGACCTCGGTGCGCGCCGCATGGCACCCATGCACTGGGGCACGTTCATCCTCTCCGCGGAGCCGGTCCTGGAACCCCTCGTCCGCGTCCGCGCCGCCTGGGAGCGGGCGGGGCTGCCCCGCGAAGACCTGTGGGACCTGCCGGTGGGCGCCTCCCGGGTCCTTACGTGACCCCGGGCGGCGTCATCCCCCCGCCGACCCCCGCATCCGCCGCCACAGGCTCGGCGCCGCGCTGATCAGCACGGTCAGCGCGATCGCCGCGAGCACGCCCTGCCACGGCTCCGCGAACAGCGACCCGCCGAGGACGCCGATCAACTGGTACGTCGCCGCCCAGGCCAGACAGGCGGGCGCATTGCCGCGCACGAACCGGCGCAGCGGCCACTCGGCGACCAGACAGGCCAGCATCACCGGCAGCCGCCCGGCCGGCATCAGCCGCGACAACACCAGCACGGCCACCCCGTGGTCGGCCAGCTTCTGCCGCGCCTGCTCCAGCCGGTCCTCCGGGGCGCGCTGCCGGATCGCCTCCAGCCAGCGCGAGCCGTTGCTCGACTTCATCCCGCGCCGGCCCAGCCAGTACAGCGCCACGTCCCCGAGGAACGCGGCCAGCGACGCGGTCAGGAAGACCAGCGCCATCGAGAACGGCGCCGTCCGGTGGAAGGCGACCACGGTCGCCGAGCTCACCAGCGCGCCCGTCGGCACCACCGGCACCAGCGCGCCGATCAGCACCAGGAGGAACAGCGAGGGGTACCCGATCGCCTGCTGGGTGGAGTCGGGCGCCACGACCGGTATGAACGCCGGCGAGGCCACCGACGGCAGGGAACCGGTCGCCTCGCCCAGGGCGGCGGGAAGGTTCACCGCGCGACCTTCAGGCGCACGCGCTCCCCGTGCCCTAGCCGGTGCACGGCCGCCCCGGGGGCGTGCCGGGCCGCCATCCGCTCGAACTCGTGGCCCGGCGCGTGGAATTCGTGCGGGCGCACCGCGTCCATCCCGATCGGCCAGTACGTGCCGTAGTGCACCGGCACCGCGTTGGGCGCCCCCAGCCGGGCCAGCGCCTCGACCGCGCGCCCCGCGTCCAGATGCCCCTCCCCGAGGCACGGGCCCCAGCCGCCCACCGGCAGCAGCGCCACGTCGACCGGCCCCACCTCCTCGGCCATCTCCTCGAACAGCCCGGTGTCCCCGGCGAAGTACGTCCGCGCCTCACCCTCCAGCACATATCCGAGGGCGGGGGAGCGGCGCGGCCCGACCGGCAGCCGGCGCCCGTCGTGCCGCGCGGTCACGACTCGTACGACCAGCCGGCCCACCTTGATCGCGTCACCGGGCGCCACCTCGCTCACCCCGAGATGCGTAAGCCGGCGCAAGCCCCGCACCGCGCGCCCGGCGCCCCGGGGCACGAACAGGCGCGTGCCCGGCGCGAGCCGGGCCAGGGACGGCAGGTGCAGATGATCGGCGTGCAGATGGGAGACCAGGGCCACGTCCGCGTGCCGGGCCTCGGCGGGCGGCACCGCGCCGCGCCGGCGCCGTAGGTGTGCGAGCCGGCGGGCGAACAGGGGGTCGGTGAGCACCCGCGTGTGCGAGTCCTCGACCGTGCAGGTGGCGTGACCCCACCACGTGACGTCCACCGGCACCCCTTCGCCTCCTTCGTGCGACTCCCCGAAGCCTACGGGCAGGAGTAGGGTCGGCGGCGAAACCGGAGGTGAGGGGGGACGCCATGGGGCCTGTGCCGGTGCGGGTGACGGCGATCGCGAGTCTGACGCCGCTGGAGGAACTGGACGCCGATCCCTTCCTGGTGGACTCCCGCAGCCAGCACGCCATGTGCGCCCGCTGGGCCGCCGAGCAGGGATACGTGGTGGCCCGGGAACTGCTCGTGCGCGGGCTGCGGCCCGACCACTGCATGCTGTGGGAGGGCGTGCGGCCCGGCACCGATCTGTTCGTGGCCCCCAGTCTGCGGGTACTGGAGCGTGCCCTGTCCTCCGTGGAGGAGTTCACCGCCGAGTGCGCGCGGCGCGGGGTGCGCATGGAGACGGTGGGCCGCGCGGAACCGTCGTACGACGCGGCGATGAAGGCGCGGGTGCACCGCAGGCTGTCCATGCCGACCGCCGGCTACGACGGCCGCTGAGCCGCCCACGGCCCGCGCGGCCGGGGACGGAACGCCCGCTCGGCCCGTTGTGACAGGGTGGATACGGGTCTCAGCGGCCAGGACGTGAGGGGTGCGGGGCGTGGGTGGCGGGCGTTGGCGACGGGTCGTCAGTCAGATCGGGCGGAGTGTCGCGGTGTGGGCGGTCTCCACCCTCACCATGCTGGTGCTCGCCGGGATCCTGCCGGACTTCCGGCTCCGCTCGGCCGACGGCGACAGCGCCACCGACATCGCCGTCACGGCCGCCCTCGGCGCCGGCGCCTTCGGCGTGCTGTCCGCGCTCGTCTGGCCGCTGCTGGTGCGGCTCCTGCTGCTCGTACCGGCGCTCGTCCTGGGCGTGCTGGTGTTCTTCCTCAACGGCGCCCTGCTCTGGCTGGCCCTGTACGTCAACCCCGTCGAGCGGGGCGCCGCCGCCCCGGAGACGGCGGTGGTGGTCGCCGCGGTCATGTCCGCGGTCGCCTCCGCCACGGGCGGCGCCCTCGCCGTACGCGACGACGACGCCTACCGCCGCCGGCTGTACCGTCTCGCCGACCGCCGCCGGGGCTCCGCCCCGCCCTGCCCCAGCACGCCCGGCACTCTCTTCGTGCAGCTCGACGGCGTCGGCCACGAGGTCCTGCTGGACGCCGTGGGCAAGGGGCTGATGCCCACCATCGCCCGCTGGCTCGGCACCGGCACCGCCGGCGACCGGCCCAGCCACCGCCTCACCCTCTGGCGTACCGACTGGTCCAGCCAGACCGGCGCCAGCCAGCTCGGCATCCTCCACGGCAGCAACTACGACGTCCCGGCCTTCCGCTGGTACGAGAAGGCCCGCCGCGAGCTCATGGTCTGCAACCGGCCCACCAGCGCCGCCGAACTCCAGGCCCGCGCCATCGAGTACTCCGGGCACGCCGGGCTGCTGGCCCACGACGGCGCCAGCCGCGGCAACCTGTTCAGCGGCGGCGCCGAGGAGCAGGCCCTGGTGCTGTCCATAGCGACCCGCCGCCGCGGCCCGGCCGCCCGCTCCCGCGCGGGCTACTTCGCCTACTTCTCCGACCCCGCCAACGCCGTGCGCACCGCGCTGTCCTTCGTCGCCGAGGTGGGCCGGGAGATCGGCCAGTCCACCCGTGCCCGGATGCGGAGACAGCGTCCGCGTGTCTCTCGCGGCGGGCTCTACCCGTTCGTCCGGGCCTTCGCGACCGTCGTCGAACGGGACGTCGTGGTCGCCGCCGTGACGGGCGACCTGCTGGCCGGCCGCACCGCCGTCTACGCGGACCTGGTGGCCTACGACGAGGTCGCCCACCACTCCGGGCCCGCGAGCCGGGACACCGAGAAGGTCCTCCAGCGCCTCGACCGCTCCCTCGCCCTGATCGAGAAGGTTGCCGAGCACGCCCCCCGCCCGTACCGGATCGTCGTCCTGTCCGACCATGGGCAGAGCCCCGGTGAGACCTTCCGCTTCCGCTACGGCCTCACCCTCGGCGACCTGGTGCGGGCCGGCTGCGGACTGCCCGTGCCGCGCCGCGCGGGGCGCACCCACAGCGGTGCGGAGGCCCGCGCGGCCGTCCGGGCGGCGCTGCGCCGGCCCGTCGAGGAGGGCGCCGAGCACTACCGCCCCTCCCGCGCCTCCGAACCCGTCGTGCTCGCCTCCGGCAACCTGGGGCTGGTCTCCTTCCCGGACGTGCCGCACCGGATGACCAAGGAGGAGATCGACGCCCGCCACCCCGCGCTGCTGCCGACCCTCGCCAACCACCCCGGCATCGGCTTCCTCCTGGTGCGCAGCGAACGCCACGGCGGGGTGGTGCTCGGCGCGTACGGCGCGGAGATCCCGCTGGACGAGCTGGACGACAACCCCGGGCCCCTGGCGGCCTTCGGGCCCGGCGCCGCGGATGTCGTACGACGCACCCACACCTTCCCGCACACCGCCGACATCATGGTCAACTCCTTCCACGACCCCGCGGACGGCGAGGTGCTCGCCTTCGAGGAGCAGATCGGCTCCCACGGCGGCCTCGGCGGCGCCCAGGCCCGCCCCTTCCTGCTGTCCCCCCTCATGCTGTCCCCACCGGTCGCCGACGGCGCGGACCTGGCCGGCGCCGAGCAGATCCACCGGGTACTGCGCCGGTGGCTGACGGAGTCCGACGAGGCGCAATCGGCCGTGGCCCCGGACCGCAAGCGCGCCGCCTGAGCGGACCGTTCGCCGCGGAGGGCCCGTCTTCCGGGTCAGCCGAGCCGGGATGTGATCGGATGGGGCGGGGCACCCGATGACAAGGGGCCCGGACCGAGCACCGCCGGACACACGGCCGGACATTTTCGAAAGGATGCGTCATGGCAACCACGCGCTCCGCACACACCGTTTGGGAAGGCAGTCTCTTCAAGGGCAGCGGGGTCGTCGCCTTCGACTCCTCCGGCAGCATCCCCGAGCAGCCGGTCACCTGGGCGTCGCGTGCCGAGGAGCCGAGCGGGAAAACCAGCCCCGAGGAGCTGATCGCCGCCGCGCACTCCAGCTGCTTCTCGATGGCCCTCTCCAACGTTCTCGACAAGGCCGGCAACCCGCCGGCCAAGCTGACCACCTCCGCCGACGTCACCTTCGTGCCGGGCGAGGGCATCACCGGCATCCACCTCACCGTCCAGGGCACCGTCCCCGGCCTGGACGAGGCCGCTTTCGTCGCCGCCGCCGAGGACGCCAAGGTGAACTGCCCGGTCAGCCAGGCGCTGAAGGGCACGAACATCACCCTGACGGCCAAGCTCGCCTGACCCGCTCGCCGCGTCGAGCCACCGCAGGCCGCTCCCCGGGGGCGGCCTGCGGCACGTCACGCCTCCGGGAGCGACCACCATGACGCCACGACCCGCCGTCTCCGCCCACCGGGGAGGCTCCGAGCGCGCCGGCCCGGCCACCTGGGAGGCGTACGAGGACGCGCTCGCGTCCGGCGCGGAGTACGTCGAGTTCGATGTCCGGCGCACGGCCGACGGCGTGTTCGTCGTCCACCACGACCCCCGGGTGGGCCCCACCGGCCCGCACCTGTCCACGCTCACCCACGCCGAACTGAACGCACGCGCCGGATTCCGGGTGCCCCGCGTGGAGGAGGTCATGGAGCTGATCGCCGGGAGGCTCGTGGGGCATCTCGACCTGAAGGAGACCGGCCACGAGCGGGAGCTGATCGGCCGCGCGGTCGCCCTCCTCGGCGAGGACGGCTTCGTCGCCACCACCCTCGAGGACCGCTCCGTCGCCGCCATCACCGCCGCCCACCCGCGGGTGCGCACCGTCCTGTCCCTCGGCCGCGACGGCAGGGACATCGACCGGCGCCGGCTGGTGGCCACCCGGCTCAGCGAACTGCTCCCCATGCGCCGGGTCCGCGCCTGCGGCGCCCATGGGGTGGCCGTGCACCAGCGTCTGGCCCGCGCCACCGTGCTGCGCGAGGCTGGCCGTAACAGACTGTTCACCATGGTGTGGACGGTCAACGAGGACGGGGCGCTGCGGAACTTCCTCGGTGACCCGCGGGTGGACGTGCTGATCACCGACCGTCCCCGGCGCGCGCTGGAACTGCGCGGGCACACGGACGCCCACACCCGCCGTTGACAACTACCGGTTCACACTATTGACAACAGGGCGCTCAAGTTTTGTGCTGGAATTCCGGAGAGGTGCCCTGGCGGAAGGGGACAGCGATGGGACGTGCCGTCGGAATCGACCTGGGAACCACGAACTCGGTGGTGGCCGTGCTGGAGGGCGGTGAGCCCACCGTCATCCCCAACGCGGAGGGGGCGCGCACCACCCCTTCCGTCGTGGCCTTCGCCAAGAACGGCGAGGTGCTGGTCGGCGAGGTCGCCAAACGGCAGGCCGTGACGAACATCGACCGCACCGCCCGCTCGGTCAAGCGGTACATGGGCGACCCGCAGTGGCGGTTCCCCGCCGAGGGCTCCATCGACGGCACCCGCTACCGGGCGCAGGAACTGTCCGCCCGGGTGCTGCAGAAACTGCGCCGGGACGCCGAGGCGTACCTCGGCGAGGACGTCAGCGACGCCGTCATCACCGTACCGGCGTACTTCGACGACACCCAGCGGCAGGCCACCAAGGAGGCCGGGGAGATCGCCGGCCTCAAGGTGCTGAGGATCATCAACGAGCCCACGGCGGCCGCCCTCGCCTACGGCCTGGACAAGGAGAACGACCAGACCGTCCTCGTGTTCGACCTGGGCGGCGGCACCTTCGACGTGTCGCTGCTCGACATCGGCGAGGGCGTCATCGAGGTGAAGGCCACCAACGGCGACACCCACCTCGGCGGCGACGACTGGGACGAGCGCGTCGTCGAGTACCTCGCCAAGCGCTTCAAGGGGCAGTACGGCGTCGACCTGACGCAGGACAGGATGGCCGTGCAGCGGCTGCGGGAGGCCGCCGAGAAGGCGAAGATCGAGCTGTCCTCCTCCACGGAGACCACCATCAACCTGCCCTACATCACGGCATCCTCCGAGGGCCCCCTGCACCTCGACGAGAAACTCACCCGCGCCCAGTTCCAGGAGCTCACCGAGGACCTGCTGGAACGCTGCAAGAAGCCCTTCCACCAGGCCGTCAAGGACGCCGGTGTGAAACTCTCCGACATCGACCACGTCATCCTCGTCGGCGGCTCCACCCGGATGCCCGCCGTCACCGACCTGGTCCGCGAACTCACCGGCAAGGAGCCGCACAAGGGCGTCAACCCCGACGAGGTGGTAGCTCTCGGCGCCGCCCTCCAGGCGGGCGTCCTGCGCGGCGACGTCAAGGACGTGCTGCTCCTCGACGTCACCCCGCTGTCCCTGGGCATCGAGACCAAGGGCGGCATCATGACCAAGCTGATCGAGCGCAACACCACGATCCCCACCCGGCGTTCGGAGATCTTCACCACCGCCACGGACAACCAGCCCTCGGTCGGCATCCAGGTCTACCAGGGCGAACGCGAGATCGCCGCCTACAACAAGAAGCTCGGCGTCTTCGATCTCACCGGCCTCCCCCCGGCCCCGCGCGGCGTCCCGCAGATCGAGGTGGCCTTCGACATCGACGCCAACGGGATCATGCATGTGTCCGCCAAGGACCTCGCCACGGGCCGTGAGCAGAAGATGACCGTCACCGGCGGCTCGGCCCTGCCCAAGGACGACATCGACCGTATGATGCGGGACGCCGAGCAGTACGCCGAGGAGGACCGCAAGCGCCGGGAGGCCGCCGAGACCCGCAACCAGGCCGAGCAACTCGTCTACCAGACCGAGCGGTTCCTGCGGGACAACGGCGACAAGGTGCCCGACGACACCCAGCGCGAGGTCGAGTCCGCCGTCACGGAGCTGAAGCAGCTGCTGGAGCGGGAGTCCACCGAAACGGCCGAACTCCGCGCCGGCGTCGAGAAACTCGCCTCGGTCAGCCAGAAGATGGGCCAGGCGATGTACGCGCAGACCTCGACGGGCCCCACCGAGGACACCGGACCGGACACCTCACCGCAGGACGACGACGGGGTCGTGGACGCGGAGATCGTCGACGACGACAAGGACACCGGCGGACGGAAGGACGGCGCGGCCTGACCCCCACGGCGGGCGAGGGTTCTCAGTAGTGTTCCCGGCACTCCCGCAGCAGCTTCGCCGTGCGCCGCGTCGAGGCCGCCCGCGCCGTCATATGGTCCAGGACCTCCAGATGCACCGCGACCTCCGTGCGGGAGTCCAGATACAGGGCGCCCGTCAGATACTCGGTGAACACCATGTCGGGCAGCTCCGGCTCGGCGAAGCGGAACAGCGAGAAGGGCGCGTACGTCCCCGGGTGCGGGCCGTTCGCGAACTCGGCGATCTGGAGGGTGATGCGGTCCCGTTCGGCGTACTCGAGCAGCTTGTCCAGCTGGTCCCGCATCACCCGGCTGTCGGCGCTCACCGGGCGCCGCAGCACCGTCTCCTCCATCAGCACCCACAGATGCGGGGCATCGCCGCGCTCCAGCAGACGCTGACGCTCCATGCGCAGGGCCACATGCCGCTCGACGGCGTCCCGCCCCGCGGTGCCGATCGTCCCCGCCTCCAGGACGGCGCGCGCGTAGTCCTCGGTCTGCAGCAGCCCCGGCACGAAATGCGGCTCGTAGGACCGGATGATCCGGGCGGCGCCCTCCAGGCTCACATACATGCGGAACCACTCGGGCAGCACATCGTGGTACCGCTGCCACCAGCCCGGCCGGTTCGCCTCCTCGGCGAGCTCCACGAATGCGACGGACTCGCTCTCCGGTACCCCGTAAGCGGTCAGCAGCAGCTGGAGGTACGGGATCTTCAGCGTGACCTCGGCCGTCTCCATCCGCCGCACGGTCGCGGGCGCCACCCGCAGGATCCGGGCCGCCTCCTCCCGTGAGAGGCCCGCCGCCTCCCGCAGCTCCTGCAGCCGCCTTCCCAGAACCACCTGGCCCACGGTCGGTGCGGCCCGCCGCTCACTCACGCCACGCCTCCCCAACGCACCCCAGCACGCGCTCAGTCTGTCATGTCCCTCCGAGAGTCTCACGGGCCACGGTGAACCGCCCTGTTTCCCTGCTCCCTCAGCCGTATTACCCCGCAGGTAATCGACCCGCCGCCGCCCCCACGGGATCGTGGACGCACCGGGTCCCGGGCCGGCTCGCACTCCGGCCCGGGACCCGGCCCCGGCCGCCGCCACCGATCCCGACGGAGGGTGATGCATCATGTCCGCTACCCAGCTTGCCGCGCTCGCCCGGACCGTGGAGCCGCAGCTGATGCTGCGCCGCTTCCTGGCCCTGGACGCCGTGGTGACCGGCGCCAACGCGCTCGCCTATCTCGCCCTCTCCGGGCCGCTCGGACGCTTCCTCGGCGCCGGGTCCGGCCTGCTGACGGGCCTCGGCGCGTTCCTCGCCGGGTACGCGGCCGTCGTGGGTCTGCTGGCCGCCCGCCGCCACCCGCCCACGGCGGGCGTACGGATCGTCGTCGAGGCCAACCTCGTCTGGTCCGCCGTCAGTCTCGCCGCCCTCGCGCTCTGGCTCACCCCGACCACGGCGGGCGCGGTGTGGACGGTGCTCCAGGCGCTCACCGTGGCGGGCTTCGCCGTACTGCAGCACCTGGCGCTGAGGGCACGTCAGCTCAGCCAGAACTGAAGGTACTTGGCCGTCGCCGGGTCGGCCGGGAGCAGCGTCTCCACGGCCAGCTCGGCGACGGTCACGTCCATGGGGGTGTTGAAGGTGGAGATCGACGACACGAACGACAGCGTCCGGCCCTCGTGCTCGATCACCATCGGCAGCGCGAAGTACGCCACCGGCGCGTCCTGTTCCTCCGGGCGCCGCTCGCCGGTGTCCGGGACCGGGAACGCCGCGACCTCCTCGTACAGCGCCCGCAGTGGCCCGGAGCGGCGCAGCGCGATGTCCCGCCGCATCTGGTCCAGCAGATGCCCTCGCCACTCCCGCAGATTGCGGATCCTCGGTGCCAGTCCCTGCGGGTGCAGGGTGAGCCGCATCGCGTTCAGCGGCGGCGTCAGCAGCGACTCCGGGATCCCGTCGAACAGCATCATCACCCCCCGGTTGGCGGCCACGACGTCATACATCGCGTCCACCACCAGCGCCGGATACGGTTCGAAGCCGCTGATCAGCCGCTTGATGCCGTCCCGCAGCGCGTCCAGCGCGGGGTCGTCCAGCGGGGTGTGCGGGAACCGGGGCGCGTACCCCGCGGCGAGCAGCAGGGCGTTGCGCTCCCGCATCGGGACGTCCAGCTCCTCGGCCAGCCGCAGCACCATCTCCTCGCTGGGCCGGGAGCGGCCGGTCTCGATGAAGCTGATGTGCCGGGCGGAGGAGTCGGCGCGCAGGGCCAGCTCCAGCTGGCTGACCCGCCGCTGCTCCCGCCAGGCACGCAGCAGCGGGCCCACGCCTTCGGTGCCGGCGGTGGCGTCGGACGGGACTGTGGTCATGCCAGGACCGTAGTCTGGGAATCCGGCAAATGAGACCCGAACCCGGCGAAGGAGCGCAGCCCATGCCCGTCGAACCGCTGTCACAGAAGGAGATCGAGGACCGGCTGGCCGAGCTGCCGGGCTGGTCGCTCGACGAGGGCCGCCTCACCCGTTCCTACCGGCTCGGCTCGCACTTCGCGGCGACGGCGATGGTCGTGCACATCGCGCAGGTGCAGGAGGAGCTCAACCACCACTCCGACCTCACCCTCGGCTACGACACCGTGTCCCTGTCCGTGCACACCCACAGCGCGGGCGGCGCCGTCACCGCCAAGGATGTAGAGCTCGCCCGCAGGGTGGAGGACCTGGCGCCCGGACACGGTGCACACTGAGGCGCGTGCTGGACTACGACAAGGAAGCGGAACGGTACGACGCCCTGCGCGGCGGCGAGGCCCGGGCGGCGGCCGCCGCCGACGCCGTACTGAGTCTCATACCCGGCGGTGCGCGCGATCTGCTGGACGTCGCCTGCGGCACCGGCCTGGTGACCCGGCGGTTTCCCGCCGCCCGCGCCGGTCTGCGGGTGACGGGGGCCGACCTCGCGCCGTCGATGACCCGGATGGCCGCCGCCCGCCTGCCCGGCGCCGTCGTCCGCGCGGACAGCCGCCGGCTGCCCTTCGGCGACGCCCGGTTCGACGTCGTGGTCAGCGTGTGGCTGCTGCATCTGCTGTCCGGCCCGGGGGACGTCCCGACGGTCGTCGGCGAGTGCGCCCGTGTGCTGCGGCCCGGTGGGGTCTACATCACCAGCGTGCACAAGGGGGCCTCCCACAACGTGGGCAGTGACATCGACGTGGTGCTCGCCGCCCGCCCGCCCAGCCCGGTGCCCGACGCCCCCGCCGATGTGACGGCCTGCGCCGCCGGGCACGGACTGCTCCCCGCCGGGCAGGCCCGCTTCCGGGGCCACGGTCAGGGCCGCAGCCCCCGCCGCACCATCACGGACCTGCGCCGCGGCTGGTTCGTCACGCTGCCGCCCGGGGAACCGCTCGCCGAGGAGTTCGCCGCCCGGCTGGCCGAACTCCCCGACCAGGACCGCCCCCGCCCCGACCCCGTATTCACCCTCCACGCCTACCGCAAGCCGGCACTCACGCCCTGAGCGCCCGGCCCCCCACGGCCCGCTCTTCGACCCCACCACCCGCCCCGGCCCGCACCCGGTACAGCCGGGCTTCCGGTGCCCGCGTCACCACCTCGACGAGCCGGCCGTCCGTGAACAGGGCCCCCACCCCGTCGTCCACCGCCCACCCGGCGGGCAGCCGGCCGCCCGCCACGGCCGCCCGGTAGGAGTCCCGGCGGCCGGGCTCGCTGTCGTAGTGCGGGCACACCGAACCCGGCAGCAGCCCCAGCCCGTCCCGCAGATACGTCAGCGGGCCGAAGGAGTCGGTGTGCGACCCCTCGGCCCAGCAGTTGGCCCCGGCACTGATCCCGCACAGCAGCGTCCCGCCCTCGTACGCCTCCCGCATCAGACGGTCCACACCGTGCACCCGCCAGACCGCCAGCAGATTGGCGGTGTTGCCACCCCCGACGTACACGACATCCTGCGCGAGCAGGTACGCCCGCAGCGCCGCATCGTCCAACTCCCGCCGAAACAGCGACAGTACGGACGGCTCACAGTCCCGCGCCCGAAACGCGTCGAAAAACTTCTCGACGTACGCGGGTGCGTCCCCACTCGCCGTAGCCACAAAGCACACCTTGGGCCGGTCCCCCCGGGCATGACCCAACACCCATCCATCCAGCAACCCGTCGTCCTCGGTGGAAAAACCTCCCCCGAGCAGAGCCAGACGCCGCGGGGGACCGCCGGCGTAGCCTGCGGGCAGTCGTGCCGCTGGGGCGGCACGGGTGGGCGCAGGCGGCACCCCTTCAGCGGGCCGCGGCTCGCCCCCATCCCGGCTCATCGAACGGCCGCCCGCGCGCCCGCGCCGGGGCGCAGTTCGGCGCGGAGCGTCTCGAACGCGGTGGGGAACGGCCGGTGCGGCAGGAAGGCACGGATCCGGCGGGCGCAGTCCGCCGCACCGGCCGTGGTGGTGTCGCATTCGATGTCGTACCGGCCGTGTGCGTGCACCCGCTCGAACTGCCGGGCCGCGAGCCCGGCCGGCTGGTCGCCGCGTATCTGTTCGCGCCGTCGCAGCTCCTCGAGGGAGCAGCGGACTCCCACCAGCACGACGTCCCGCGCGGGGAACAGCTCCAGGCAGTCCAGCAGGCGCCATTCCTCACTCAGCACATGGTCGACCACCACGTTGTTCCCCGCCGCGGCCATGCCGGCGACCGCCCGGTGGAACCCCTTCCACGTGCGGTGCAGCACGTCGGGGAGTTCCTCCGCGGGTGTCTCCCGGCGCGAGCGCATCGCGTGGAAGGAGTCCACGGGCATGTGGAAGTACGGCTCGTCCAGTGTCCGCAGCAGTTCCTGCGCGATGCTCGACTTCCCCGAACTGGACGTGCCGTTCAGGAAGATGATCCGGCCGGGCACCCGGGCTCCCTCGCTGTCGACGGTGGAGTGGAGGCACCATTCTCCAGTAGCGGGTTTCCGGGGAAGAGTGCATGGGCGTGCGGGAGCCGGGTGGCTCTCCGTGTGGGAGGGCGTCAGGTGCCGGGGCCGGTGCGCGGAGCGGCGTCGGGGCTGTTCGAGAACTCCGCGTACGAGCAGCAGACCGCGAATGCCGAGGGCGCGACCGTCGCCGACGTGCACGGCTTGATCGCCGACACGGCCAACTGCAGCGCCCGCCCGTTTTTGCGCGACCGGCAACATCGGTTGCTCCGGTGCGGTGCGTCGGCGCACCCTGACGGCAAGCGAGCGGAGAGGCTGATCATCATGGGGCACGACCAGGAGCACGGGCAGGGACACGGACATGGCCACGAGGACATCGACTGGGCCGAGATGGCGCCTCTGCTCGAAAGCCAGGCGGAGTTGTTCACCCCGCTGTACGAGCGCGCCCTGAACTGGCTGGCGAAGGAGGTGACCGAACCGGGGCTGATCGTGGACGCGGGCAGTGGTCCCGGTGTCATCGCGGCTCTGTTCGCCGAGACGTTCCCGGGGGCACGGGTCCTGGCCGTCGACGGCTCCGAAACGCTGCTGGAGCGGGCCCGCGCCCGGGCGGAGCGGCAGGGGGCGGCCGACCGTTTCGGCACCCTCGCCGGTGAACTCCCCGGCGTGCTCGACGAACTGGACTACCCGGCCGACCTGCTGTGGGCCAGCCGCAGCATCCACCACCTGGGCGACCAGCGCGCCGCCCTCGCCGCCTGCGCCGAGCGCCTGGCGCCCGCCGGCACCCTGGCGGTGATGGAGGGCGGCCTGCCCACCCGCTTCCTGCCCCGCGACATCGGGTTCGGCCGGCCGGGCCTCCAGGCGCGCCTCGACGCGGCGGAGGAGGAGCGGTTCAGCCGTATGCGCGCCGAACTGCCGGACTCGGTGGCCGTCGTCGAGGACTGGCCGGCACTGCTGGCCTCGGCCGGCCTGCACCACACCCGCACGCGCACGTTCCTTCTCGACCTGCCCGCCCCGGCCACGGACCGCGCCCGCGCCTACGCCGTCGCCGTCCTCACCCGCGCCCGCGAGGGCATGGCCGAGGACCTGGACGCCGACGACCGCGCCGCCCTCGACCGCCTCCTCGACCCCGACGACACGGCGAGCCTGCACCACCGCCCGGACGTGTTCGTCCTGGCGGCCCACACCGTGCACACGGGCGTGCGGCCCGTGTGACGGCGTGACTTGAAGGGCGGGTCAGGCGGCGTTGAACTCCGCCGGGTGCGCACCCAGTCGCCGGTCCTCGTTGAGCGCGCTGATCGCGGCGAGGTCCTCGGCGTCCAGGCTGAAGTCGAAGACGTCGATGTTCTCCGCGATCCTGGACGGCGTCACCGACTTCGGGATGACGATGTTGCCCAGTTGGATGTGCCAGCGCAGCACCACCTGGGCCGGCGTACGGCCGTGCTTCTGCGCGATCGCCACGATCGCCGGGATCTCGAGGATGCCCTTGCCGGAGCCCAGCGGCGACCACGCCTCCGTGGCGATGCCCCGCTCGGCGTGGTACTCACGCGCGGCGTGCTGCTGCAGATGCGGGTGCAGCTCGATCTGGTTGACCGCCGGGACGACGGACGTCTCGCCGATCAGCCGCTCCAGGTGCTCCGGCAGGAAGTTGGACACACCGATGGCACGGACCCGGCCGTCGGCGTAGAGCTTCTCGAGCGCCTTGTACGTCTCGACGTACAGGTCGCGGGCGGGCGTGGGCCAGTGGATGAGGTACAGGTCCACGTAGTCGAGGCCGAGCTTCGCCAGCGATGTGTCGTACGCGCGCAGCGTGGAGTCGTACCCGTGGTCGCTGTTCCAGACCTTGGTGGTGACGAAGATGTCCTCACGCGGGATGCCCGACGCGGCGATCGCCCGTCCGGTGCCCTCCTCGTTGCCGTAGATCGCCGCGGTGTCGATGCTGCGGTAGCCCGCCTCCAGCGCCGTCGCCACGGCCGTCTCGGCCTCCGCGTCCGGTACCTGCCAGACGCCGAACCCCAGCTGAGGCATCTCGACGCCGTTGTTCAGGATGATCGGGGGGACCTTGCTCACGAGCTCTCGATCCTTCGTTTGTGGTCAGGTGTTACCCCCATGGTCAACGATCACGGCCCGCGCCGCATTCCTGATCGCCGTATTCACGCCGCCGCATTTCACGCGCGGTAGAGCGCCTCGACCTCTGTCTGGTACGCCTTCTCGATCGCCCTGCGCTTCAGTTTCAGCGAGGGGGTGAGCAGCCCGTGCTCCTCGGTGAACGGCTGCGCCAGGATGCGGAACGTACGAATCGACTCCGCCTGGGAGACCAGGGTGTTGGCCGCGACCACGGCGCGCCGCACCTCCGTCTCCAGGTCCGCGTCCCGCACCAGCTGGGCCGGCGGCAGTTGCGGCTTGCCGCGCATCGTCAGCCAGTGCTCGACGGCCTCCTGGTCGATCGTGACCAGGGCCGCGACGTACGGGCGGTCGTTGCCGACCACGATGCACTGGTTGACCAGCGGGTGGTCCCGCACCCGCTCCTCCAGCAGTGCCGGCGACACGCTCTTGCCGCCCGAGGTCACCAGGATCTCCTTCTTGCGCCCGGTGATGGTCAGATAGCCGTCCTCGTCCAGGGAACCGAGGTCCCCGGTGGCCAGCCAGCCGTCGTGCAGGGCCTCGTCGGTGGCCTTGGGATGGTTGAGATACCCCTCGAAGACGTTGTCGCCGTGCAGCCAGATCTCGCCGTCGTCCGCGATGTGCACGGTGACCCCGGGGATGGGCCGGCCGACGGTGCCGTAACGGGTGCGTTCGGGCGGGTTGGCGGTGGCCGCCGCCGTCGACTCGGTGAGTCCGTACCCCTCGTAGATCTGCACGCCGGCGCCCGCGAAGAACAGCCCGAGCCGGCGGTCCATCGCGGAACCGCCCGACATGGCGTGCCGGATCCTGCCGCCCATCGCCGCGCGGATCTTGGAGTAGACGAGCTTGTCGAAGATCTGGTGCTGCATCCGCAGCGCCGCGGACGGCCCGGGCCCGTCGCCCCAGGCCTTCGCCTCCACCGCGTCCGCGTACTTCACGGCCACCTCGACGGCCTTCTCGAACGGCCCCGAGCGGCCCTCCCGTTCCGCCTTGCGCCGCGCCGCGTTGAACACCTTCTCGAAGATGTACGGCACGGCCAGGAAGAACGTCGGCCGGAAGGCGGCCAGGTCGGGCAGCAGCGCCGCCGCGTTCAGCTGCGGCTGATGGCCGAACTTCACCTTCCCGCGGAACGCCGCCACCTCCACCATCCGCCCGAAGACGTGCGCGAGCGGCAGGAACAGCAGCGTCGACGCCTCGTCGCCCCTGCGGGAGTGGAACACCGGCTCCCAGCGCGCGATGACGGTGTCCGACTCGTACATGAAGTTGCGGTGCGAGAGCACACAGCCCTTGGGGCGGCCGGTGGTGCCCGAGGTGTAGATGACCGTCGCCACGGACTCGGGCGTGACCGCCCGCCGGTGCCGGTGCACCACCTCGTCGTCGAGGTGCGCGCCCGCGTCGTACAGCTCCTGCACCGCGCCCGCGTCCAGCTGCCACAGCCTGCGCATCCGCGGCAGCCGGTCGATGACCGTGGCGATCGTCATCGCGTGGTCCTCGTGCTCCACGACCGCGGCGGTCACCTCGGCGTCGTGCAGCATCCACCAGCACTGCTCGGCGGAGGAGGTGGGGTAGACGGGGACGACCTGCGCGCCGATCGTCCACAGCGCGAAGTCGAAGAGGGTCCACTCGTAGCGGGTGCGGGACATGATCGCGACCCGGTCGCCGAACCGGATGCCGCCCGCCAGCAGGCCCTTGGCCAGGGCGAGCACTTCGTCGCGGAACTCGGCGCTGGACACGTCCCGCCAGTTGCCGGTGTCCTCCTTACGGCCCAGCGCGGCGCGCGACGGATCTTCCTCGGCATACCGGAAGACCACGTCGGCCAGACCGCCCACCGGAGGCTCCAAGGCCAACGGAGGGTTGGTGAACTCGCGCAATCCCGCTCCCCGCTCCTGAGCGCTCGGACTGGTGCGGGACAACGCCGTCCCGCACAGCGCCGTGAAAGGTACCCCACGGGACGGGGCGGCGGGAGGGGGGCGAAAGCTGAGCGGAGCTCTCGTCCGCGCTGGTCAGGGGAGGAAAATGCGCGCACATGCGGAGGGGTCGGACACAAACCTGACGGTGGAGTAAGTTTCGGTGCACCAATCTCCACCGAATCTGTACGAGGCCGTGACCGCGCCTTGAGCGACCTGCCGCGCCCCACTGATCCCAGCGTGCGCGCGCGCCGTAACGTCACTCCCGCCCACTGCGGTGCAGCCGGTCACCGCCCGCGAGGATCGCCGCCGCCAGGGCCTCGGCCGCGCCCTGCGCGGACGGCCGGCGCCGCCCGTGCGCCACCACGAAGTCCACCTCGCCCGGTGCCGGCAGCCCGGCCCGCTCCGGCATCGGCACCAGTCCCGGCGGCATCAGCCCGCGCGAGTGCACCATCACCCCGAGCCCGGCCCGGGCCGCCGCGAGCAGACCGTTGAGGCTGCCGCTGGTGCAGACGATCCGCCACTCCCGGCCCTCCCGCTCCAGCGCCCGCAGCGCCAGCGCCCGGGTGATGCCCGGCGGCGGGTAGACGATCAGCGGCACCGGGCGGTGCGGGTCCAGCCGCAGCCCCGACGCCCCGATCCACACCAGTTCGTCGTGCCAGACCAGCCGCTGCGGATCCGTACGCGGGTCCTCCGGCCGCCGCTTGGCCAGCACCAGGTCCAGCCGGCCCGCGGCCAGCCGCTCGTGCAGGATGCCCGACAGTTCGACCGTCAGTTCCAGATCGACCTCCGGGTGCTCATGCCGGAACCGTTCGAGGATCTCCGGGAGCCGCGTCAGCACGAAGTCCTCCGACGCCCCGAACCGCAGCCGCCCGCGCAGCCGGGTGCCGGTGAAGAACTGCGTCGCCTGCTCGTGCACGTCCAGGATCCGCCGCGCGAAGCCGAGCATCGCCTCGCCGTCCTCGGTCAGCTCCACCGAGTGCGTGTCCCGGGTGAACAGCTGCCGCCCGGTCGCCTCCTCCAGCCGCCGCACATGCTGGCTCACGGTCGACTGACGCAGCCCGAGCCGCCGCGCCGCCTGCGTGAAGCTCAGCGTCTGCGCCACCGACAGGAACGTCCGCAGCTGCGTGGGGTCGTACATGCCGCCAGGGTAGTCCGCGGTCATCGCGGAACATGATGACAGTGAGAGCGGTGTATGGGATTCCCGATCACGGCGGCGGGGCGCAGGATGAGGAAGGGACGCCACCGGTGAGGGCTTCCCCGGACACCGAGCGTGCGAGTACGAGCAAGTGGAGCACAGTGAAACGCCTGCACTGGCCGAGCCGGCTGCCGATCGACCCGTACCTCCTGCTCCTGTTCGGGACGGTCGGCGTCGCCGCGCTGCTGCCCGCACGGGGCACCGGCGCGGACCTCGCCTCCGGTGCCTCCACCGCCGCGATCGCCTTCCTCTTCTTCCTCTACGGCGCCCGGCTCTCCACTCGCGAGGCCCTGGACGGGCTCAGGCACTGGCGGCTCCACGTCACGGTGCTGGCCTGCACGTTCGTCGTGTTCCCGGTGCTGGGTCTGGCGGCCCGCGGGCTCGTTCCGGTGCTTCTCACCGACCCGCTGTACCAGGGCCTGCTCTTCCTCACCCTCGTCCCGTCCACCATCCAGTCGTCGATCGCGTTCACCTCGATCGCCCGCGGCAACGTGCCCGCCGCGATCTGCGCCGGCTCCTTCTCCTCGCTGGTCGGCATCGTCGTCACCCCGCTGCTCGCGGCGACGCTGCTGGGCGGCGGCGGGGGAGGGTTCTCGGCGGACTCGTTGGTGAGGATCGTGCTCCAGCTGCTCGTGCCGTTCGTCGCCGGGCAACTGCTGCGCCGCTGGATCGGCGGGTTTGTCGCCCGGCACCGGAAGGCGCTGGGGCTGGTCGACCGGGGGTCCATCCTGCTCGTCGTCTATACGGCGTTCAGCGAGGGCATGGTCCAGGGCATCTGGGAGCGGGTGAGCCCGGCCCGGCTCGGCGGACTGCTCGCGGTGGAGGCCATGCTGCTCGCGGTGATGCTGCTGCTGACCTGGTACGGCGCCAGGGCACTGGGGTTCGGCCGGGAGGACCGCATCGCGATCCAGTTCGCCGGTTCGAAGAAGTCCCTGGCCGCCGGTCTGCCCATGGCGAGCGTCCTGTTCGGGGCGCAGGCCTCGCTGGCCCTGCTGCCCCTGGTGCTGTTCCACCAGATGCAGCTGATGGTGTGCGCGGTGATCGCCAAGCGCCGGTCGCACGACCCGGTCGACGCGGCCGCCGGGGAGATCACCGCCCCGGACCGAGCCGGACGCTCACAAACCGCGGCCGGTACAGGGACACGTCCCGGCTGAGGGCATCCCGGCCGGTCCGGCCGTCTCTCCGGGGGCGTCTGCGGGGTGTGGGCAGCGGTCCCGCCCTGCGGCAGCGCGGGGGTGAACCGTACCGGTCGGGAGCAGGCCCAGTACGACGCCACCGTGGTCAGCCTCTTGGCACCCGCGGCCATGGTGAACAGCACATACGTCCCCTCGTCCCGCACCACCGGGAACACGCTGCCCACACCGGTGCGCCGCCCGTCGCCGAGCACGGGGCGTGGACGGGCGCGGGTCTGCCAGGCCGAACCGTTCCAGTACTCCCAGGCCGCCGGGTCGGCGAGCCCGGCCTCCGGGACGGGGGCCACGTAGGCGTGCGAGGCCGGGCGGGCGGCGGGGCGGCCGTCGTCACGACCGACTCGAAACGCAGACCGGGCAGGGAGAGGGTGGCGACCTCGGTGGGGGTGCGCATGCCGTCGATCCACGGGGGCCGAGCGGAGTCACGCACCCAGAGCCTGCTGGCGCCGGCCCACCCCGCCGCCGTACCGCGCGCGGGACCGGTCAGCCCCGGGCGGTCGCGGCCCGCAGGGCGATGCGGTTCTCACCCGCGTACACGTTCATGGAACTGCCGCGCAGGAAGCCCACCAGGGTCAGCCCCGTCTCCGCCGCCAGGTCCACCGCCAGCGAGGACGGTGCCGAGACCGCCGCCAGCACCGGTATGCCGGCCATGACCGCCTTCTGCGCCAGCTCGAACGAGGCCCGGCCGGAGACCAGCAGGACGCCGCGGGACAGCGGCAGGCCGCCGCTCTGCAGGGCCCGGCCGACCAGCTTGTCGACCGCGTTGTGCCGGCCCACGTCTTCCCGTACGTCGAGCAGTTCGCCCCGCTCGTCGAACAGGGCCGCCGCGTGCAGGCCGCCGGTGCGGTCGAAGACCCGCTGGGCCGCGCGCAGCCGGTCCGGCAGGCTCGCCAGCAGCTCCGGCTCCAGCGACAGCGGGGGAGCGTCCGCGATGGGATGGCGGGCGGTGGTGCGCACCGCGTCCAGGCTGGCCTTTCCGCACAGGCCGCAGGAGGAGGTGGTGTAGACGTTGCGCTCCAGCGTGATGTCCGGGACCACCACGCCGGGGGCCGTCTTCACGTCGACGACGTTGTAGGTGTTCGAACCGTCGGCCGTGGCCCCCGCGCAGTAGACGATGTTCTGCAGGTCGGAGGCGTCGGCCAGGACCCCCTCGCTGACCAGGAAGCCGGCGGCGAGCGCGAAGTCGTCCCCGGGCGTGCGCATGGTGATCGCCAGCGGCTTGCCGTTCAGCCGGATCTCCAGGGGTTCCTCGGCGACGAGCGTGTCCGGGCGGCTGGAGACCGCCCCGTCCCGTATGCGGAGCACCTTGCGTCGTTCCGTGACTCGTCCCATGTCCCTACCAGTTCCGCTCAGTGCCGGCCGTGGGTCACCGGACTGCCGTGCGGCGAGGTGACCTTCACGATCTCATTGTCCTGCACCTACAGCGTGAGGTTGCAGCCCACACCGCAGTACGCGCACACGGTCGTCATCTCCGTCTGCCGCGACTCGTCCCAGGTACCCGCCGCCCGCATCTCGAACTCCGACCTGAACGACAGCGGTCTGGACCAGACCGCAGAGCGAGGCGTCCCGCATGGCGCGGCCCACCTCGCGCAGCCCAGGGGATGCCGTTCCGGTCCGCCACGACGGCCGTGGTGTCATGCAGCAGGGGCTCGATCAGCGGCCCGCACGCCCCAGCAAGGCTTTGTGCAGGACCAGTGGTTGTCTGCTCAACCGTCTTCTCAACGGCCCGCCGTCTCCCTACGGTTGTGGACTCATGAGTCCCCCCGTCGCACCCCCGGGCTGGAGCCGCTGGCTCGTCCCGCCCGCCGCCCTCTCCGTCCACCTGTCCATCGGCCAGGCCTACGCGTGGAGTGTGTTCAAGCCGCCGCTCGAGTCCGCGCTCGGCCTCAGCGGCACCCAGAGCGCGCTGCCCTTCCAGCTCGGCATCGTGATGCTGGGCCTGTCCGCCGCGTTCGGCGGCACCCTCGTCGAACGCCGGGGCCCGCGCTGGGCGATGACCGTCGCCCTGGTCTGCTTCTCCTCCGGCTTCCTGCTCTCCGCGCTGGGCGCGGCCACCGAGCAGTACTGGCTGATCGTCCTCGGCTACGGCTTCGTCGGCGGCATCGGCCTGGGCATCGGCTACATCTCACCCGTCTCGACGCTGATCAAATGGTTTCCCGACCGGCCCGGCATGGCCACCGGCATCGCCATCATGGGCTTCGGCGGTGGCGCGCTGATCGCCTCGCCCTGGTCGGCGCGGATGCTCGAGTCCTTCGGCTCCGACAACGTTGGCATCGCGCGCGCCTTCCTCGTGCACGGGCTCGTGTACGCCGTATTCATGCTGCTCGGCGTGCTGCTGGTCCGGGTGCCGCGCACCGCGCGCCCGGTCGCCGACGCGCCCGCCGTGTCGGACGGGCCGCAGGTCTCGGCCCGTTCCGCGGTGCGCACCCCGCAGTTCTGGCTGCTGTGGCTGGTGCTCACCCTGAATGTCACCGCGGGCATCGGCATCCTGGAGAAGGCCGCCCCGATGATCACCGACTTCTTCGCGGACACCTCCGCGCCGGTGTCGGCGACCGCCGCCGCCGGGTTCGTCGCCCTGCTGTCGGCGGCCAACATGGCGGGCCGCATCGGCTGGTCGACCACCTCCGACCTCATCGGCCGCAAGAACATCTACCGGGTCTACCTCGGCGCCGGCGCGCTGATGTACGCCCTCATCTGGCTGCTCGGCGACACCTCCAAGCCGCTGTTCGTGCTCTGCGCCCTGGTGATCCTCTCCTTCTACGGCGGCGGCTTCGCCACCGTCCCCGCCTATCTCAAGGACCTCTTCGGCACCTACCAGGTGGGCGCCATCCACGGCCGGCTCCTCACCGCCTGGTCCACCGCCGGTGTGCTCGGGCCGCTGATCGTGAACTGGGTCGCCGACCGTCAGGAGGAGGCCGGCAAGCACGGGCCGTCCCTCTACGGAACGTCGCTGGCCATCATGATCGGACTGCTCGTCATCGGCTTCGTCGCCAACGAACTGGTCCGGCCCGTCCATCCCCGTCACCACGAGCCCGGCCCCGGGACGCCGAAGGAGGCCGCCGATGACCGGCGACAGCAGTCAGAGTCCGCCTAGCGGGGACCGCCGTGGTCTCATCGCCTTCTCCTGGCTGTGGGTGGGCGTTCCGCTCGTCTACGGTCTGTACGAGCTCGTGCGCAAGGCGACACAGCTGTTCACGGGCTGACCGCGGACGGCCGGGACGGCCTTTCGGAGGCTGAGGGAAGCCGACAAGCCCGGCGCCCGTTTCCTGTCGCTTCACCTGCCCTCGTACCCGTGAGTCACTGATCAGACTGGTGCATCCCGCAACTGGAAACGAGGGGATCACCCATGATCGGCTCGCGCATCGCCGCCGTCGGCCACTATCAGCCCGCCCGGGTCCTCACCAACGAGGACCTGGCGGGCATGGTCGACACCAGCGACGCGTGGATCACGAGCCGGGTGGGCATCCGCACCCGTCACATCGCGGGCCCCGACGAACCCGTCGACGAGCTGGCCGCCCACGCCGCCGCCAAGGCACTCGCGGCGGCCGGCCGCACTCCCGCCGAGATCGACCTGGTCCTGGTGGCCACGTCCACCGCGATCGACCGCTCGCCCAACATGGCCGCCCGGGTCGCCGCCCGCCTCGGCATGCCCGGCCCCGCCGTCATGGACCTCAACGTGGTGTGCGCGGGCTTCACCCACGCCCTCGCCACCGCCGACCACACCGTCCGGGCCGGCGGCGCGAGCCGGGTGCTGGTCGTCGGCGCCGACAAGATGTCCGACGTGGCCGACTGGACCGACCGCTCCACCTGCGTCCTCGTCGGCGACGGGGCGGGCGCGGCCGTGGTGGAGGCCTGCGCACCGGGCGAGGAGGCCGGGATCGGACCGGTGCTGTGGGGCTCGGTGCCCGAGATGGCCCACGCGGTGCGGATCGAGGGGACGCCGCCGCGGTTCGCGCAGGAGGGCCAGAGCGTCTACCGCTGGGCGGCCACCCGACTGCCGGTCATCGCCCGCCAGGCCTGCGAGAAGGCGGGGCTCGTGCCCGAGGACCTCGCCGGTGTGGTGCTGCACCAGGCCAACCTGCGGATCATCGAACCCCTTGCTCGCCGGCTCGGCGCGGTCAACGCCGTTGTGGCCCGCGATGTTACCGACTCCGGCAACACCTCCGCCGCGAGCATCCCGCTGGCCTTCTCCAAACTCCTCGAGCAGGGCGCGCTGTCGACCGGCGACCCGGTGCTGCTGTTCGGCTTCGGCGGAAACCTGTCGTACGCGGGCCAGGTTGTACGCTGCCCCTGACCCGGCCCGCTGCGCGATGAGGAGATCCTGGCCGAGGGCCTCAAGGCCGTCGACTCCGACGACGTGGACGCCGCCGTCCTCCTCAACGCCCGGTTCCACTGATCGCCGCGCAACACTTTCGGCCACCGGCGCTTGCCGGGTGCCGCTGCGCCCACCCGTGCCGCCCCAGCGGCACGACTGCCCGCAGCTACGCCCACTCTTTGTCCTGTGAGTGGAAAAAGTAGGGGTCAATTCCTGCGCGACTTCTTCCCACCTCGGGCAAGCGCTGCTACTTTCCCATCCGAAGGAACGCCACAGAACGTGGCCGGAATCCGGCGCGCACAGGCCGATGAGGCGGGGAGGGGCTCGTGAGACGTATGACCGCGCGACCCGCGAACGCCCACCAGGCACGACTGCTCAGGCTGCTGCGCGACGGTGGCCCCAACTCCCGTGCCCAGCTGGGTGACCAGGTCGACCTCTCCCGGTCGAAACTGGCTGTGGAGGTGGACCGGCTGCTGGAGACGGAACTCGTCGTGGCCGACGGACTCGCCGCCTCGCGCGGCGGCCGGCGCTCCCACAACATCCGGCTCAACCCGCATCTGCGGTTCCTCGGCGTCGACATCGGCGCGACCTCGGTCGACGTCGCCGTCACCAACGCCGAACTGGAGATCCTCGGGCACATCAACCAGCCCATGGACGTACGCGAGGGACCGGTCGCGGTCTTCGAGCAAGTACTGTCCATGGCCGCCAAGTTGAAGGCCTCGGGGCTCGCGGAGGGGTTCGACGGCGCCGGCATCGGCGTCCCGGGCCCGGTCCGTTTCCCCGAGGGCATTCCGGTGGCTCCGCCGATCATGCCGGGCTGGGACGGCTTCCCCGTGCGGGAGGCGCTCAGCCAGGACCTCGGCTGCCCGGTCATGGTCGACAACGACGTGAACCTGATGGCCATGGGGGAGCAGCACGCGGGCGTCGCCCGCACCGTGCACGACTTCCTCGTCGTCAAGATCGGCACCGGTATCGGCTGCGGCATCGTCGTCGGCGGGGAAGTCTACCGCGGTACGACGGGCAGTGCGGGCGACATCGGGCACATCCAGGCCGTGCCCGACGGACGCCCGTGCGCCTGCGGCAACCGGGGTTGTCTGGAGGCGCACTTCTCCGGAGCGGCCCTCGCCCGGGACGCCACCGAGGCCGCCCAGCAGCAACTCTCCGCCGAACTCGCGAGCCGGCTGGAGGCGAACGGCACGCTCAGCGCCGTCGACGTCGCCGCCGCGGCCGCGGCCGGTGACGCCACCGCCCTCGATCTCATCCGCGAGGGCGGCAACCGCACCGGCCAGGTCATCGCCGGCCTGGTCAGCTTCTTCAACCCCGGCCTGGTGGTGATCGGCGGCGGGGTGACCGGCCTCGGCCACAACCTGCTCGCCGCCATCCGCACCCAGGTCTACCGCGGGTCGCTGCCCCTGGCCACGGGCAACCTGCCCATCGTGCTGGGGGAGTTGGGCCCCACCGCCGGAGTCATCGGCGGAGCCCGGCTCATCAGCGACCACCTGTTCTCACCCGCGTAAGCAGCACTGCCCCCCGCCAAACCCAACCACCATCAACAGGCCCCCGCCAACGCTCTGCTCCGCCCTGCCTGAAAACGCCTGCCCCGCAAGGGGATCGCCCTGACACCGGCCCGTACGCCCGCCGAGGGGAATCCGCATGGCATCAGAACCACCGCTGCTCAGCATGACCGGCATCACCAAGTCCTTCCCCGGAGTCCGGGCCCTGGACGGCGTCGACCTCGACGTCCAGGCGGGCGAGGTGCACTGCCTGCTCGGCCAGAACGGCGCCGGAAAGTCCACCCTGATCAAGGTGCTGGCCGGCGCCCACCAGCCCGACTCGGGCACCATCCGCTGGCGCGGCGACGACGTCACCCTGCGCTCGCCGATCGCCGCCATGCGTCTCGGCATCGCCACCATCTACCAGGAACTCGACCTGGTGGAACACCTGTCCGTCGCCGAGAACGTCCACCTCGGCCACGAACCCACCACCGCCGGGTTCGTCGTCCGGGGAAAGGCCGCCAGGGCGTCGACCGCCGAACTCCTCAAGCGGCTCGGGCACCCGGAGATCGACCCGGCCCGGCTGGTCGGGGACCTGTCCGCGGCACAGCAGCAGATCGTGTCGATGGCGCGGGCGCTCTCCCACGACGTACGGCTCATCGTGATGGACGAGCCGTCCGCCGCGCTCGACCCGGACGAGGTCGACAACCTCTTCCGGATCGTCGGGGACCTCACCGCCGACGGGGTCGCCGTCGTCTACATCTCGCATCGTCTGGAGGAGATCCGGCGCATCGGCGACCGGGTGACCGTCCTCAAGGACGGCCGGGCCGTGGCCGGCGGACTGCCCGCCGAGTCGACGCCCACCCGTGAGGTCGTCGCGCTGATGACGGGACGCGACGTCGAGTACGTCTTCCCGCAGCGGCCCGCCACCGCACCGCGGGGCGAACCGGTGCTGACCGTCGAAGGACTGTCCCGGCGGGGCGAGTTCGCCCCGCTCGACCTCGAGGTGCGCCCCGGGGAGATCGTCGGGCTCGCCGGACTCGTCGGCTCGGGACGCTCCGAGATCCTGGAGACGATCTACGGCGCCCGCAAGCCCGACACCGGCCGGGTCCTCGTCGGCGGGCGGCCGCTGAAGCCGGGCAGTGTGCGGGCCGCCGTACGCGCCGGGCTGGGGCTCGCCCCCGAGGAACGCAAGGCGCAGGCCCTGCTCATGCTGGAGTCCGTCACCCGCAACGTGTCGGTCTCCTCCATGTCCCGCTTCGCACGGGCCGGCTGGATCGACCGCGGCGCCGAACTCGGGGCGGCGCGCGCGGCGGTCCGCGAACTGTCCCTGCGGCCCGACAACCCCGACGTGCCCGTGCGCACCCTGTCCGGCGGCAACCAGCAGAAGGCCGTGCTCGCCCGCTGGCTGCTGCGCGGCTGCCGGGTGCTGCTGCTCGACGAACCCACCCGCGGCGTCGACGTCGGCGCCCGCGCCGAACTGTACGCGGTCGTCCGCCGGCTGGCGGACGAGGGCCTCGCCGTGCTGCTGGTCTCCAGTGAGATCGCCGAGGTCTTGGGGCTGGCCGACAGGGTGGTAGTTCTCCGCGAGGGCCGGGTTGTCCACTCCGGCCCTTCGCAGGAACTGGACGAGTTTCGTGTACTCGACCTGGTCGTGACTCCGCCGTTTCCCGAAGGAGATGGCTTCCCAAGCGGCCGTTGATCGGCCTCATGGCGGTCAAGCCCTGACCGTCGCCTGAAGGCACTAGCCAATATAGGGCGCTCATTGAGGGGAATTGCCTGTGCTCAGCAAACTTCACCCGAGGGGGCCGACGGGCGAACGTAAGGCCGATCAAGTGGCCGCCGAAACGCCCGCCTGGCGCGCCGTGTTGTTCCGCGCCGACGTCCGCACGATGTCGCTGCTCGGCGTACTCGCCGTACTGATCCTCATCGGCGGCATCACCAAACCGGACCAGTTCCTGGACACCCGCAACCTTCAGCTGATCCTCACCCTGTCGTCCGTCATCGGTGTCGTCACCGTCGGCATGACCTTCGTCATCATCTCCGGCGGCATCGACCTGTCGGTCGGCGCGATCGTCGCCCTCGCCTCGGTGTGGGCCACCACAGTCGCCACCCAGGAGTTCGGCTTCGGCGGCATCCTCTTCACCTCCGTACTGGTCGGACTGGGATGCGGACTGGTCAACGGGGTGCTGATCGCGTACGGCGGGATGGTCCCGTTCATCGCCACCCTCGCCATGCTCGCCTCCGCCCGCGGACTCGCCCTGCAGATCACCGACGGACGGACGCAGATCGTCACCGTCGACAGCGTCCTCGACCTCGGTGAACGCGACTCCTACATCCTCGGCATACCGCCGCTGGTCCTGGTGTTCGCCGCGGTCACCGTCATCGGCTGGCTGGTCCTCAACCGCACCACCTTCGGCCGCCGCACCGTCGCCGTCGGCGGCAACGCGGAGGCCGCCCGGCTGGCCGGCATCGACGTACGCCGCCAACGGCTCTATCTGTACCTGCTGTCCGGGCTGTGCTGCGGCATCGCGGCCTTCCTGCTGATCGTCCTGGCCGGCTCCGGCCAGAACACCAACGGCAACCTCTACGAACTCGACGCCATCGCCGCCGCGATCATCGGCGGCACCCTGCTCACCGGGGGCCGGGGCACCATCGTCGGCTCCGTCCTCGGCGTCCTGATCTTCACCACCATCACCAACATCTTCGCCCTGAACAACCTGCAGACCGACGTCCAGCAGATCGCCAAGGGCGCGATCATCGTCGCTGCCGTGCTGGTCCAGCGCCGTACCGCGAGCACGACCTAGGAAAGGGTTCACCGCCATGCCAGAGACACCTTTCGCCAGCCGCAGAGGACTGCTCTTCGGAGCGGCCGCCGTGTCCGCCGGCGCGTTCGTCACCGGCTGCACGAGCAACGAGTCCAGCGACGAGCCGGCCGCCAACGACCAGCCCGCCGCCGACGACAAGCCCGGCAAGCCGGTCACCATCGGCTTCGCCGGACCCCAGGCCGACCACGGCTGGCTCAACGCCATCAACGACAACGCCAAGAAGCGCGCCGAGAAGTACTCGGACGTCACCCTGGAGATCACCGAGGGCTCCAACGACACCGCCCAGCAGATCGGCCAGATCGAGACCCTCATCAACAAGAAGGTCGACGTCCTGGTGATCCTGCCCGCCGACGGCAAGGCGCTCACCCAGGTCGGGCTGAAGGCGATGCGCGCCAACATCCCGGTCGTCAACCTCGACCGGATCTTCAACACCCCCCAGGCGTACCGCTGCTGGATCGGCGGCGACAACTACGGCATGGGTCTCAACGCCGGCCACTACATCGGCGAGAAGCTCAAGGGCAAGAAGAACGCCAAGGTCGTGGAGCTGGCCGGCCTGGACAACCTGGAGCTGACCAAGCAGCGCACCCAGGGCTTCGACGACGCTCTGAAGAACTACCCCAACATCAAGAAAGTGGCCCGCCAGGCCGCCGAGTTCACCGTCGAGTCCGGCCAGGCCAAGATGGCCCAGCTGCTCCAGGCCCAGTCGGGGATCGACGCGCTGTGGAACCACGACGACGACCAGGGCGTGGGCGCGCTGCGCGCCATCGAACAGGCCGGGCGCGACGAGTTCCTGATGGTGGGCGGCGCGGGCGCGCTCTCCGCCTTCGAGGCCATCAAGGCCGACAACGGTGTCCTGAAGGCCACCGTCCTGTACCCGCCGACCATGGCCGCCTCCGCGATCGACCTGGCCCGCGCCCTCGGCCAGGGCAAGGGCGTCGGCGGCCTCGCCGAGTTCGAGATCCCTTCGTCGGTGACCTGCTACTCGGCCGTCGTCGACAAGGAGAACGTGGACCAGTACATGTCCACCGGCTTCAAGTGAGGAGCCCCGCCCCACGGGCCTGACCAGCCCACCGGGCGGGGCCCACCCCGCCCGACACGACGACGAGGAGGACATCCGAATGGCACAGCCGCAAGCGTCCGAAGGGGATCGGACGGGTAAGCCACCGCTGCGCATCGGCATGGTCGGTTACGCCTTCATGGGCGCCGCCCACTCCCAGGGCTGGCGCACCGCGGGCCGCGTCTTCGACCTGCCGCTCAGCCCCGAACTGGCCGTGATCTGCGGCCGGGACGCCGACGCCGTGCGCGCGGCGGCGGACCGGCACGGCTGGGCGGAGGCCGAGACCGACTGGCACGCCCTGGTCCAGCGGGACGACATCGACCTCGTCGACATCTGCACCCCCGGTGACAGCCACGCCGAGATCGCGCTGGCCGCCCTCGCCGCGGGCAAGCACGTGCTGTGCGAAAAACCCCTCGCCAACACCGTCGCCGAGGCCGAGGCCATGACCCGCGCCGCCGAGGAGGCCCGCTCGCGCGGCCGGCTGGCGATGGTCGGCTTCAACTACCGCCGGGTGCCGGCGACCGCACTGGCCCGGCGGATGGTGGCCGAGGGCCGGATCGGCACCCTGCGGCACGTCCGGGTGGCGTATCTGCAGGACTGGCTGGTCGACCCCGCCTTCCCACTCACCTGGCGGCTGCGCCGGGAGCAGGCCGGCTCGGGCTCGCTCGGCGACCTCGGCGCACACATCGTCGACCTGGCGCAGTACCTGGCGGGCGAGCAGCTCGCGGGCGTCTCCGCGCTCACCGAGACGTTCGTACGGGAGCGGCCGCTGCCCAGCGCCCCCAGCAGCGGCCTGGCCGCCGTCTCCGCCGCCGGCACCGGACAGGTCACCGTCGACGACGCCGCCCTGTTCACCGGCCGCTTCGCCTCCGGCGCCCTCGCCTCCTTCGAGGCCACCCGGTACGCCACCGGACGCAAGAACGCCCTGCGCATCGAACTCAACGGCGAACGGGGGTCGTTGGCCTTCGACCTGGAGCGGCTCAACGAGCTTCAGTTCCACGACGGCACCGAGCCGGCGACGCACGCCGGATTCCGCCGCATCCTCGTCACCGAACCCGACCACCCCTACCTCGAGGCGTGGTGGCCGCCGGGCCACGGCCTCGGCTACGAGCACACCTTCGTGCACCAGGCCCGCGATCTGGTCCACGCGGTGGCCGAAGGCCGGGACCCCGACCCCTCCTTCGCCGACGGGCTGCAGGTGCAGCGCGTCCTGGCGGCGGTGGAGGAGAGCGCCGAGAAGAACTCCGTCTACACACCGATCGCCGCCTGAGAGGACGGACACGCATGCCGCGCAACTTCACGCTGTTCACCGGCCAATGGGCCGACCTGCCGCTGGAGGAGGTCTGCCGACTCGCCCGCGACTTCGGCTACGACGGACTCGAGCTCGCCTGCTGGGGCGACCACTTCGAGGTGGACAAGGCCCTCGCCGACCCCTCCTATGTCGAGTCCCGTCACCAACTGCTCGAGAAGTACGGGCTGAAGTGCTGGGCAATCTCCAACCATCTCGTCGGACAGGCGGTCTGCGACGCCATCATCGACGAACGCCACCGGGCGATCCTGCCCGCCCGCATCTGGGGCGACGGCGAGGCCGAGGGCGTACGGCAGCGGGCCGCCGCCGAGATGAAGGACACCGCGCGCGCCGCGGCCCTCCTCGGCGTCGACACCGTCATCGGCTTCACCGGCTCCGCCATCTGGCACCTCGTGGCCATGTTCCCGCCCGCCCCCGAGTCGATGATCGAGCGCGGCTACGAGGACTTCGCCGAGCGGTGGAACCCGATCCTGGACGTCTTCGACGCCGAGGGCGTGCGCTTCGCGCACGAGGTCCACCCCAGCGAGATCGCCTACGACTACTGGACCACCGTCCGCGCCCTCGACGCGGTGGGCCGGCGGCCGGCCTTCGGCCTCAACTTCGACCCCTCCCACTTCGTATGGCAGGACCTCGATCCGGTGGGCTTCCTGTGGGACTTCCGCGACCGGATCTACCACGTCGACTGCAAGGAGGCCCGCAAGCGCCTCGACGGCCGCAACGGCCGCCTCGGTTCCCACCTGCCCTGGGGCGACCCCCGGCGCGGCTGGGACTTCGTCTCCGCCGGCCACGGGGACGTCCCGTGGGAGGACGTCTTCCGCATGCTGCGCTCCATCGACTACCGGGGTCCGGTGTCCGTCGAGTGGGAGGACGCGGGCATGGACCGGCTCCAGGGCGCACCCGAGGCGCTGAACCGTCTCAAGGCCTTCGACTTCGAGCCGCCCAGCGCCTCCTTCGACGCCGCCTTCAACAGCTGACCGCAGGACCGACAGCAGGTCGGGGACGGGGGCCGGCGACAGCGCCGGTCCCCGGTCCGGCCTGCCCGCGTCCCGCTTTGTCCTGGGTTGGGAAAAAGTTCAACCAGATTCGGTTCAAGGGGTGTTGGCCCCGGAAGAACGCGGTTAACGTCCCTGCAGTGTTCAGGACACCCACGTCTCCGGGGTGACGGCGCACCCCGGCGCCCGCACAGACCGCACCCACCACTCGTCTTCGCACCTGTTCCGCAAGGCCCCACCTCGTTCCCGGAGGGACTTCGTGCACAGAAGCAGAGTCAAATCCAGCAACGCCACCAGGCGTCACAGACTTCGCACCCCCCTCGCCCTGTTCACCGGCCTGCTGCTGGCCGTGGGCACCCCGGCGACCATCGCCGGCGCCCAGCCGGACGCCGAACCGGCGGCCGCGGAAGGGCAGTTCCAGCAGGTGCCGCTCGCCAAGGGCGAGCCCGAGATGGGCGAGCCGATGTCGCTCGCCGTGCTCCCCGACCGCAGCGTCCTGCACACCTCGCGCGACGGCACCCTGCGGATCACCGACCAGGGCGGCGTCACCAAGGTCGCCGGTCGGCTCGACGTCTACAGCCACGACGAAGAGGGCCTGCAGGGCGTCGGCGTCGACCCGGACTTCGAGAACAACCGGGCGATCTACCTGTACTACGCCCCGCCCCTCGACACCCCCGCGGGCGACGCCCCGGAGACGGGCACCGCCGAGGACTTCAAGAAGTTCGACGGGGTCAACCGCCTGTCCCGCTTCGTCCTCAACCCCAATGGCACGCTGGACCTCGCCAGCGAGAAGAAGGTCCTGGACGTCGCGGCCTCCCGGGGCATCTGCTGCCACGTCGGGGGCGACATCGACTTCGACGCCGAGGGCAACCTCTACCTGTCCACCGGCGACGACACCAACCCCTTCGCCTCCGACGGCTACACGCCGATCGACGAACGGGCCGACCGCAACCCGGCCTTCGACGCCCGCCGCACCTCCGGCAACACCAACGACCTGCGCGGCAAGATCCTGCGCATCAAGGTGGCCGAGGACGGCTCCTACACCGTCCCCGAGGGCAACCTCTTCGCACCCGGCACCGAGAAGACCCGCCCCGAGATCTACGCGATGGGCTTCCGCAACCCGTTCCGGATGAGCGTCGACGAGAAGACCGGCACCGTCTACGTCGGTGACTACGGTCCCGACGCCGGCGCCGCCGACCCGGACCGGGGCCCGGGCGGCCAGGTCGAGTTCGCCAAGGTCACCAAGGCCGCCAACTTCGGCTGGCCATTCTGCACCGGCGACAACGACGCCTACACCGACTACGACTTCGCCACCGGCGCCTCCGGCGAGAAGTTCGACTGCGGTGCCCCGAAGAACACCTCGCGGCACAACACCGGCCTCGTCGACCTGCCGCCCGCCCAGCCCGCCTGGATTCCGTACGACGGCGGTTCCGTGCCCGAGTTCGGCAGCGGCTCCGAGTCGCCGATGGCCGGCCCGGTCTACCGCTACGACGCCGAGCTCGACTCCTCGGTGAAGTTCCCGGAGGAGTTCGACGGCGACTTCTTCGCGGGCGAGTTCGGCCGCCGCTGGATCAAGCGGATCGAGCAGACCGAAGACGGCTCCGTCGCGAAGATCAACGACTTCCCGTGGACCGGCACCCAGATCATGGACATGGAGTTCGGCCCCGACGGCGCGCTCTACGTCCTCGACTACGGCCTCTCCTGGTTCCAGGGCGACGAGAACTCCGCGCTGTACCGGATCGAGAACGCCGAGGACGGCTTCTCCCCGATCGCCGAGGCCCGCGCCGACAGGACATCGGGTGCGGCGGGCCTGAAGGTCAAGTTCACCGCCTCCGCCAAGGACGCCGACTCCCCGGACCTCACCTACGGCTGGGACTTCGGCGACGGCACCAAGGGCGAGGGACTCACCCCCACCCACACGTACAAGAAGACCGGCACCTACACCGCGACCTTCACCGCGAAGGACCCCGAGGGCAACACCGGCAACGCCAGCGTCCGCATCGTGGTCGGCAACACCGAGCCCAAGGTGACCATCGAGGTCCCCGGCAACGGCACCCTGCTGCCCATGGGGGAGCCCGTCCCCTTCAAGGTCAAGGTCACCGACCCCGAGGAGACCGTCGACTGCTCCAAGGTCAAGGTCGCCTACAGCATCGGCCACGACTCCCACGCCCACGAGCTGACCAGCGAAATGGGCTGTGAGGGCACCCTCAAGCCCCCCGCCGGCGACGGCGGTCACGACCCCAACGCCAACATCTACGGTGTCGTCGGCGCCAGTTACACCGACGGCGGGGCCAACGGCCAGGAGGCCCTGACCGGCACCGCCCGCACCGTGATCCAGCCGCCGCACCGCCAGGCCGAGCACTTCGGCACCCAGCAGGGCGTCTCGGTGATCAACAAGACCGGCGCGCACGGCGGCAAGACCGTCGGCAACATCGACGACGGCGACTGGATCTCCTTCAGCCCCTACCGGTTCGACGGGCAGAAGAAGATGACCGTCCGCGCCTCCTCCGGCGGCACCGGCGGCTTCGTCGAGCTGCGCACCGGCTCGCCGAACGGCAAGCTGCACGGCTCCGCGTACATCCCGCCGACCGGCAGCTGGGAGACGTTCCAGAACGTCGACGTGCCGCTGCGGTCGCTGCCCAAGGGCACCACGGAGATCTACCTGGTCTTCCGGGGCGGCGACGGAGCGCTGTACGACATCGACGACTTCGAGTTCTCCAAGGAGCCGTTCAAGGGCGGCAAGAAGGTCCTGGTCTTCTCCAAGACGGCGGGCTTCCGGCACGACTCCATCCCCGCAGGCGTCGCCGCGCTTAAGGAGCTGGGCGGTCCGGCCGGCATCTCCGTCACGGCCACCGAGGAGGCCCGGCAGTTCACCACCGCCAACCTCGCCAACTACGACGCGGTGGCCTTCCTCTCCACCACCGGCGATGTTCTGAACGCCGAGCAGCAGAAGGCGTTCGAGGACTACGTCAAGAACGGCGGCGGCTACATGGGCATCCACGCCGCCGCCGACACCGAGTACGACTGGGAGTTCTACGGCGGTCTCGTGGGCGCCTACTTCCACTCGCACCCGGCCATCCAGAAGGCCACCGTGCGCGTCCACGACCACGACCACCCGTCCACCGCGCACCTCGGCGACACCTGGGAGCGCACCGACGAGTGGTACAACTACCGCACCAACCCGCGTGAGCAGGCCAAGGTCCTCGCCACCCTCGACGAGACCACCTACCAGGGCGGGAACATGAAGGGCGACCACCCGATCGCCTGGTGCCAGAGCTACGGCGGCGGCCGCTCCTTCTACACCGGCGGCGGCCACACCAAGGAGTCCTACGCCGACGAGGCCTTCCAGGCCCACCTGCTCGGCGGTCTGCAGTACGCCACCGGCCAGGTCAAGGCGGACTGCAAGCCGGACAAGGGCTACCGGGAGATCTTCAACGGCGAGACCCTGGACGGCTGGAAGCAGGCCGGTCCCGGCAAGTTCGTCGTCAAGGACGGTGTGATGGAGACCGAGGGCGGCATGGGGCTGCTCTGGTACCAGGCCAAGGAGCTCGGGTCGTACTCCCTCAAGCTCGACTGGAAGATGCAGGGCGACGACAACTCCGGTGTCTTCGTGGGCTTCCCCGCTTCCGACGACCCCTGGTCCGCGGTGAACAAGGGCTACGAGATCCAGATCGACGCCACGGACGCGCCCGACCGCACCACGGGCTCCGTCTACTCCTTCCAGTCGGCGGACATCAAGGCCCGTGACCAGGTCCTGCGGCCGCCCGGCCAGTGGAACTCCTACGAGATCAAGGTCCGCGGGGAACGCCTCGAGGTGTTCCTCAACGGAGTCAAGATCAACGACTTCACCAACAAGGACCCCGAGCGGAGCCTGACCGACGGCTACATCGGCCTCCAGAACCACGGCGCCGGCGACCAGGTCTCCTTCCGCAACATCCAGCTGAAGGAACTGCCCTCCTAAGGGCGAACTGCCCTCCTGAGGGCGACCCAGACGGCGGCGGGCGGAGGACGCCGGACCTCCGCCCGCCGTCCCGCCGGGCCCGCCCGCCCAGCCCGGCCCCCGCTCGTCCCCCGCCGGCACTCGCACCAGGTTCGCGTACGACAAGGAGGCTGCCCATGTCCGCCGAACCGTCCCTCCCCACCCCCTCCCCGGCCCCGCGCTTCGGCGTCTGGTTCATCGGCGCACGCGGATCCGTGGCCACGACCGCCATCGCGGGCTGCGCCGCCGTCGCCGCCGGGCTCCACCCGCCGACCGGCATGGTGACCGAGACCCCCGACTTCGCCTCGTGCGGTCTGCCGGCGCTGTCGTCCCTCGTCTTCGGCGGTCACGACACCGTCGACTGCCCGCTCCCCAAGCGTGCGGAACACCTCGCCGACGGGGGTGTGCTGCCGCACGGCCTGCCGTCCGCGGTGCACACCGAACTCGTCGCCGCCGACCGCGAGATCAGGTCCGGCGGCCCCGTGCCCGGCGACACGGACGACGGCCCCGCCCGCACCGACGACGACTGGATCGACGTGTTCGCGGATGACATCCGCGACTTCGTCCGCCGCCAGGACCTCGCGGGCGCCGTCGTGGTGAACGTCGCCTCCACCGAGCCCGCGCCCGCCGACGGCTCACTGCCGCCCAGCTCCCTCTACGCGGCCGCCGCCCTGCGCGCCGGCTGCCCCTACGTCAACTTCACCCCGTCCACGGGCCTGCACCACCCGACGCTGGCGGAACTCGCCGCGTCCTCGGGCGTGCCGTACGCGGGCCGTGACGGCAAGACCGGTCAGACCCTCCTGCGCGCGGTACTCGGCCCGATGTTCCTGCAACGCGCCCTCACCGTGCGCGCCTGGTCCGGCACCAACCTGCTCGGCGGGGGCGACGGCGCCGCCCTCGCCGACCCGGCGGCCGCCGCCGCGAAGAACGCCGGCAAGGAACGCGTCCTCGCCGACACCCTCGGCGCCACTCCGGAGGGCGAGGTCCACATCGACGACGTACCCGCCCTCGGTGACTGGAAGACGGCCTGGGACCACATCGCCTTCGACGGCTTCCTCGGCTCCCGCATGATCCTCCAGACCATCTGGCAGGGCTGCGACTCGGCCCTCGCCGCCCCGCTCGTCCTGGACCTGGCCCGCCTCGCCGTACGCGCCCGGGAGAAGGGCCTGACCGGGCCCCTGAGCGAACTCGGCTTCTACTTCAAGGACCCGGTCGGCGACGGCCCGTCGGCACTGGCCGAGCAGTACGCGCGGCTGAGGAGCTTCGCCGCACGGCTCCGCGACGACACCGCCACCCCCGGGACCCCGCGATGAACCGCCCACCCGTTCCACGGCACCGGTCCCGCACCACCACGTGGACCGCCCGGCTCCGTCCGCCCACGCCGACTCCCGCCCAGGGTGCCGCGCAACGCGACCCCGGGTGCCGGTCCGGCCGGGCGGGCACGGGGGGTGGGCCGGTGCGCCCGCCCGTGCCGGTCGCCGCGGACGGGCTTGGGGAGGGAGTCGCGTCCCGTACCGCGCGTCCGCGGTCGGCCCGAGCGGCTGCGTGGGCCGAACTGCTGCGGCTGCCCGCCCTCTTCACCGTCCCCGGTGACGCCCTGGCCGGCGCGGCCGCGGCCGGCGCGCGGCCCGGTCCACGGACCCTGCTCGCCGTCGGCTCCTCCCTGTGCCTGTACGAGGCGGGCATGGCCCTCAACGACTGGGCCGACCGCGCCGAAGACGCCGTGGAGCGCCCGCACCGCCCGATCCCCTCCGGCCGCGTCAAGCCGGCCGCGGCCCTCGCCGCCGCCTGCGGCCTTACCGGGGCCGGTCTGGTGCTCGCCGCCCGCGCGGGACGGCCCGCGCTCGCCGTTGCCGCTCCGCTGGCGGCGACCGTCTGGTCGTACGACCTGGCGCTGAAGCACACCCCCGCCGGACCCGCGGCCATGGCCGCGGCCCGCGGACTGGACCTCCTCCTGGGCGCGGCCGCGACCGGCGGCGGCACCCGGGCCGCACTGCCCTCCGCCGCGCTGCTCGGCAGCCACACGCTGGCCGTCACGGCTGTGTCCCGTAGGGAAACCACCGGCGGCTCGGTCCTGGCCCCCCTGGCGGCGCTCGCGACCACGGGGCTGCTGACCCGGCTGGTCACGCACCACCGCACCCGACTCCCGGCAGGCCGGCGGGCAGCAGCCGCCCCCGGCCTGCCGGGCTCCGGCCCGGCCGGGAAACCGAGCACCACCGGCGCCCTCGCCACCGCCCTCGCCACCGCCTACGCGGCCACGGCCGCCCGGCCCTACTTCCACGCCGCGCTCAACCCCTCACCCCCGCTCACCCAACGCGCCGTCGGCGGCGGGATCCGGGCCACGATCCCGCTCCAGGCGGCGCTCGCCGCCCGCTCCGGCTCGGCCGTCACCGCCCTCCTGACCGCGGCCCTCACCCCCGCCGGCCGAGCGTTTGCCAGGAGAGCCACCATGAGGAAGGTGAGCATCACATGAGCCGGAGGGACCCCGCGCCGGGTGGGAGCGTGGACGTCGGGCGACGTGACCGTACGCCGCTCCGTTTCGGCTACGGCACCAACGGGCTCGCCGATCTCCGGCTCGACGACGCCCTCGCCCTCCTCGCCGACCTCGGCTACGACGGCGTGGGTCTGACCCTCGACCACATGCACCTCGACCCGCTGGCCCCGGACCTCGCCGCCCGCACCCGCCGGGTCGCGCACCGGCTGGACGAGCTCGGGCTCGGCGTGACCGTGGAGACCGGCGCCCGTTATGTGCTCGACCCGCGCCGCAAGCACGGCCCGTCCCTGCTGGACCCCAACCCGGACGACCGCGCCCGCCGCGTCGACCTGCTCGTACGCGCAGTCCGTGTCGCCGCCGAACTCGGCGCCCACGCCGTGCACTGCTTCAGCGGCGTCGTCCCCGACGGCACCGACGAGGACACCGCCTGGAAACGCCTCGCCGAGACCCTCACCCCCGTTCTGGACGCCGCCGCGAGCGCAGGCGTCCCCCTCGCCGTAGAACCCGAACCCGGCCACCTCCTCGCCACCCTCGCCGACTTCCACCGTCTGCGCCGCACGCTCGGCGACCCCGAGCCCCTCGGCCTCACCCTGGACATCGGCCACTGCCAGTGCCTCGAACCCGCCCCTCCCGCGGACTGCGTGCGCGACGCCGCCCCCTGGCTGCGCCACGTCCAGATCGAGGACATGCGCCGGGGCGTCCACGAACACCTCCCCTTCGGCGACGGCGAGATCGACTTCCCGCCCGTCCTCGCGGCCCTGGCCGCCACCGGGTACCAGGGCCTGACCGTCGTCGAACTGCCCCGCCACTCCCACGCGGGCCCGCACTTCGCCGCCCACTCCCTCCCGTTCCTCCGCCGGGCCGACCGACTCGCGGCGTCCGCCACCCCCTCCGCCTCCGTCCCACCGCACGGCGATCCCTCCGCCACCCCCGAAGGGAGCAGCACCCCATGAACCACCCCCGGGCCACCCCGGCCACCCCGGAGGCCGGCACCACCGGCAGACCCGCGGCCACCGGTGACGGCACCACCCCCGCCCTCACCCCGCCCGCCGAACTGCGCGCCCGCCTCGCCGGCCTGCTGGGCGGAGCCGCCCGTGCCTGGCTCGACCAGGCCCTGGACGAGGCCGCCGCCCACCCCGGCACCCACGGGCCCATCTCGGTGTGGGAACTGCGCCTGGCGGAGGCCGGCCGCCGCTGCGGTTCCGCCCACGCCGACGCCGCCCGCGTGCTCATCCTGCACGCGGCCCACGCCGACGCCGACGCGCTGACCCGGGTCTACTACCAGGGCACCGCCGACGAACGCCGCGCCGTCCTGCACGCCCTGCCGCACCTCGTGCCGGACAGCCCCGACGCCCTGCCGCTCGTCGAGGACGCCCTGCGCACCAACGACACCCGGCTCGTCGCCGCCGCCCTCGGCCCCTACGGCGCCCGCCACCTGGACGCCCACGCCTGGCGGCACGCCGTACTGAAGTGTCTCTTCACCGGCGTCGGCCTGGACCAGGTGGCGGACCTGGCCCCGCGCGCCCGGGGCGACGCCGAACTCGGCCGCATGCTCGGCGACTACGCCGAGGAACGCCGCGCCGCCGGCCGCCCCGTACCGGAGGACCTGCATCGCGTTCTGGCCCTGACCGGGGCGGCCCCCGCCACTCCCGCAGACGGCACGGACGACCCCCACGGCAAGGAGTCCTGATGCGCATCTTCGACCCCCACATCCACATGACGTCGCGCACCACCGACGACTACGAGGCCATGTACGCGGCGGGCGTCCGCGCCGTCGTCGAACCCGCCTTCTGGCTCGGCCAGCCCCGCACCTCCCCGGCCTCCTTCCTCGACTACTTCGACTCCCTCCTCGGCTGGGAGCCGTTCCGCGCCGCCCAGTACGGCATCGCCCACCACTGCACCCTCGCCCTCAACCCGAAAGAGGCCAACGACCCGCGCTGCACACCCGTCCTCGACGCACTGCCCCGGTATCTCGTCAAGGACAACGTGGTGGCCGTCGGCGAGATCGGCTACGACTCCATGACCCCCGCCGAGGACACCGCCCTCGCCGCCCAGCTCCAACTCGCCGCCGACCACGGCCTGCCCGCGCTGGTGCACACCCCGCACCGCGACAAGCTCGCCGGACTGCGCCGCACCCTCGACGTCGTCCGCGAGTCCGCGCTGCCCGTGGACCGCGTCCTGGTCGACCACCTCAACGAGACCACCGTCAAGGAGGCCAAGGACAGCGGCGCCTGGCTCGGCTTCTCCGTCTATCCGGACACCAAGATGGACGAGGAGCGGATGGTCGCGATCCTGCGCGCCCACGGCCCCGAACGGGTCCTGGTGAACTCCGCCGCCGACTGGGGCAGGAGCGACCCGCTGAAGACCCGCAAGGTCGCCGACCTGATGCTCGCCGAAGGCTTCACCGAGGACGACGTCGACCTGGTGCTGTGGCGCAACCCCGTCGCCTTCTACGGGCTCAGCGGACGCCTCGACCTCGACGTCACGGCCACGGACGCCACCCACGAGGGCAACTCCATCCTGCGCGGAGCACCGAGAGACGAGCCGGGGCCGGCCGGCGCCGCCGCCATGGAGGCGTGAGCCATGCGCTTCCGCCACCCCGACGGCTCCACCGTCCACCTCGCCTACTGCACCAACGTGCACCCCGCCGAGACCCTCGACGGCGTCCTCGCCCAGCTCCGCGACCACTGCGAGCCGGTCCGCCGCCGCCTCGGCCGGGACAGGCTCGGCATCGGCCTGTGGCTCGCCAAGGACGCCGCCCATGCCCTCGTCACCGACCCGTCCGCCCTGCGCGGCCTGCGCTGCGAACTGGAGCGGCGCGGCCTCGAAGTCGTCACCCTCAACGGCTTCCCCTACGAGGGCTTCGGCGCCGAGGAGGTCAAGTACCGCGTGTACACGCCGGACTGGGCCGACCCCGAACGCCTGGAACACACCGCCGCGCTGGCCCGGCTCCTCGCCGGACTGCTCCCCGACGACGTCACCGACGGCAGCATCTCCACCCTGCCCCTCGCCTGGCGCACCGCCTACGACGAACAGCGCGCGGCGACCGCCCGGACCGCCCTGCGCACCCTCGCCGACCGCCTCGACGCACTCCAGGAACTCACCGGACGCTCCATCCGCGTCGGCCTGGAACCCGAACCAGGCTGCGTCGTCGAGACCACCCGCGACGCCATCGCCCCGCTCACCGCGATCGGCCACGACCGCATCGGCATCTGCGTCGACACCTGCCACCTCGCCACCTCCTTCGAAGACCCGCACACCGCCCTGGACGACCTCGCCCGGGCCGGTGTGCCCGTGGTCAAGTCGCAGCTCTCCGCCGCCCTGCACGCCGAACAGCCCCACCTCCCCGAGGTCCGCGAGGCCCTGGCCGCCTTCGCCGAACCCCGCTTCCTGCACCAGACCCGCACCGCCACCCTCGCCGGCCTGCGCGGCACCGACGACCTCGACGAGGCCCTGGCCGGCGACACCCTGCCGGACGCGGCACCCTGGCGGGCCCATTTCCACGTCCCGCTGCACGCGGCTCCCACCGCGCCCCTCACCTCCACGCTGCCGGTCCTGAAATCCGTGCTGACCCGGCTCGTCGGCGGCCCGCACCCGCTCACCCACCACCTCGAGGTCGAGACCTACACCTGGCAGGCCCTGCCACCCGCACTGCGCCCCCGCGGCCGCGGCCGGCTCGCCGACGGCATCGCCGCGGAACTCACCCTGGCCCGCGACCTCCTGACGGACCTCGGCCTGAAGGAACTCCCATGAGCGACCCCACCCCCCTTCTCGTTCTCGACGTCGTGGGCCTCACCCCCCGTCTGCTCGACCACATGCCCCACCTCAAGTCGCTCGGGCAGTCCGGCTCCCGCGCCCCGCTGGGCACCGTCCTGCCCGCCGTCACCTGCGCCGCCCAGTCCACCTTCCTCACGGGCACCATGCCCTCGGAGCACGGCATCGTCGGCAACGGCTGGTACTTCCGCGAGCTCGGCGACGTACTGCTGTGGCGGCAGCACAACGGCCTCGTCGCCGGCGACAAGCTCTGGGACGCCGCCCGCCGCGCCCACCCCGGCTACACCGTCGCCAACATCTGCTGGTGGTACGCCATGGGCGCGGACACCGACATCACCGTCACCCCCCGCCCCGTCTACTACGCCGACGGCCGCAAGGAACCCGACTGCTACACCCGGCCACCCGCCCTGCACGACGAACTCACCGAGAAACTGGGCACCTTCCCGCTGTTCCACTTCTGGGGACCCGGCGCGGACCTGGTCTCCAGCCAGTGGATCATCGACGCCACCCGCCACATCATGCGCACCCGGCACCCCGACCTGACGCTCTGCTACCTCCCTCATCTCGACTACGACCTGCAGCGCTTCGGCCCCGACGACCCCCGCTCCCTGCGGGCGGCCGCCGACCTGGACGCCGCCATGGCCCCGCTGCTGGACGACGCCCGCGCCGAGGGCCGTACCGTCGTCGCCCTGTCCGAGTACGGCATCACCCGCGTGAACCGGCCCGTCGACATCAACCGCGCCCTGCGCCGCGCGGGCCTGCTCGAGGTGCACACCCAGGACGGCATGGAGTACCTCGACCCGATGGCCTCCCGCGCCTTCGCGGTCGCCGACCACCAGCTCGCCCACGTCTACGTGCGCCGCCCCGAGGACCTCGACGCCACCCGCGCCGCCCTCGACGGACTGCCCGGCATCGAGCAGCTCCTCGACGACGAGGGCAAGAAGGCCCACCACCTCGACCATCCGCGCGCCGGCGAGCTGGTCGTCGTCGCCGAACCCGACGCCTGGTTCACGTACTACTACTGGCTCGACGACGCCCGCGCGCCCGACTTCGCGCAGCTCGTCGAGATCCACCGCAAACCCGGCTACGACCCGGTCGAACTGTTCATGGATCCCCTCGACCCCTATGTGAAGGTCAAGGCGGCCACGGCCCTGGCGCGCAAGAAGCTCGGCATGCGCTACCGCATGGCGGTCGTGCCCCTGGACCCCTCACCTATTCGGGGCAGCCACGGCCGCCTCCCCACGAGCGACGACGACGGTCCGCTCCTCATCTGCTCCACCCCCCGCGCTGTCGGCGACCGCGTCGCGGCCACCGATGTGAAACAACTCCTGCTCCGGCTGGCCGGACTCGGCTGACACCGCACCACGCACGGCCGCCGACATCCGACTACCGAGAGTGAAACACACGACACTGACAACGGCCGGTCCCGGCGGCACCGGAATCGGCCACGACCGAGAAGGCAGGCCACTCGTGACCCTGTATTCCGACCCCACCCGCACCGACGCCGCCACCGCCGACGCCCCGGACGAGGGACTCCGCCGCAGCCTCGGTGTGGGCAGGCGCCGCTTCCTCAGCACCTGCACCGCCGTGGCGGCCGGAGCCGTCGCGGCCCCCGTCTTCGGCGCGGCCCCCGCCCTGGCCCAGGACCGCGACAGAGACCACGGACATGGACACGGGCAGGTGCTCGTCCCGCCGCACAAGCGCGGCATCATCCTCTACACCGTCCGTGACGCCACCGCCCGCGACCCCCTCGCGAGCGACCTGCCCTCCGGCTTCCGCGAGGTCTTCAAGCAGCTCGCCCGCCACGGCTACCGCCAGGTGGAGTTCGCGGGCTACCGCCAGCACGCGAACGCGCCCGGGGGCGCCAACCTGGAATCCGTGGAGGGCGCGAAGCTGCTGCGCTCCTGGCTGGACGAGTACGGTCTGCGTGCCCAGGGCAACCACGGCTTCATCCCGTCCTCCTGGCCGCTGACCGAGGTGGACAAGGACACCTTCAAGAAGCACCTGGAGATCGCCAACATCCTCGGCATGGACCACATGGGCACCGGCGGCGACCCCACCGGCAGCCCCTACCGCGCCGACTGGGACGTGGCCGCCGACAAGTGGAACGCCATGGGTGAGATAGCCCGCCGCGAGGGCATCAAGCTCTACACCCACAACCACGACAGCGCCTACGGCTTCCTGCTCGACGGCGGCCCGCTGGACGACCAGGGCCGGCCCACCCGCAGCTCCGGCATCCGGAAGCTGGAGTACTTCCTGAAGGTCACCGACCCCCGGCTCGTCTGGCTGGAGATGGACATCTTCTGGGCGCACGTCGCCCAGTACAAGTTCCACACCTACACCGCCCACGACGGCTCCACCCGCAAGAGCGTCTTCGACCCGGCCGCCCTGGTCGCCCGCCACAACAAGCGCTACCCGCTGTTCCACGCCAAGGACGGCGTCGTCAGCACGACCAACGGCATGGGCTGGGACATGGTGCCCTTCGGCACCGGCGACATCGACTACACGACGTTCTTCTCGCGGGTCGGGCAGCGCAACTACCGCAACCCGATGGTCGAGGACGACAACTCCCCGAGCGCCACCGACCCCGCACAGTCGCTGCGCGAGGCCAAGATCAGCTACGACAACATGGCGGCCCTGCGCAAGCGCCGCTACTGACCCGGCACACGCACCGGGCGCCCCTCCCGCGTACAGCGGGCGGGGCCGCCCGGCCCGTGCCTGCGGACCCCGCGTAACCATCCAGTCGCTCGGGGTATGACTCCAGGGGCATCGTCGCCGCCGGCCCGGGACCGCCGCCCGGAGGAAGGAAACGCAGGTGAAGGGCACTGCGAATCCTTGGTATGGTTGTCCATGTCGCCCAGGGGAGCACTCCTGGAGCAGCGACAGACACCTGGTCCGGGTGGCGGAATGGCAGACGCGCTAGCTTGAGGTGCTAGTGCCCTTTATCGGGCGTGGGGGTTCAAGTCCCCCCTCGGACACTCACGGGACGAATTACCGGCCGAGTCATATGACTCGCCGGTATTTCGTCGTTTCTGGGGCCTCCCCCTAGCCTCCTCCGGAAATCAGGCGGCGGAGCGCGGCGGAGGCCCGACCTGATCGGTCAGAAGCGGTCGACCCGCCGTAGATCGGAAGACGCACCGATGGATGCCGACCGGGCGGCCTGACCAGGGTCGGTGCCCGTGGTGTGAAAATAAGGGCAACGGTTCGATCACTGTGCGTGCCAGAGGCTGACACCGAGGCCCTGGTGCGGGGTAACGTGCGCGTTCAACCTGATCATCGCACTGTCCAGGGACTGTCATGCCCGATCCTTTTACGCCACCGGACGACCGGTCGGTAGCGCCGGTGACCGCCCGTGTGACGGCCGAGTCGCGAGCCGGATCCTTGAGGCGTCGTCAGATGCTGTGGTCGGTGCTGCCACCGGGCGTGGTCGCCGTGGCCGGTGCGGTAGCCACCGCGCTGGCCAGTGAGGGCCACCTGGATCGGACGGACCAGGTGGCGATGAGCGGCAGCGTGGTCCTCATCGGCGCCGTGGCGGCGGGAATCGCGGGTGTAAGGGCTTCCGCGGAGGCGCGAGCCCTCACCAAGCATTCGACGGAACTGTCCCGTGGGGCCGACCGGGACCGTGCCGAGCTGGCCGAGCTGATCCGTACCACGGCCGAGGGCAGAGCCGAACTGGAGTCGCTGTTCCGTCGGCTGAAGGCCGGGGAGGCCCCTGTGCGGCGCCGGCCGGAACTTCCCCCGCAGACCGGCCCCGGCCAACTCTCCCGACTCCAATTCGAGATCGCCGCCGCCCGGCACCAGGCGGAGGCAGCCCTGCTGGAGACCGCCGCCGGTGCGCTCGGTCCGGAACACAGCGCCAAGCTGGAGCAGTTCGAGGTGTTCGCCAACCTGGCGCGCCGGCTCGAGTCACTCGTGCACCGCGAGATAGGACTGCTGGACAGCCTGGAGAACGAGGTCGAGGACCCCGACCTGCTCAAGGGGCTGTTCCAGGTGGACCATCTGTCCACCCGGATCCGCCGCTACGCCGAGAACCTGGCCGTGCTCGGCGGCGCGAACGCCCACCGCCAGTGGACGCGTCCGGTCAGCCTGACCGATGTCCTGCGTTCGGCCGTCGCCGAGATCGACCAGTATTCCCGGGTCAAGCTGGTCCCACCCATCGTGGGAACGGTGAGCGGCCACGCCGTGGTCGACGTCGTCCACTTGCTGGCCGAACTGCTGGAGAACGCGACGGTCTTCTCGCCGCCGCAGACCACCGTGCATGTGCGGGTCGAGCCCGTCGCCGCCGGGGTGGCGATCGAGGTCGAAGACCGGGGCCTGGGCATGTCGGCAGCCGAGCGCAACCAAATGAACACGGTGCTGGGCGCACCCGACAAGGTCGCCCTCGGCGAACTGCTGCAGGACGGCCGGATCGGCCTGTACGTGGTCTCGGTCCTGGCCCAGCGGCACGACGTCGCCGTGCAGTTGCAGAGCAACGTGTACGGCGGCACTCAGGCCGTCATGGTCTTGCCCACGGCACTGCTCGGCCCGCAGCCGGCAGCTCCCGCGCTGGAGCACTCCGCTGTCGCGCCCCCTGACGCGGTGCAGCACGCCCCAGCAGAACCCGATGCGACGGACCCCCCGGCGACAGAATCCACCGTCGTCGCGGATCCGCCCGTGTCCGATCCCGAACCGCAGCACGCCCCGACGTCCTCCGACGGCGAGGACGACGACCGTCCGCAGCTGCCTCGGCGACGCCGGGACCAGACCCCCGAACAGCCGAACCCGGCCCCCAGCGCCGGTAGTTCTTTCGAGGACACCGCACACGACCCGGGCCTGATGGCCGCGTTCCAGACCGGACTACGCAGGGCCGAGGAAACGGAAACGCTCTGACACCCGAGGGCCACGCCGAAGGCCCAGGGCCCCGCCCACCAAGCCATTTCCTTCTGCCGAAAGAGGAGTACCCGATCGTGGCGAGCGAAGACCTTTCCTGGCTCTTGACAGGTCTGGTGAACCGGGTGCCGCACACCCGAAGCGCCTTGTTGCTGTCCTCGGACGGACTGGTGAAGGCAGCGGAGGGGCTGGACGCGGACGCCGCCGACCAGTTGGCCGCGCTCGCCAGTGGGCTGTACTCACTGGCGCGCAGCGCGGGCCGGCGCTTCGACGACGGCGGCGACGTGCGACAGATAGTGACGGAGCTCAGCACCTCGATGCTGTTCGTCTCGTCCGCCGGGCACGGCGCCGTACTGGCGGTGCTGGCCGGCCGCGAGGCGGACGCGGCGGTGCTGGGCTACGAGATGGGCATGATGGTGAAGAGCGTGCGCCCGCACCTGGCCACACCGCCGCGGCACGTGGTGGGGTAACCGATGCCTCCGGTCCGCCCCGAGGGACCGCTGACCGACGAAGCGGTCGGGCGGCTGGTCCGTCCCTACACCGTGAGCGACGGCCGGACCAAGGCCACGTCCGACTTCACGCTCGTCACCGTGGTGCGGGCCACGGGTGTCCAGACGCAGGGCACCTTCGGCCTGGAGCATGCGCAGGTGCTGGCGCTGTGCAAGAGCCCTGTCAGCGTCGCCGAGGTCGCGGCCCGGATGCAGGTGCCGGCCGCCGTGGTCAAGGTGCTGCTGTCCGATCTGGCTGAGGGGGGCGCGGTGGTCGCAGGCCAGGCGCGCCCGCCCTCCGCGGACCACTACGCACTACCTGATCGAGACCTCCTGGAAGCGGTGCGCGATGCCCTCCTCAAACGACTGTGACGCCCTGCCCGCCGCAGCCCTGCCGGTGGGAATCAAGGTGCTGATCGCCGGCGGGTTCGGCGTGGGAAAGACCACCTTCGTCAACACGCTCAGCGAGATCGAGCCGCTGAGCACCGAGGAGATGCTGACCGCCGTCAGCGCGGCCACGGACCGGCTGGACGGAGTGGAGAACAAGGCCACCACCACCGTGGCCCTGGACTTCGGCCGGATCACCCTCAGTGCGTCGCATGTCCTGTACCTGTTCGGCACACCCGGACAGGAGCGCTTCTGGTTCATGTGGGAGGAACTGTCCGAGGGGGCACTCGGGGCGGTCGTCCTCGCCGACACCCGCAGGCTGGAGCACTCCTTCGCGGCGGTGGACTTCTTCGAGCGGCGCGGCATCCCCTTCGTCGTCGCCGTCAACGAGTTCGACGGCGCGCACCGCTACCACGCGGAGGAGGTGCGGACCGCGCTCGACCTCAGGCAGGAGGTGCCGGTGGCGCTGTGCGACGCCCGCGTCCAGAGCACGGGCATCCGCGTGCTGCTCGAACTGATCCAGCACCTGATCACGACAAGGAGTTCCCATGGCAGCGACACCGCCTCACCCCTCCTCCGGGCCTGACTCCGGGATCGCCGTACGCCATCTGCTCCTCCCCCCGGAGGACCCACAGGCGCGTACCCGATCCGAGAGGCTCAGCGAGCTGGGCATCGAAGCCCGCCCGGACAAGGAACTCGACGCCTTCGCACGGGAACTGGCACAGCGCACCGGCGGCTGCTATGCCGGGGTCAACTTCTTCCTCGACGCCGACCGCCAGTTCTTCGCAGGGTTGTACAGCGCCGCACAGGACACCCCGGTGCACGTGGGCCCCCCGTTGCTGGAGGACCCGGTGCCCGGCCGAGTCATGCCTCGCGACATCGACATGGGCATCTGTCCGCACGTGGTCAAGCGTCGCCGGGCGCTGGTACTGGAGGACATCCGGGACTTCCCCCGGTTCGCCGGAAACCCGGTGGTCGACGCGATCGGCATCCACTCCTACCTGGGCGCACCGCTGATAGACAGCACCGGCCTGGTCCTCGGCACCATCTGCGTGGTCGACCAGGACCCGCAACCATGGGGCCGCAAGGGATTGGAAACCATCAAGGCCATGGCCGCGCAACTGGTCGAACGACTCGAGGAGTCGGCACGCCGCCGCACCTGACCAGCGCCGCCGGACATGCAAGAAACGGCCGTCGACAAGCGGGCGGACGGGTCGGACACCCCATGCCGTTCGATGTCGAACGGCATGGGAGTGCATAGTGCGACCAGGCGGCCGCGGGCCTGGACGACGTCGTACGCCGACACGGTCCGCCCGAGCGGGATCTCGCTGCCCGGCCTCAACCGGCCGGGGCCCTTCGGGTACAGGGCGGGGTACTTGCCAGGCCCGCGGGGGCGGCCCGACGGCGCGGAAGATCCCGGAAACCGGTGCCGGCGACGGGCGCCTGCTGTTCGTCCGTCGCACGTCCACCCAGTCCGCCTGGTCGCGGCGGACGGTGCGGTTGGCCATGCCCTTCAGCTCAGACAGGGGGGCGCGACCGCCGACGCGGCCACGCGTGGGTGCGTCGGCGGGGAGGTCTGACAAGGTCAGGCGGCCACGAGCGGTTCCTCGTTACTGCGGTTCCTCGGCTCGCAGGGTGTCGCCGCGCAAGGCCGTGTCCGTGGCGCGGCCGATGAGAGCGGTCGAAGTCGCGTCCACGGCTCCTCCGATGACGCCACCCAGGATGGGTACGGCCTTGGCGAGCGTGATCGTGGCGCGCTTGGTTCCATACTTCGCGAGGAGGTGGAAACCCACCTTCTTGTTGATCGCCTTGATCGTCTCGTGCGAGACCTTCTTGATCATCTGTTCGGCGATCTTCTGGCCGACCTTGACCCCGAAGGACGCCAGGACGTTCTGCACGCTCATCCCGATGGCGAGCATCATCGCGACGGTCCGCACGTGCGGATCGCCTATGTCCCATCCCCGCAGGTGCGCTATGGCGCCGGCCATCCGCATGTTGATGGCGAAGGACGCGGCCACGTTCGCCGGTATCGTCACGCCTGCGGTGACCAGGCCTCCGAATCCGGTGACGAATCCCTGGGCCCCGGAAGCGGCCACCGACTCGTTGATGAGACGGGCTATGACCGCATCGATGTCATCCGCCATGTCCTCGGGGGAACGGCGCTCGTCGTCGCCGGGCGGCCGGTAGGCGTCACCCTGCCGACGCGCGAGACGCTCCTCCGCCCAGGTCACCGAGCCCGTGATCCGGCCGACACCGTTCACCATGACCTTGTCCGCGAGACCGCGGACCCACTGAACGGCCTTTTCGGCTGCTCCCTCGTCGGGAGCTTTCTCGTCAGCCACTACGCGTCCCTTCCGTCGGCGCCCCACCCAGGGGCACCCCGCACCGTTGTGGGCAGGAGAAGGAACCTGCTGCAGGCCGCTCCGGCCTGGCCACGGACGACCGAAGCCGCGCCCCCTCGCTACCGCCCGTCCACCCCTCGCACCGCGACGTCGTTCGCCGCGGCACCTCAGCTAGCTGAAGCGGTCACACTTTCCCATGGAGTGAAAGCGCCGTCAAACCTTCTTGCATGCCAAGTCCACGCCCGCGCCGAGCCTCCGCGACTGCCAATTCAAGGCGAAGGAGTCCATCACGCCATGCTGGGCATCGCCCGGATGCACGAGCTCATCCTCGCCGGGCAGACGCGCGGCCCCGGGGCCCAGGTTGCCTCAACACCCGCTATTTACCCAGTAGTTGATGACTGCCACACTGCTTGACGCCGGTACAAAGCTGGCTGACAGCGAGGGGGCACGGGCCTTACCGGTGTGCCCAAGGGAGGGATCAACGTGCGAATCCGTTCACGCGCCATGACCGTCGCGGCTGCCGCCGCCCTGGCCGCTGGTGGCCTCAACGCCGCCACCAGCACCTCCGCGGTGGCGGCACCTGCTGCCGCCCTGTCCTGCTACGGCAGTGCCAAGAGCTACAGCACCGGCACTACCTACGCCTGGCCCACTGGCACGGCCTGGGCGACCACCACGTCCAACTGTGTGGACATCAACGTCAAGCCCAGCCGTACGGTGAGAGTGAGCGCCTGCCTCCTCAAGTCCAGCACCAACGAGGTCACGTGCAACAGTTACCGCACGATCTCCGCCAATACCTGGGGCACAGCAGCCACTACCGTTTTGAACGGCACCAAGTTCTACCTGCTGTTCGACAATCCCAGCTCAGGAAAGGTCGCCTACTGATCGGAGTGCCAGCCAGGCCGGGGGTGTCCGTCATCCGGCCCCCCGGTTCGGGCAACGCCGTCACTCGCCGCCGAGTTCCCTGCGGAGCATGGCCAGGACCTCCGCGGCCTCAGCGGCCACGTCGTGGCGCGGGCCGTGGACGAGCGCATCCTCCGATCACAGGCGCTGCCCCCGAGCGAGTCAGCGGCGTTCATCGAGCAACTGATGGGAGACCCATGAGCGTGCAGCCCAGCAAGGCGGCTGTGCCAGAAGCCGCTTGGGTCAAGAGCAGCTACAGCACCGGCAACGGTGGTGAGTGCGTCGAGGTCGCCGCAGCCCGCGGAGCCGTCCTGGCCCGGGACTCGAAGCAGCCCGCAGAAGCCAGGCTCGCGTTCGGCCCCGAAGCATGGAGTGGCTTCGTGCGTATGGCCGCCGAGCGCTGAACGGGCGGACGTACGCGAGCGGGCCCGGTGCACATGCGGCCCCCTTTCCCCGCCCGGACGGGAACGGAGAGGGGGCCGCAGTGCGAATGGCGGACGGTTCAGCGGGCCGCGGTGGCGGCCGAAACCTCGTCGGGTTCGGGGTTGGAGGGAGCCTCGCCCTCGTCGAGACCCACGTCCTTCGTCTCCTTGCCCAGCAGCAGCGCGACCAGCGTCAGCAGTGCCATCGAGGACAGGTAGACCCCGACCAGCCACGGCGAGCCGTCGCCGGCCTCCCACAGGGCCACCGCTATGAACGGGGCGACGGCCGCGCCGAGGATCGAGCTGACGTTGTACGAGATGCCGGAGCCCGTGTAGCGCACGCTCGTCGGGAAGAGTTCCGGCAGCAGCGCGCCCATCGGGCCGAAGGTCATGCCCATCAGCGTGAAGCCGAACACCAGCCACAGCACCACACCAAGGGTGCCCAGGCCGATCAGCGGTACCCACACCAGTCCGAAGACCAGGATCCCGGCGGTGACCCAGACGAGGGTGGTGCGCCGGCCGTACTTGTCGGCGAGCGGACCGGAGACCAGGGTGAAGACCGCGAAGAACAGCACACCGAAGATCATCATCAGGACGAAGGTCGTGTAGCTGTACCCCAGGCCCGGCACGGCGGCGTCCTCGGGCGTGCGGCCGTAGCTCAGCGAGAACGTGGTCATCAGGTAGAAGAGCACGTACGTCGCCAGCATGAAGAAGGTGCCGAGGACGAGCTGCTTCCAGTGGCTGCGGAAGACGGTGGCCAGCGGCAGCTTCCGCACCAGCCCGGCCTCACGGGTCCGGGAGAAGACCGGCGCCTCGACCAGGCGCATCCGCACCCACAGGCCGATCGCGACCATCACCGCGGAGAACAGGAACGGGATGCGCCAGCCCCAGCTCAGGAACGCGTCCGAGGGCTGGGACGGGTCGGCGCCCGCCGCGGACGGCAGCAGCGCGCCGATGAGCAGGAAGAGCCCGTTGCCGATGATGAAACCGAGCGGGGCACCCAGTTGCGGGAACGTGCCGTAGAGGGCGCGCTTGTGCTTCGGGGCGTTCTCGGTGGCGACCAGGGCCGCGCCGCTCCACTCGCCGCCGAGCGCGAAGCCCTGCGCGAGCCGCATCAGCACCAGCAGCGCGGTGGCGATCCAGCCCGCCTGCGCGTAGGTGGGGAGCACGCCGATGAGGAAGGTGGCGATGCCCATGGTGAGCAGCGAGGCCACCAGAGTGCCCTTGCGGCCGAGCCGGTCGCCGAGGTGTCCGAAGACCACGGCGCCGATCGGCCGGGCGACCATCGCGGCGCCGAACACGGCGAAGGACGACAGCAGTGCCGTGGTCGGGTCGCTGCTCGGGAAGAAGAGCTTGGGGAAGACCAGGACGGCGGCGGTCGCGTAGATGTAGAAGTCGTAGAACTCGATCGTCGTGCCGATGAGGCTCGCGATGAGGACCCGGGACCGAGAGTTGACGGGGGCCGGGCCGGTGGTTGGTGCGGGCATTTCACGGTCTTTCCGGGGAGAACGGTCACCGGCGGCGTACACCGGCGGCCCGCACCGTGCCACGCGTCCACCTCACGGGAGGCCGCGCGGACAATGTGGGCTATGCAACGATCCCAGAGATCTCACTGCGCAGGAATCTGGTACCAATATGTGAGACGCGAATATTACGTGGTCCAGCTCGCCCCTCCCTCCCTAGACTCGCCGGACACGCACCGCCCGGCCGTCGGACGGTGCGCTCATCGACCAGTGGGGGGAGACCGGCCGTGCGTGACCACGCCGCTGTCGCCGCTCCCCGTTCCCGGTCCCGTCGGTCCGTGGTGATCCAGGTGTCCCCGTCCGTCCGGTGCCCGCTGCGCGCCCGGTACCGGATGCCCATGACGCACGTCTGACCTCCGACGCCCCACACTTCCCGGGACGTCCGACGCCGTGTGCGTCAGGGAAATCGCGCTGCCCTGCTCCAAGGACCACCGAAAGGCCACGGGCCATGCGCTCCGACCCCCTCGCCACCGTCCGCAACCTGGGCATCCTCGCCCACGTAGACGCCGGCAAGACCACCGTCACCGAACGGATCCTGTACGCCACCGGCACCACCCACAAGCGCGGCGAGGTCCACGACGGCACCACCGTCACCGACTTCGACCCGCAGGAACGCGACCGGGGCATCACCATCTTCGCCGCAGCCGTCAGCTGTACCTGGGACGGTCACCGCATCAACCTCATCGACACCCCGGGCCACGTCGACTTCGCCGACGAGGTGGAGCGCTCGCTGCGTGTCCTCGACGGCGCGGTCGCCGTGTTCGACGCCGTCGCCGGTGTGGAGCCGCAGAGCGAGTCGGTGTGGCGGCAGGCGGACCGGTACGGCGTGCCGCGCATCGCCTTCGTCAACAAGATGGACCGGGCCGGAGCGGAACTGGATGCCGCCGTCGCCTCCATACGTCAGCGGCTGCACCCCTCACCCCTGGCGGTGCAGCTGCCCATCGGCGCGGAGGACACCTTCACCGGCGTCGTCGACCTGCTGCGCATGCGGGCCCTGACCTGGACCGACGACGGCGAGGCCAACGATCCGGCCCCGGTGCCGGAGGACCTTCGCGAGGAGGCGCACCGCCGGCGCCGGCTGCTGGAGGAGGCCGTCGCCGAGCTGCATCCGGGCGCGCTGGAGGAGTTCTGCGACACGGGCACGGTCGGCACCGGCACGCTCACCCAAGCCCTGCGGGACCTGACCCGCAGCGGTGACGCCGTCGTCGTACTGTGCGGTTCCGCCTACCGCAACCGCGGTGTCGAACCGCTGCTGGACGCCGTACTGGCCTATCTGCCGTCGCCGCTCGACGTGCCGCCGGTGCGCGGCCGGCACGACGACGGCACCGAGCAGCAGCGTGCCGCCGACCCCGCGGCACCGCTGGCCGCCCTCGCGTTCAAGGTGAACGCCTCCGCCACCGGGCGGCTGACCTACCTGCGCGTCTACGCGGGAACGATCGAGAAGGGAGACACCGTGTGGGACGCCACCGCGCGCCGCGCCGAGCGCATCGGACGCATTTTGCGCGTGCGGGCCGACCGGCACGACCGGCTGGACCGGGCGACCGCCGGCGACATCGTCGCCGTGGTCGGGCTGAAGTCCGCCCGCGCCGGCTCGACGCTGTGCGCGCCGGACGCCCCGCTGGTCCTCGAGTCTCCGGGCGTCGCCGAACCGGTCGTCTCCGTGGCCGTCGAGGCGCTGAAGGGCACCGACACCGGGCGCCTGGCATCGGCACTGGCGCGGCTCGCCGAGGAAGACCCCTCGCTCGTCGTGCGCACCGACCCCGAGACCGGTCAGACGGTGCTGTCCGGCATGGGCGAACTGCATCTGGAGGTCGCGGTGGAGAAGGTCAGGCGTGACTACGGGCTGGGTGTCAACGTCGGTCGGCCGCACGTCAGTTACCGGGAGACGGTCGGCGGCGGAGTGTCCGGGTTTGTGTTCCGCCACGTCAAACAGGACGGCGGCGCGGGGCAGTTCGCTCATGTGGTCCTCGATGTGGAACCACTGGACTCCCCGGAGTCCGGCTTCGAGTTCCGCTCGACGGTCGTCGGCGGGCGCGTGCCACAGGAGTACGTCCGTGCCGTCGAGGCCGGCTGCCGGGACGCGCTCGCCGAGGGACCGCTGGGCGGGCACCCGGTGACCGGGCTGCGGGTCACGCTCACCGACGGGTCGACCCATGTGAAGGACTCCTCGGACACCGCCTTCCGCACCGCCGGCCGGTTCGGACTGCGGGACGCCCTGCGGGCCTGCGCGATGGTCCTGCTGGAGCCGGTCGTCGAGGTCACGGTCACCGTGCACGAGGACGCGGTGGGCGGAGTGCTCGGTGACCTGGCCGCGCGCCGCGGCCGGGTGACCGGCTCCGTCGCCCGGGCGGGCGCGACGGTCGTCACCGCGACCGTGCCGCTGGCCGAACTCTTCGGCTACGCAACCCGGTTGCGCAGCCGCACCCAGGGCCGCGGCACCTTCACCACCCGGCCCACCGGCTACGCCCCCGCACCGGCCCCCGCGCCCGTGCGGTAGGGCCGTGCACGGCGGCCCCTTCCGTCCCCGGAGCCGGGAGAGGCCGCCACCGGTGCCGCGGGGGCGCGCCCGGCCGTCGGCGTCGGCCATGGCGCTGGCGTGCCCCCGGCGCCGGGGTCAGGGGTACGACACCACCGTGGACGGCACGGTGGTGTTGCCCGACGTCGGCGTGCCGGTGTCGTTGATGACGCACTCGTACTGCCCGTGCCCGCTCAGCGAGACGACCAGCAGGTGGTGGAAGCGCACGCCCGGACGGGCGGGTGCGGCGAAGCCGTGGTGCTGGACGATGCTCGGGTTCACGTTGTAGTAGCAGTAGCTGCCCATGCCCCAGCCCTCGTGGGTGGTGACCCGGTCGCCCACCTTGTACGCGGCGTAGCCCTTGACCGAGCCGTTCTGGATGGCGGCCTGGTCGGGGGCGTCGTACGCCTTCTCGTTCTGGAAGAAGATCGTGCGCCCGCGTTCGCCGTTCCTGCCGGCGGGCGCGGGGCCCACGGCCTCCGCGCCCACCAGTGCCGGGCGTCAGGTGTCGCCGTTGAGTATCGCGGCGGTCAGGACGTTGCCGGCCACCCCCCAGCCCCCGTCGACGACCTCGTCGACGAGCACGACGGTGGTGGCGCGGACACGCTCCCCGTAGATCTCCACGTACAACTCGGTGGTGCGCTCGATGATCTTCTTCTTGTCCTCGGCGTTGACGGTGCCGGCGGGAACCTTGAAATTGGCGAAAGGCACTGGTGGTCTCCTCAGGTGATACGTACTCAGGTGATCCGCGCTGAGATGGTCCGTCTTGGCGCGCTGGCCGTGCCCGTGTTCACACCATGCCGCCGTTGGCCCGCAGCACCTGCCCGTTGATCCAGTGGCCCTCGGGTCCGGTGAGGAAGGCGGCGACCCGGGCGATGTCCTCCGGGGTGCCCAGCCGCTCCAGCGGCGGGATCTTCGCGAGCCTGTCGATCTCCTCGGGCGTCTTGCCCTCGAGGAACAGGTCCGTGGCCGTGGGGCCGGGGGCGATGGTGTTCACCGTGACGTCCCGCCCCCGCAGCTCGCGGGCGAGAATCAGGGTGATCGCCTCGACGGCGCCCTTGCTCGCCACGTACGCGCCGTAACCGGGAAACTGCGATCCGACCACGGAGGTCGACACGCCCAGGAAGGAGCCGCCCGCACGCAGCCGCCGTGCGGCCTGCTGGGCGACGACGAACGTGCCGCGGATGTTGGTGCGGTGCACGGCGTCGAGCACCGACAGGTCGAGGTCGGCGATGGGCGACAGGGCGAGCCGGCCGGCCGAGTTCACGACGACGTCCACGCCGCCGAACTCCTGCTCGACCCGGTCGAACAGCGCGGCGACCGCGTGCTCGTCCGCCACGTCCGCCCGCACGGACAGCGCCCGCCCGCCGGCGGCGGTGATCGTCTTCACCGTCTCGTCGGCCGCGGCCGCGTCCCGGGCGTAGTTCACCACCACGGCCAGACCCTTGCGGGCCAGCTCGACGCAGACCGCGCGGCCGATGCCGCGTGATCCGCCGGTGACGACGGCAACCCGCTCGGGTGCCGGGGTGAAAGGGGGGTCTTTGGTAGTCATGTCCTCCACGATGCGCGGTGCCGGCGGGCGCAACCAGGTGATGTCATCCCCTGGGACGGCGCCCCGGCGCGACGGAGAATGGGGCCATGGCTGCTGTGAAATACACCGAGTTCGGCGCGTTCCTGCGGTCGCGGCGCGACCGCATCCGCCCGGCCGACGTGGGACTTCCCGAGGGGCCGCGGCGCCGCGTGCCGGGGCTCCGCCGGGACGAGGTCGCCCAGCTCGCGGGGGCGTCGGTGGACTACTACAACGAGCTCGAGCGGGGCGCCGGGTCCCAGCCGTCGGAGCAGATGATCGCCGCACTGGCGAGGGCGCTGCGCCTGACCGCCGACGAGCGTGCCTATCTGTACCACCTGGCGGGCCGCCCCGTGCCGATGTCGGGCAGCGCGGCCTGCCACATCCACCCCGGCATGCTTGATCTGCTCCAGCGGATGCCGTCGACGCCCGCGCAGGTCATCACCGATCTGCATGTCACCTTGGTGCAGAACCCGCTGGCGGTGGCGCTGGTGGGAGACCAGTCCGGTTACCGGGGGCCGCGGGCCAGTTTCGTGTACCGGTGGTTCACCGAACCGGAGGCCCGTGACCTGCACCCCGAGGCCGACCACGCGGCCCAGTCCCGTGCGTTCGTCGCCGACCTGCGGGCGGCCGCCGCCCGGCGGGACGCCAAGGACGCAGAGGTCACGTCGATGATCCGTTCGCTGCTGGAGGCATCGGCCGAGTTCGCCGCGCTGTGGGCCGAGCACGAGGTGGCCTTCCGGCGCGACGACCGCAAACGCATCCGCCATCCCGCGCTGGGGGTCGTCGAGGTCAACTGCCTGCACCTGTTCAGCGAGGACGGACGGCAGCGGCTGCTCTGGTTCACCCCTGCCCTGGGCACCGACAGCGCCGACCGGCTCGACCTGCTCGCCGTCCTCGGCACCCAGCAGGTCGTCGACTCCACGTCCTGACCCACCTCCGCCGTCCTGACCCGCCCCGCCGTCCTGACCTTGCTGTACGTCGTTGCTGTACAGCAGGACCGAACGATGTCCCGATCAGTAGGCGCGCATACCGCCGACCCGTGCCCTCGGTGCTTCGTCGAGGCAGTCCGTCCGGGCAGGCCGCTGACTGTTGCGGGACGCGAGGTGGTCGACTATCTCTGCGATCACTGTGCGCACACGTCGTCTCGGCCGGTCGAGGATGACCTGGAGATCCACGACGTCGTCAGGGTGGACCTCCCCGACGCCACGCTCTATGGCACCGCCTGGCAGGTAGAGGCCGACCGCGTCCAGGTACGCGGTACGGGCGGTGACTGGCTGCTGTGGGTCGAGCGCTGGAGAGTCCTCGTCTACTAACGGCCGTCCCGGACGGTCCCCGGGCGCCCACCCATGGGATGACATCCCCTGGTTCGCCCGCCGCGGCGCAGAGACACTGAACGCGCGGAAGCCACCCGCTTCCCGCGCCAACAAGCCCCTGTGACAAGGAGTTTCTCATGCAGCGGCGTACAGTTCTGCTTCTCGGCGCCGCCTTGGCGGTGTCCCCGGCCGTGCAGGCCCACGCCCACCCGGGCCACCCCACGACACCCGGCGGCACGCCCCCGGAACCGGGGACCTACGGCAGGGGATGGCGGCCGCTGGCGCCGATCGCGAGCGGCCCCCGGCAGGAGCACAGCGTCGCCGCCGTCGGCGACGACGTCTATGTGATCGGCGGCGTCGTCCCCGCGGAGTCCGGCGGCGTCACCACCACCGGACGGGTCGACGTCTACGACACGCGCCGCGACACCTGGTTACCGGCGGCACCACTGCCCGTCCCCATGAACCATCCCAATGTGGCGGTGGTCCGCGGCCGGATTTACGTCCTCGGCGGGCTGTCCGGCGGGTCAGAGTGGCAGGCCCTGCGCGACTGCTTCGTCTACTCCCCGCGCGCCGACCGGTGGCGACGGCTGGCACCCATGCCCTCGGGAACCGAGCGGGGGAGCGCCGCGATCGGCGTACTCGGGAGGAAGATCCTCCTCGCCGGCGGCATGCGCGTCCTCGTGCCGGAGGAGGGCGGCCTTCAGGACACGGTGTACACCGTGTCGGCGTACGACGTGGTGACCGGCCGGTGGGAGAGCCTGCCGGCGCTGCCGGCGGCCCGTGACCATGTGGGCGGAGCCGTCGTCGGCGGGACGTTCTACGTGCTCGGCGGCCGGGACCGGGGGCAGGTGAACGTGCGGGACACCGTCTACGCACTCCACCCGGGTACCCGCCGCTGGACCGAGCGGGCACCGATGCCCACCGCCCGCGGCGGCATCGCCGCAGCCGCCGTGGGCACGAAGATCTACACCTTCGGGGGCGAGGGCCGGCACGACGGCGCGAACCCGAACGCGGTCTTCGACGAGACCGAGGTGTACGACACCGTGCGCGACCGCTGGGAGCGGCTGGCCCCGATGCCGGTGCCGCGCCACGGCACAGCCGCCGTCGCCGTGCGCGGCACGATCCACATTCCCGGCGGCGGCGTCCTGGGCGGCGGTGCCCCGGTGGACGTCAACGACGCCTACCGTCCCGCCCGCAACTGAGCTCGCGAAGACGGGCGCGCAAGGGCCTGTCCGGCCATGGTCCGCCGGACAGGCCGTAAGGGCGTCAGCGCTTGAACCCAGGCCGCCCGTCCCCTCGTTCATGGTTACAACTATTGACCGTTCACTGTCATGCCCCTACGTTGACGTAACTCGTGAGAGCGCTCTCAGAAAGGTGGCTCATGAGATTCCGTAAACGTCTCGCCCTCCTGTCGGCGGCCGCGCTGGCCGCCACGGGCCTGGTGGCGACGGCAGGTGCCGGCATCGCCACCGCCGCCACCGTTCCCGTGGGCAAGGGGAGTTACAGCGACTCCCGGCCGGCCGGGACGAAGGGGCCCACCAACAACACCGGTCAGGCGGTCAAACCGAAGGTCACGCCCGCCGTCGCCGACCGGCCGGTGCCCACCAACGACTGGTGGTCCTCGCTGGCGTTCCAGCGGTACGCCGGCAACCCCTGGTCCGAGAACATGTACGGACACCCCCTCACCTACAGGGCGGTGTCCGGCGGTCTCGAGGTCGGTCACCCGACCACGCATGAGATCGTCGGTGAGGGCCGCCAGTACGAGTTCGCCCACAAGGCGGACCTGACCCTCGGCCTCGCCGGCCTCAACTCGCCCGACGCCAAGGCCGACGGATGGAGCGACTGGACCGTCACTCCGTACTGGAGCGACGGGACACGCACCCTGCGGACCACCATCGGCCACGGCATGCCGTACTTGTACGCCGAGGGCAGGGGAGGGGCGGCGCAGATCAGCGCGGCGGCCACGCCGACCGTGTTCGCCGACCGCGGCAACGTCCTCGGGGTCACCATCTCCGGCCACCACTACGCGCTGTTCGCCCCCAGCGGCAGCGACTGGACCGTGTCCGGGAACTCCATCCGGGCCGACCTCGGCTCCAAGGACTACTTCTCCCTGGCCGTCCTGCCGGACAAGGACGCGCTCTCCGCCTACCAGAAGTACGCCTTCAGCTTCGTGACCGGTTCCAAGGTCGACTGGGACTACCGGGAGGGCGACGGCGAGGTCCGGGCGATCTACCGGCTGATCACCGAGGCCAAGGAGGGCCAGGAGACCGGCACCTTCCAGGCGCTCTACCGCCACCAGTGGCTGCACACCTCCGACCCGCTGACCGACTACCGCTACGTCTCACCGCGCGGCGAGATGAAGGTCCGCGAGGGCACCTCCTTCACCACCGTGCAGAAGGTGAACGGAGTCCTGCCGGGGTTGCCGAGCGCACCCGGCGTCGACCGGGCCAGGCTCGCGTCGTACATCGACGACGTGCTGAACCAGGCCGATCCGTTCAGCGGCGCCACCGACACCTACTGGACGGGCAAGGCCCTCGGCAAGCTCGCCCAACTCGTGCCCCTCGCCGACCAGATCGGCGAGACCGGGGACCGCGACAAGCTGCTCGGCCTGCTCAAGGGACGTATGGAGGAGTGGTTCACCACCGGCGGACCCTCGGAGTTCTCCTACGACAAGGACTGGCGCACCCTCACCGGCTATCCGGCCTCCTACGGCAGCGACCAGGAGCTCAACGACCACCACTTCCACTACTCCTACTACGTGATGGCCGCGGCGATCGTGGCCCAGTACGACCCGCAGTGGGCCGCCGAGTCGCAGTGGGGCGGCATGGTAGAGGAGCTCATCAAGGACGCGGCCAACCCGGCCAGGGACGACACCAAGTACCCGTTCCTGCGCGGCTTCGACGTCTACGCCGGCCACAGTTGGGCCGCCGGCCACGCGGCCTTCGCCGCCGGCAACAACCAGGAGTCGTCCTCGGAGTCGGTCAACCTCAGCGCCGGTCTGATCCTGTGGGGCTCGGCCACAGGCGACAAGGCGCTGCGCGACCAGGGCGTCTACATGATGATGACCGAGTCGGAGTCGATCGCGCAGTACTGGTTCGACGCCGACCAGAAGGTCTACCCCGACAACTTCACCCACGACGTCGTGGGCATGGTCTGGAGCAGCGGCGGCGCCTACTCCACCTGGTGGACCGCCAACCCCGAGGAGATCCACGGCATCAACTTCCTGCCCGTGACGGGTGGTTCGCTGCACCTGGCCCGCGAGAAGGAGATGCTGCGCCGCAGCGTCGCGGAGATGGAGAGGGAGAACGGAGGACCGGCCGCCGAGTGGCGCGACATCTTCTGGGAGGTCCAGGCCCTCTACGACCCAGCCGGCGCGATGCGCAAGTGGGACCAGGGGAACGCCGGATACGCGCCCGAAGCGGGCGAGACCAAGGCGCACACGTACCAGTGGGTCGCCACGCTGAACTCCCTCGGCGCCCCCGACATGACCGTCACCGCCAACACACCGACGGCCGTCGCCTTCGACAAGAGCGGCACCACGACCTACGCCGCACACAACTACGGCGGCCAGGAGTGCTCGGTGCTCTTCTCCGACGGCGGTGTGCTGAACGTCCCGGCCAGGTCGACCGCGTCCGGCGCGGGCGACGACACCAGGCTCGACACCCTCTGCGGCGCCACCGGCGGCGGTGAGGAGCCGGACGACGAGCGGCCCACCGCCCCCGGCACCCCGGCCACGAGCGACGTCACCGACACCTCCGTCAAGCTCACCTGGACCGCGGCGACCGACGACAAGGGCGTCAAGGACTACGACGTGTACCGCGGCACCGCCAAGGTCGCCACCGTCACCGCGACCACGCACACCGACACCGGGCTGAACCCCGGCACCGAGTACACCTACAGTGTCCGGGCCCGTGACACCTCGGGCCAGGTCGGTCCGGCGAGCGGCACGGTGACCGTCACCACCACCGGTGACGGTGGCCCTCCGGACGTCACCGGAAGCACCTTCTACCCGCAGTCGGGCGGCGCCCTCGCCACCGAGGCGGCCACCACGGCCACCTCCGACACCATCCCCTCCGCCGGCGGAACCAACAACGACGGAACCCCGAAGAACCCCCTCGTCTACGAGGTGAAGAACGTCAGCGGCGACCTCAAGTCGGGCGCCGCCACGGCCTTCACGTTCAAGGTGGACGCGGGCACCTCCGTCGGGTACGCACAACAGGCCCGCGTGTCGTACGACCTGACCGGCGACGGCAGGTTCGACCGCGTGGAGACGTTCCGCTACTTCGCCACCGATCCGGTCCCCGGCTGGGAGGAGTACTCCTCGGCGAGGCAGGGTCTGCACTCCGCCTCGGGCACCCTGGGCGACCTCAACGGCGGCACCGTCCGCGTGGAGGTCTGGAGCGCCCTGGGCAACGGCCCCTCCACCCTGCAGGTGGGCGCGGGTTCGGTGCTCACCATCCCGTTCGACTGACGACCGGTCCGGTGGCGTGACACCCGCACATCACCGGACCCCCCTTACGTGGTGGCCGATGTCCGACGCGATTCGGGCCGCCACCGGCGGACGCTTCCCGCTCCAAGGGCGACCGCTGGCACTGTTGCTGGCCCAGCAGGTCATCGCAGTCTGAGAGGAGTCGATCCGGGGCACCGGCCGACAGCCCACGCGTCATGGTCCACCTCGGCGGATTCACCCCTGTCCCGCACGCTGAGGCGCCGACGTCCGGAGCTCAGGCGTTGGGCACCCGAACGGCCCTGCGTCACCTCCCTGTCCTCGGCCCCGGAGGAGGGACCAGCCGCCTTGGTCTGAACCGCCTTCAGTGTGGTCGGGCCCGGTAGACCGGGACCCGACACTCGCCGTCACGTGCTGATGAGCAGGGACTCCAAGGCCCGGGCCGTTTCCGGATGGCGGGCCGTGAGCGCCGTACCTCCCGGCGAGGACGGGCCGGCCGCCGCGGCCCAGCCGTCGTCGCAGCCCAGCAGCCTCGCTACCGCGTCACAGGCAGCCGGGTGCGTGGCCAGCAGCCCCGCGCCCGACGGCGCCGGGGCGCCGTGCCGTGTCCAGCCGTCGTCGCAGCCGAGCAGTTCCGCGACCGCGTCGCACGTCGCCGGGTGGGCCGTGAGCAGGGTCGCGCCCCGGGGGACGGCGGCCGCGGGCCCGGTGACGAACGGATCCGTCTCCGGCGCCCGCCACGGCGGCACCCATGTGTCCAGCGCCGCCAGCCGGGCCGGGAAGATGCGGCCCGCCTCGCGGATCAGCAGCGGGGCCAGGTCTGAAGCGCCCGACCGCAGGGTGGTGATCAGCAGTGGCAGCCACGGCAGCAGCACCGCGTCCGGCAGCCGCCCGAACGCGTTCGACACCGCCTCCACGACCACGTCCGCCAGCCCGGGCACCGGCTCGAGGGCGTGCACGAAGCCGCTGAGATAGCGCGGGTAGGCGGGCACCACCAGCGGGTTGTCCAGCAACTCCGCGCATCGCGCCCGCAGTTCCGCCCGGGACAGCGTGCCGAGCTGCACCTGCGCCGCCCACAGCAGCGCCGTCTTCGCCGGGTCGTCGGGATGCGACTGGGCCACCGCCAGCTCCAGCTGGGTCCGGTCGCAGCCCAGCGACAGTGCCAGGCTCTCCATGGAGAACAGGAAGCCGAGCATCGCCGCGACCTGCCCCACCGTCGCGTCCTCGTCCCGGAACGCCGTCGGCAGCAGCGTGCAGTAGTGGGCGTACCCCGTCTTGACGAAGGACTCGATCCACGCCGGCAGCACCGGCTCGGCGGTGCGGTAGTACGCCAGCAGCGCACGCGCCCGACGCAGCACCTCCGGCGCCCCGTCGACACTGCGCTCCGCCGCCAGCACCTTCAGCGCGTGCGTGCCGAGCTCGTCGGCGAGACGGCGGCCGCGCAGGTACAGCAGCGTGTCCTCGACCGCCGCCAGCACCGTGGCCGTGGTCGCCCGCGGCCCGTACGCATCGCGGCGCAGCCGCTGCTCCAGCACCTGCTCGATGCTGACACCCTCGTATCCGAGCTCGATCAGGGCCCGTTGATGGGTGCCGAGTGCCAGGTCCCAGGACTCCTGGATCGAGCGCTCGCCCAGCCGTCGCTCACCCATGATCGGCCGCGCCGTCCCGTGCGGCATGAGCCGCCGCAGCATCCACAGCACATCGGAGCACGCTTCCAGCTCCGGCCGTGACGTCATGTCCAGCAACGCCCGCTGCACACCGCGCTGCCGCAGCTTCAGCCCCAGCGGTTCCAGCCGGTCGTACACGTCCCGGGCGAGCGGCGGCAGCGCCTCGTAGCCCACCTGCCCGATCCGGTCGCCGCCCATCATGATGTCGACCAGGCGCCGCACGTCCCGCCGCCCGGGGACCCTGTCCTTCTCGATGCAGGTGACTGCCGCGTCCTGGAAGTCGTACGGCGTCGGCCTGGCCCGGTCCCGCATGCCGGCCAGCAGGATCGACGTCTCGAACACGGCGATGGCGTCGGCGGTGGAGGCGAGATAGCCGTTGCGCCGGGCCGCGCGCACGATCTCCACCGACCAGCCCAGCAGCTCCGCCTCGTCCAGGGGGTCGAGCACGGGCGGCCGGCGCAGGAACCCGGACAGCATGTCCCCGGCGTGGGGCGACTGCGGCGCCGCAACGGCCGCCTTCTTCCTCCCGGTCCTCCTCGCCCCCGCCTGGCCCTGAAGCCGGTACGGCTCGACCCGGGTCCGCTTCAGGTTCTTCGCCCACTGTGTCGCCGCGATCGACACCGAGCCCGCCGCGAGGCCGAACTGCGCCTCGATGGCGGCGTGACTCGACGGGATCAGCCCGTACTGCCAGACGGTCGCCGTGCGCGGCGGGATGGTGAACGTGTCCGTGCTGCCGTGCACGCCGAACTCCGCCACGCGGCTGGCCGCGTGGAACGCCCCGCACACGTACAGACAGTCCTCCGGGTCCGTGCCCGTCGCCGCCAGATGCTCGCGCATCCGCGTCCACATGTACCGCTCGCGGTCCTCGTCCACCCGTATCCGGTCGCCGTCGCCGGGGGCCAGCCTCCGGAACAGGCTGCCGATGAGGAACATCACCTGGCGGTAGGTGTCGTGGCCGGCCGTGCCGTCGCCGAGCGGCACCTCGACGTACTGGTGCCACCACTCCGACCAGTGCCGCACCCTGCCGTGGCGCAGCAGATGCTCCTCCAGCTCCGCGAAGCGCGGCCGCAGGTCGCCGATCTCCACCCCCACGGCCTCACCGTGCAGCGCGGCCTCGGCCTCCTGGGGAGAGTCGCTCTCCTCCTTGTGCTGCTCGCTTCTGCTGTCCCATTGGAAGACGTGGTCCGACGAGCGGTCGACCAGGACCAGTTCCACGCCCGGGGTGTCCAGCGCGTATGCGATGGCCTGGTACTCGGCCGACGCCTCGGTGATCGGCGCGACGACCGACAGCGGTGCCCACTCCTGGGGGAAGCCGTCGACATCACCGGCGAACGCCTGCACCGCCACCGGCAGCCGGCAGTTGCGCAGCTCGGTCAGCAGCGGAGCCATGTCCTCGCACAGCTCCAGATACACCACCTTCGGCTGCTTCTCCCGCAGCCTGCGCGCCATGGCGAGCGCGGAGGCGGGGGAGTGGTGACAGACGGGGAAGATCTCCAGCGGCTCGCGCACCGCGCGGTCCACGTCGTCGACCATGCCGAGGAGGATGCCCTCGAGGGCGTCCGGCCCGCTGGCGAACGCGGCGGCGGCCTCCCGCAGTTGCCCGCGCAGCGCGGCGAACGACGTGCCCTGCGTGCTCTCCTGGCGCCCGCTCATGACAGGGTGGCGATCGCGTCGCGGCCGCCCTCCAGGAACTCCGGCCAGGAGCCGCCCTCCTCCTTGCTGCGCGGCTCGACGACCCCGTGCAGATACTTGTTGAGGATGGCCAGGTCCTCGGGTTCGCGCCGGGTCAGGGAACCGACCAGCGAGGAGGCCAGGGTCCGGGCGGTCAGGGCGCGCTCGCCGAAGAAGTTGCTGTGCAGGACCGCGTCCTCCAGCACACCGATCTGCTCGGCCGTGGACAGTGCCGACTCCAGCTTCTCGTCGTCGCTGCCGGCCGCCGCCGCGGAGGCACGCAGGTCGGCGAAGCTCTGCAGCAGCACGTCCAGCAGGGTCGGCGGCACATCCAGGTCGATCGAGTGCCGGCGCAGCAGCTCCTCGGTGCGGAAGCGGACGATCTCCGCCTCGCTCTTCTTGTTGGTCACCACCGGGATGCGTACGAAGTTGAAGCGGCGCTTGAGCGCGGAGGACAGGTCGTTGACGCCCCGGTCACGGCTGTTGGCCGTGGCGATGATCGAGAAGCCCGGCTTGGCGAAGACGATGTTGTCGTCACCGCCGCCGCTCTCCAGCTCGGGGACCGAGATGTACTTCTCGGACAGGATCGAGATCAGCGCGTCCTGGACGTCACTTGTGGACCGGGTCAGCTCCTCGAACCGGCCGATGGCGCCGGTCTCCATCGCGGTCATGATCGGCGAGGGGATCATCGACTCCCGCGACTGCCCCTTGGCGATGACCATGGACACGTTCCAGGAGTACTTGATGTGGTCCTCGGTGGTGCCGGCCGTGCCCTGCACCACCAGCGTGGAGTTGCGGCAGATCGCGGCGGACAGCAGCTCCGCCAGCCAGCTCTTGCCCGTGCCGGGGTCGCCGATGAGCAGCAGACCGCGGTCGGAGGCGAGGGTGACGATGGACCGCTCCACGAAGCTCCGGTCACCGAACCACTTCTGGGGCACCTCCCGGTCCAGTCCGTCGGCCCGCTCGGAGCCCAGGATGAACAGCCGGACCATCTTCGGCGACAGGCGCCACGAGAACGGCTTGGGGCTGTCGTCGATCGACTCCAGCCAGTCGAGCTCCTCGGCGTACTTGATCTCGGCGGGAGCGCGCAGCAGGTCGGACATGAGTCAATGGCCTTTCGTACGGTGGTGGGGGAGGACAGGTGTGTGACGCCGCCGCGTCGATCACGTGAGAAACGTCTTGAGCTCGTGCACGAGCTTCTTGATGTGGCCGGAGATCACCGGCGTACCGAGGTCCTTGAACTTCTCCCGGAACCACGGGTTGACGCTGCCGCGCCCGGAGCTGGTCACCGAACCCACCGGGATGAACTTCGCCCCCGAACGGTGAACGGCGGCCATGCTCTCGAACAGCTCGTCCGTGCGCCACTCGTAGAAGTCGGAGATCCACACCACGACGGTGTTGCGCGGCTCGGCGATCTTCGGCTGGGCCAGCGCCATGGCGACGGTCCCGTCGGTGCCGCCGCCCAGCTTGGTGCGCAGCAGCGTCTCGAACGGGTCGTGCGCCCACGGCGTGAGGTCCAGCGCCTGGGTGTCGTACGCGATCAGGTGTACGTCGACCTTCGGGAGCCCGGCGAAGATCGACGCCAGGATGGTGCAGTTGACCATCGAGTCCACCATCGAACCCGACTGGTCCACGACCACGATCAGCCGCTGCGGTGTCGTCTTGCGGCTGGTGTGCCGGTAGTACAGCCGGTCGACGTAGAGCCGCTCCTCCTCCGGGCTCCAGTTGGTGAGGTTCTTCCAGATCGTGCGGTCCAGGTCGAGGTTGCGGAAGACCCGCTTGGGCGGGACCGACCGGTCGAGCTCGCCGACCGTCGCCTTCTCCACCTGGCTGCGCAGGACCTGGGCGACCTCGTCGACGTAACGCCGGATCAGCGCCTTGGCGTTGGCCAGGGCCACCCCGGACAGGTTGTCCTTGTCCCGCAGCAGCTGCTCGATCAGCGACATGCTCGGCGTCAGCCGGGACGCCAGCGCCGGGTCGGCCAGTACCTCGCGCAGACGCATCCGCTGGACGAGACCGGCCTCGATCGAGCCCAGCTCGGGCCCGATCTCGGGAATCAGCCGGCTGAGGTCGGGCGTGGGCCCGCCGACCCCCGTACCGGTCAGGGAGACGCCCCCGCCGGCACGCGTCGCCCGGACACCGCCACCCCGCCCGCCGCGCAGATCACCGGGCCGGCAGCCCAGGGCCCGCTCCAGCCACCCCGCGTCGGACTGCCAGCGGGCCAGCTGCTCGGCGGTGACGGTGCCGGAGCCGGAGGCGAAGACGTTCAGCAGCACCTTCGACACCAGCGCCGCGCGCCGCACCTCAGCCGCCCGGTCACGCCCCCCGTCCTCCTCCGGCCCGGGTGTCATCAGCCCGTCGAACTCGGCCGCGAGCTCCGGGTGCCGCTGCACCACGGAATCGACCGACGCCCCGGGATCGAGCAGCGCCGGCGGCAGACCGATGTCCTCGACCACGCCGAGACTCGCCGACTCCAGCGACGGCTGCTCCTCCGGATCGAAGAGCCGGGCCAGCAGCCGCCAGTAGAGCACCTGCCGCCGGTTCTCGTCCGCGTCGGGCGCGGGGACCCCTCCGATGCTCGCCTCGCTCATTTCCTCAGCAAGCGCCTCAACCTCTCCGATGCTCGCCTCGCTCACTTCCTCGGCAAGCGCCTCAACCCCTCCGATGCTCGCCTCGCTCATGCCCTCAGCAGCCTTCCGGCCCGCTCGCGCAGCACGGTGACGGCATCGGTCGCCGCCTTCTCGGCCCGCACACCGGCCTTGTCCGCCGTACCCCCGGCCCAGGCCCCGGCGTGCAAGGCGACGGCCTTCTTCCGTACGGTCCGCTCCACGGCCAGCGGCTGGAGCAGAAACTCCCCGTCGTCCCAGCGCAGCAGCCCGACACACGCACCGGACGAGGCGACGGACTCCGGAGTCAGCGGACCGGCCGCCGGAACCCGGTCGACGTCGACGGCGAGACGCTCCCCGGCGACCTGGAAGGCCACCCGTCCGTCGTCCCCCTCCTCCACCGCGTACCCCTCCAGCAGCACGGGCACGGCGATCCGGGCGGGATGGCGGTCCAACGGCGCGGTCGCGGAAGCCGCCGCGGAGGGCAGCGCCACCCGTGCCGTGGCGAAGACGTCGGCGGGCTCGCCCATCCGGGCCCGGGCGTCCTCCCAGACGAGATCGCCCTCACCGGTGACCGGCATGCCGTCGAGCTCCATGGCATGCCCCTCACTCACGGCGGCCAGCAGCGACATATGGGGCCGCAGGAGCTGCCACAGTCCCGCTCCGACGACGGTGTCGGGTTTCGGCGCGGACACACTGGCCCGCACCAGCCGGGGCGTCCCGCCGCCGTCCGGCTCCAACACGGCGTGCACCTGCGCCTGCACGGCGGTGGCATGCTCCTGGAGGTCCACCCCAAGCGGCAGCAGCCGTCCGGTGACCTCGGCGACGGCCGGTGCGGAGGCGGCGCCCGGCAGCGTGAGCAGCACGGCCCGCGACCACAGGTCGGCCCACCGCCGTACCGGAACCTGCTCCAGCGTCGCCCCGGGACAGGACGCGGCGAGTTCGGCGGCGAATCCGTCGAGCAGCGCGGCGAGGCGGCGCAGCCCCGGCTCGGGCAGCATCGCGGATACGACGGCGGACGCTCCCGCGACCAGTTCGTGGTCGATACCGCGCCATCCCGCACGCGAGAGATCGCACAGCCAACTGCGGGCGGCTATCAGCAGATTGAGCGCGGGCTCCGCACCGTCGGCCGTGGCGGTGCCGGCCTCCTCCGCAGGCGGCCGTCCGACGGCTTCCTCGACCCGCGCCACGAGCGCGTCGTGCACGGAACCGAGCAGCGCGGTGCGCGCGGCGGCGAGCGCGATGAAGTGGTCCTCGCCGGCGGCACCCGCAGCCGTCTTCTCTGCCGCCTCGGCCACCCGCCCGGCCAGCGGCGACCCGGCGAGTGCCTCGGCGATCCCCGCCAGACCGGCCGCCTGGGCGGGCTGGGGACGCAGCAGACCGTCCACGAGAGCCCCGTCGAAACCGTCCACGGCGGCGAGGGCCTCGTCGAGCCCGTCGATGACGTCGGTCAGCAGATCGGCACGCATCAAGCCACCGCCCTGGTCGTCGGGAACCACTGCATCTCGGGCAACGGGGCGGTGGTCGGCGCGAGTTCGAGATAGGCCAGATGCCGCAGGAAGCGGCTGAACACCTGAGCCGCGGCTGAACTGTCCCCCTGCGCGGGCCGCGTCGACGTCATGGCGCCGGTGACGCTGCCCGCGTCGGCCCCCTCGCCCGACACCTCGGCCTTCAGATACCGGGCCACACGCTCGACCCCGTACTGGAGCACGGCCTCACCGATCAGCGCGCGTATGTGATTGCAGAACGACCCGCGCGCCCCACCGCAGGGCCGGTTGTTGTTGGTGCTGCACGCGAACGCGTACGTCCCCGCCGCGACCGACGACACATACACCCGCCCGATGTCCGACCCACTGGACACCACCCCCTGCAACCGCCCGTCGGCCAACTCGACGAACGGCACCTTGGCAAGCTTCCGCGGCCGCGCGGACGGCACCACCCGCGCCGTGCTCGACCTCTCCCGTACGGACAACGCACCATCTCCCATGCATGCGAAAGGGGATGTCCTCGCCGGACCGGCGGGACGAAAAAGAATCTATCGACGACCACTGACAACGCCGTCCGGACGCGGACCCGTGCCCCCGCGAGCGCTCTTGACGTACGACGGAACCGGCCAATACTTGTCCACCGTGTGTCAAGTGACGGTTCGTGTGCTTCTCGGTGCGTGGTGGGAGAGTGACGCGTGTGCGGCTGACCAAGAGACTGTGCGGCGCCGGCGCCGTCCTCGGTACCGTCCTGGCGGTGTCGCTGACCGGACCGCCGGTCCAGGCATCCGCCGAATCCCGGCCACCCGGGAGAACCGAGGCGCTGGCCCTGGGCGCGTCCGGCCTTGCGGAGACCCGCACGACGCGGACGCTGCAGCCGGGCGTCACCCTCACCCGTATCGTGCGCGGCGCCGTCGACCCGGCACACCACTGGACGGTCGAGGCATCCATCCCCGGCGGTGACACCTCACCGGACCCCGACGCACCCCCGAGCACCCTCAAGGACAGGGCGAGCGCCAACGAACTAGCCGGGGACCTGCGACACCAGGGTTTCGCGGCGCGGGTGGAGCGGGTGACGACACCGAGGACGGCCGACTACGCGGGCGGCACCCTCGGTTGGCGGGTCCGCATCGGCACCTTTGACGCGCAGTCCGCCGCGACGGCGGAACGCGCACGGCTCAAAGCGGCCGGATTCACCGGATCGGTCACCTACACCGGCTGGGACGGCGCCACCACCGACCGTGGCCCGTGGCGCGTGGACGTCCTCACCATCGACCCGCGCACGTTCCGCGGCACACTCGACGCCTCCTACGGCCCCGACCTGGAGAACCGCGAGACCACCAGCGAACTCTCCGCCGCCGCGGGCGCGACGGCGGCGGTCAACGCCGGTTTCTTCGTCCTCGACCCCCGCGCGGGCGCCCCCGGCGACCCGGCCGGCGTCGGCGTGTACGACGGCCGCCTGCTGAGCGAGCCGGTCCGCGGGCGCCCCAGCCTGATCGTCCACGACGACGGCCGCCGCACCGACGTCTCCCGCCTCACCTGGCAGGGGCGGGTCACCGCCGGCCGCACCTCGCTGTCCCTGGACGGCATCAACCGCGTACCCGGCCTGATCAGGAACTGCGGCGGCAGCGAGGGCGACACCCCGACCGCGCTGCCGCTCCACGACGTGACCTGCACGAACCCCGACCAACTCGTCGCCTTCACACCCGACTACGGTGCGAGCACCCCGCGGGGCGACGGCACGGAAGCCGTACTGGACGCCCACGACCGGGTCGTCGCACTGCGCTCCCCGCGCGGCGGCCCGCTCCCGCCCGGCGGCAGCTCCGTCCAGGCGACCGGCCAACGCGTCGCGGAACTGGCGGAGTTGGCGCGACCGGGTGCCCGTCTGCACCTGACCACCACCCTGCTGGACGACCGCGGACACCGGGTCACGCCGTCCCGGGGGACGACCATCGTCAACGCGGGCCCGGAACTCGTCCGCGACGGCCGCCTCCACGTCACCCCCAGGACCGACGGCATGGTGCACCCGGGCGACCCGAGCTGGTACTACGGCTGGGTGCACAAGCGCAACCCGCGCACCCTGGCAGGCGTCGACGGCGCCGGCCGCACGGTCCTCGTCACCGCCGACGGCCGCAGCACCGACGCCCTCGGCCTGAGCATCACCGAGGCCGCGAGCGTCGCCCACTCCCTCGGCCTGCGCGAGGCGGTCAACCTCGACGGCGGCGGCTCGACGACGATGGTGGCGCGCGGCCAGGTGATCAACGACCCGTCCGACGCGGCGGGCGAACGCCCGGTCGGTGACGCGCTGCTGGTCCTCCCCGACAGGGACGGGCGGACGGCGGAGGCCGAGGGCCACTGATCCCGCCCCGGCGGCTACAGCCGACGGAGCACGGAGCGCAGTGTTGCGATCTCCCGCGCCGTGAGCTTGTCGGTGAAGAGGCGGCGCACGGCGGCTTCCAGGCCGGGGCGCACGGCGATGATGGCCCGAGGCCCGGCGTCGGTGAGGACGATGGTGAGTCCCGGCACCCTGTGTCCCGGCGGTCGCTGGGGTGTGACGACAGCCGCCAGGCCCGTCGGCTCAGTTGGCCAGCGCGACGCGCTCCACGCAGGCGACCTTCACGGACGCGATGTCGGACAGCTCGCGCCTGCCCTGGAGCTCGGCGGGGGAGTGGTGTCCAGGCTCTCGGGCGTGCTATCGGTCATGCGGGGCTCGAAGTCGGGTCAGGTGGACTCGCCGGTGCGTTCGTCCGTCTTCGCCATGCGGCTGACGGTCCCCGCCAGGAAGAGCACGGCGGCGAGGACCGATACGACGCAGGCCGCCCCGAAGACATCGGACTGCTCGTCCTCGAACATGCCGGTCGCAGTCAGCGCCAGAAAGACACCGGAGGTCTGCCATCCGGTGCCGTCGGGCATCCGACCCGCGGACCGAGTGCGTACGCGCGGCAGCCACAGCCGCAGGAGTTCGGCCACGGCGGCCAGGGCGACGAGCCGGGAGGCGACCATCGTGTACGGGTGAGCCGTGTTGCCGCCCATTTCACCCACACCCACGACGGCCGTCAGGCCGAAGTAGAGAACCGGAATCAGCCAGCCGGGGTGTGCCCGCACGCGGGGAACCGGACGGTGACCGTTGCGGCCCGTGACCTTGGCGAGACCGACCGCCGGCGCCGCATCCCCCGGAGTACGGGGAGACGGAATGCCGGGAAGGGACCGCGGCACCTCGGCGACCGGCCGCAGCGCGCGCTTCTGTGCGCGGCGGACCCGGCGGCCGACATCGCCGTACGCCTCCATGTGGGCGGACAGCCGGTCCTGGAGGTCCCTCAGCTGCTCGGCCATCGTGTCGAACTCCGCCCGGCGTTCGGCGGCGAGCCGCGCCGCCTCGCTCGCGGCGCCGTCGAGCAGGCCGAGGGCCTCGGTATGCAGCCGTACGGCCTCCTTGCGGGCCGTCTCGGCGGTCCGCGGCACCTCCGCCAACTCCTGGCGCAGACGGCGCCGTTCGGCCTCGATGATCTCGGTGATGCGGTGCCGTTCGTCCGGCGGCAGCGTGCGCGGGGCGCGGGCCTGCGCACGGGCGAGGGCGGCCCGGCGCCACTCCAGCAGCGGGCGGCCACGGTGCTCGCCGATGCCGTTGATGTGGACCTTGCCGCCCTTGGTGCGGTGGATGTAAAGGACGTCGCCGCCCTTGCCGTTCGGCGCCTTGTCCCAGCTCACGTCGTCGAAGTCGGCCGCGGTTCTGATGCCCTGCGCCGACAGGCTGCGGACGAGGCCTTCGCCGATGCCGTTCACGTCGCGGGCATTGAGGTAGGTGCTGCCGAGGGCCCGCTCGACGGACTGACGGCGCAGGACGGACAGGGCCTGACCCTCGCGGCGTTCGCGTTCTCCGTCCAGGGCGCCGATCCGGTGGTTCAGCGAGGCCTCCTGGACGGCCCGTTCCTCTTCGATGCGCCGCAGTTTCCCGCCGTGGGCGGCCTCGACACGCTTGCGCTGCCGTGCCTCGTGCTGGAGGCGCCGCTGGTCGGCGACCTCGAAGGCGCGGCGCTTGGAGAGGAGACGGCGCAGGGCGCCGATCGACTCGACGAGCCGGCGGCGTTCCGCACGCACCTCCGACGGGGAAGGGGCGGCCGAGGGCGGGACGGGAGCCGATCCGTCCCGGGGTGGGGTGGTGCTGTCGGTCAACGAGGGCTTCCTCAGGCAACGGGGTGTCGAAGGGCCGGGGCCCGGTGGCGGGGCGGGGACGCGGGAGGTTGCTTCCGGCCACGGGAGGTTGCTTCCGGCCACGGCCCACACCACAGGTGACCTGCGACGACGGGAAAAGGTTGTACGCAGCAGCGAGGAACATCTGCCCCACGGCTCAGCACGTTCCCCTCTGGAAAGAGGCACCCCCGAGGCACCCTGTCGCAAATGCGCTCCAGTGGTGGATCCTTCCTCGAGGCAAGTCCGTCCCGAGCCCGGTCCGAACCGTTCATGAAGCGACCGCACCGCACCGCAGGGAGCCACCGTGACCGCCGTCCTGACCCTACGAGCCCGCATCCGGCTCGTCCTCGCCGTACTCCTCCTCACCCTCCTGCCCATCACCCCCGCACTTGCCGCCGCCCCACCCGGACCGGCCACCACACCCCCCGCCCCCGGTGCCGCCAAACCGCACGGCGCCGAGGTCGTAGCGGTCACCCCGGTAGCGGACCGCCAGCTCGACCTGACCGTCCGCTCCACGGCCCTGGGCGGCCGGACGGTCAACGTCCGTCTCCTCACGCCCGACGGCTGGAACCCGGCCGACCGACACCGGCACTGGCCCACCTTGTGGCTCCTGCACGGCTGCTGCGGCGACTACACGTCCTGGACCGCCAGGACGGACGTCGCGGCCATCGACAGTCTGCGCGACGTGCTCGTCGTCATGCCCGAGGCCGGTTGGAACGGCTGGTACAGCGACTGGTGGAACCACGGCCAGGGCGGCGACCCCGCCTGGGAGACCTTCCACACGGTCGAGCTGCGGCACCTCCTGGAGCGCGACTGGGGCGCCGGCCGCAACCGCGTCGTGGCCGGCCTGTCCATGGGCGGTCAGGGCGCCCTGCTGTACGCCGCCCGCCACCCGGGCATGTTCAGGGCCACCGCCGCCTACTCCGGCTCCGCGCACCCGCTCCTGAACGACGAGTCGGTCGACCGCATCATGGGCTTCTTCGCGGGCCAGGGCAACGACCCCCTGCGCGTCTGGGGGGACCCGGTCGCCCAGCGCCACATCTGGCGGGCGCACGACCCCTACCACCTGGCCAAGCGCCTGAAGCACCTCCCCGTATACCTCTCCTGCGGAGACGGCACCACCGGCCCCCTGGACGCACCGGGCAGCACGAGTGCCCTCGAGGCCGACTTCAATCGCCAGAACCACGCCCTGGCCGCGGAGCTGAAACGCGTCGGTGCGAGGCACCTGACCACCCACTTCTACGGCCCCGGCACACACGCCTGGCGCTACTGGCAACGCGAACTGCACGCCTCACTCCCGATGCTGCTCGGGGCGCTCGGCGTGCACCGCTGAGGCTTGCGGACCCCCGCACGCTGGACGCACCGCTTCCGACACTCGATGCCTAAGGCACCGTTGACGCCGTCAACGTCCATACGCTATTGAATGCCCGGCGTCGCGCTGTGTACGGTGGCTGCATGCCACAGACCCCGGCCACTCCGACGAACCCGTTGGTAACCGGTTCCGAGATCGCCCGTATCGCAGGTGTCACCCGTGCCGCCGTATCCAACTGGAGGCGGCGGTACGACGACTTCCCGGCGCCGGCCGGCGGCGGGGCCCACAGTCCCCTGTTCGATCTGGCCGAAGTGCAGGCCTGGCTGGACAAGCAGCGCAAGGGACAGGACGTCACCGACGAGGTGCATCTGTGGCAGGTGCTGCGCGGCGCCTACGGCGACGACATCCTCGGCGGGCTCGCGGACGTCGCCGAAACCCTCACCGGCCGGGGAACCGACAAGCCCTCCACGCTCCCGGAGCAGGCTCTGGTCCTTGCCCGACGCCTGGCGGAGGACCGTTCCCCCGCCGAGGTGATGAACGACCTCGCCGAACGCTTCACGGACTCCGTACGGCGCGCGGGCTCCGATCAGGTCACCTCGCCTCGAGTGGTCCGTGCCGTCCGGCATTTCGCCGGGGACACGGCGGCCGACGTCGTGCTGTTCGACCCCGCCTGCGGAATCGGCACCCTGCTCCTCGCCGTGGGCTCCGCCCCGGGTGTCCGACGCCACGGTCAGGAATCGGACGCCCGCAGTGCCCGGTTCGCGCAGGCGCGGGGCGATCTCGCCGAGCGGACCCACATCGACGTAGAACAGGGTGACTCCCTACGCTCCGACCGGTGGGCGGAGTTGAAGGCCGATCTGGTCGTCTGCGACCCGCCGGTGAGCGACACCGACTGGGGCCGGGAGGAGCTGCTCCTCGACCCGCGCTGGGAACTCGGCACGCCGTCCCGAGCGGAGGGCGAACTGGCGTGGCTCCAGCACGCCTACGCACACACCGCCCCCGGCGGCCGTGTGATCATGGTCATGCCCGCCTCGGTGGCGTACCGCAAGGCCGGCCGTCGCATCCGCGCGGAGCTCGTCCGCCGCGGCATCCTGACGCAGGTCACCGCGCTGGCTCCGGGCACCGCCGCCGCGCACTCCCTCCCCGTGCACCTGTGGCACCTGCGCCGGCCACGGACACCGGACGACTCCGCCACCACGGTGCGCATGGTCGACCTGACGTCCAACGACCCGGACGCCCCCTTGGACCCGAGGCCCGAGCAGATCACCGAGGTCGACCGGATCGACCTGCTGGACGACGTCGTGGACCTCACCCCCGGCCGCTACGTGGAGGAGTCCCACCGCGACTACGGAGCCGAGTACGAGGCCCTGCGCCGGGAACTGGCCGAACAGCTGGACCGGCTGGCGGAACTGCTGCCGGCGCTGACCGCGGGCGAGCCGACCGGTGCACTGGACGGGCCGAGTGTCAGCGTCGCCGACCTGGTCCGGGCGGGGCTGGTCGAGTTCGCCGACCCGGAGCCGGTCTCGACCAGCGACCAGCTGGACACCGACTTCCTCCAGGGCTTCCTGCACAGCACCGCCAACACCCGCCGCTCCACCACCGCCAGCGGCACCTTCCGTCTGGACAGCAAGGGCGCCCGCATCCCGCAGATGGACATCGCCGTACAGCGCCGGTACGGATCCGCGTTCCGGGCCCTGAAGGAGTTCGAGGAGCGCTCCCGCCGGGTGACGGAACTCAGCCGCCAAATCACCACCCTGGCCCGCGACGCCCTCAGCACCGGCGCCCTACGCCCCCACGACTGACCGACAAGCCCCATGCGATTACTGCCGAGCCTTGGCACCATGTGGTGGGGGGACGGCTGTACGCGGCGCGTGACGCGACGCGACATGACGCGGTCTGCCGTGGTGGCGAGCTGCCGGTGCCGAACGAGGGGGAACAGTGGCGGACTGGATATACATCCTCAATCCGAACAAGGACACGCTCGACGGGGAGCCGTCCGACAAGGAGACGATGCGGCGGCTGGCGCAGGAGGAGCCCGAGTTAGACCTCTGGCTGAGCCGTCGCAACCGTATGGAGTGCGGAGACCGCCTCTGGTTCTTCTTCACCCACCCGGAGTCGGCGGTCGCCGCGGTGGCCGAAGTCGACAAGAAGCCCTGGGACGACCCGGAGAACCCCGGTGTCTGGTACCTCGTCGGAGCGGCCCTGCTCACCGATGCGACGCAGGCGCTCTACCGCGCCCCCGTGACCCGGGACGAACTGGGACTCGGGCAGGTGCGATCAGTGCAGAAGGTGAAGCCGCACGCGCTACCGGTGCTGCTGGAGCGGGCGGGCCTCTGACCGGCGGGAGGGCGGTCGACTGCCTGAAGCCTCGGTAAGGTGATCGGCATGTCGTCCGCGCACCTGCTGATCATCGGAGACCGGGCCGCCCTGAGCTGGGTGGTGACGGAGCAGCGGATGGCTTTCCCAGCCGGGCGGGCCAAGGCGGCGCGGACCCTGGTGGAGGGCGACGAGGTCTTCCTGTACACGACGCGCGGCTGCTTCCGGAACCCCACCCGCGACCTGGGCCGCGTGATCGGCCGGGCCTCAATCGCCGGCCCCGTCCGCGTCCTGAACCAGCCGGTCGTCTTCGGCGACCGCTCGTTCACGGAGGGCTGCCGCCTCGAGGTGTCCGGCCTGGCGCCGTTCCGCGAAGGGCTGGTCCTGCGTGACCTGGTGCCCCGGCTGTCGGTCTTCCCGGACCCGACGACATGGAGCGTCCGCATGCGGCGCGCGTCGCTGGCACTGCCGCCGGAAGACGCGGACCTTCTCCGAGCGGATCTCGATCCGCTGCTCCGTCCGTACGACGAGACCGCCGACGCCTACCGCTGGCAACCGGCGTCGGCTTGAGCCGGGACGAGGGCCCCGTGCCGGGCAGGAGGACCGTGTAGTCGATGGAAGGCCGGACGCGGGCGTGGCCGCGGTGACGTGCACACGTTCACGAGGGGACACGGGATGAGTGACGGCTTCTACTACTGGTACAGCGCCCAACAGGATTGGGAAGGTCTCGAACAGGTCCTCCACGCACTCGCGACGAGCGGAGTGCACCTCGCCCACCCCGCGTCCCGGGTTGTCACCGCCATCACCAACGGGCCGGATTCTTGGGGGCAGCAACTCCCCATGGAGCGAGCCGCATTGATCGAGCTCCTCACACTGACGAACAGCACAGAGGTGAACTTCCAGCTCTGGCTGAACGAGCAGACCGACCTGTTCACGAGGTTCCGTCGCCTGGCCGACGGCAGGATGGTCGTCGAATTCGGGCTCGACGGGATGTCGCGCGCCGAACAGGACATGGCGGTCCAGGCGGTCTCACACCTCATCGACACCGACCGGGACAGCACCTGGGGCATGGTCCTCGACCGACGCGGTCTCACGGAGGAGACGGACTGGGACGGCGTCATGCTGGGGCAGCCGGTCGAGATCGCCGAATGGCCCGATGCCCTGGGAGTCAGGCCGGAGGTAGCGGCTCGGCACCCTCTGCTCCGAAGGGCTCAAGGAGTGTCGAGGCCGCCCTTGGTGTTCTTCGGTGAGGACGCCGAGGCTGAGGCTTGGCATTGACGGACATGTGGCTCCACGCCGCATGTTCCAGCCCTCCGCGATCGTGTCCGAGACGGTCGGCGGTCTCGTGGTCGGCCCGCTGTGAACGGCGGGCGGTTACGGCTCATCACACCGAGCGGAGCGGTGGTCCATCGAACGCTTTTCTCCAGCCGTGCCCGTCGCACGGGTGACCTTCATGCGCGGGCGCGGAGGTAGGCGTCCAGTTCCGCGGCTCCGGTGAGCATCGCCCGCTCGCGGGCGGCCAGTCGGCCGTGCCACTCGCGCAACGTGTCTTCCAGCGGCTGGAGTCCGCCTGCCTCCCTCACCTGTGCGAGTAGCGGGGCGATCTGCTCCAGTAGGTGGCCGCCGCGTCGGAGTTGATGGGCCAGCCGTGCGTCGCGTACGTCGGCGTCGTCGTAGACGCACCCCGCCCTCCGCGTCTCCCCGTGGTTCGGCTACGCGCCGTTCGACCCAGCTCATCTGCCCCACACGGACGGGATCATGTTCCTCGCGGACGTGAGGGAGAGTCCGCGCCCGTAGGCGGCGGGGCGTCTGCCAGGCTGGGCGGGGAGTCGCACGCCCGATGCGGATGGGAGGAGCCCGCCATGTCCGCCCCAAGAGCCACGCCTCCCACCCCCGGCCGAGCTCATCGGGCCCCTGGCGCACGAGTTGAGCGTGTAGGCCCTCGGGACTGGTGGGCTCGCATGCACGCGGCATCCCTGGGTCCGTGTGAAGGCGACGGTGGCATGATCCGGGCCATGGATCAGCTTTCGTACTCGGCTGAATGGCTGTCACGGTGGCGCGAGGAGATCACGCATGCGGTGAGCTCCATGGTCTTGACGTTCGAGGAGAAGAACGGCTATGAGCCGGGCATGAATGAAGTCCGGATCGCCAGTAAAGAGGATCTTCGGGCTGTCCATGACGGTGGCCGGGAGCTTCAGGGATTCGAGGATCTGCTGACGTTCTACGAGTCGATCGGGGAGGTCGTGCTGCCAGAGGTGGGTAACGGCTTCTTCGTCCACTCGGCGTGCGATGTCCTGCACCGGGTCGAGGAGGAAGGGGTCTCCCTCTCGGAAGCGGACGGCCCTCATGGGATGGTGATCGCTTCGAATGGTGGGGGCATCCTCTATGTCGCAGACCGGGGCGGCGCGATCCACCGGTCTCGGAGCGCGTCCCTGGACGATGCAGAGTTCGACAAGGTCGCCGACACTCTGCCGGAGTTCCTTGAGCACGTCCGCCGCTGCGTCGTCCGTTTCGTGGAGACGGGCGAGACCGGAGATCTCTAGCGTTCACCGGTTGTGGTCGCCGGGGCGTATCGGCTCCAGGTTCTGCTGGCTTCGATGACCAGGCGGGTGGTGTCGTGGTAGCCGAGTGCCATCGCAATGACGGGGGGCCGGGGCCTGGGGGACAAGTTGGCGGATCGCGGAGGTCCTGCCGCGCTGTGGCGGGGTTTGCTGTGGCCGACGCACGCATACGTGGATCGGGGCGAGGCCGATGCCGTCGCCGGGCGTGGACGCGCTCGGCCCCGGGGCCCGCTGGTGGTCCCCGGTGCCACCTTGGACAGCTTCGTCGCCGGCAGCGACGGTGAACGCTTCGTCGTGCTGATCCAGGTGCAGGACGACTGACGCGCCCCACGGCAGGTGCGCGAGACTGGTTGACTTCTTCCGCGCGAGGCCGACGGCACCGGGTGCGCCTCCGGCCGGGCGGCCCGCGCGGAACACATCGCTGGGGCTCATCGAAGGAAGTGCACGTGGAGCAGTTCGCTGCGGGCAAGGTACTGCGCGGCAGGTACCGGCTGGACCGGATTCTGGGCAGAGGCGGGATGGGGCACGTCTGGCAGGGGACGGACACGTATCTGGAGCGTCCCGTCGCGGTCAAGACCGTCGCCGCGGATCTCCTCGCCCTGCCCGACTGGCGCCGTACCGCGTTGGCGCGGTTCGAGCGGGAGGCGAAGACCGCGGCGCGCCTGGATCACGCCAACGTCACCACCGTGTACGACGCCGCCGTCACCGAGGAGGTCTGCTGCCTGGTGATGCAGCTGGTCGACGGGACGACCCTCGACAACGTCGTCGACTGTGCCGACGAGGGGCGTCTCTCCGTGCCGGCCACGGTCTCGGTGGCCGCGCAACTGTGCTCAGGGCTCTCCGCGGCCCACGCCGCCGGCCTCGTCCACCGTGACCTCAAGCCCCAGAACGTCATGGTCCGCACCAGTGGCCTGGTGAAGATCCTCGACTTCGGTCTTGTGAAGGTCCTGGCGGACGCCGACCCGCAGCTCACCATGACCGGCGAGACGCTCGGCAACGTCGCCTATGCCTCGCCCGAACTGCTGGCCGGGGACAGGACGTTGGACGGACGCAGCGATCTGTACGCGGTGGGCTGTCTGCTGCATTACATGCTCACCGGCCACCCTCCCTTCCGCGGTCAGGGGCCCGCCGAGCTGGTGACCCAGCACCTCACCGCGACCCCGCCCCGGCTGGCCGACCACGGTGTCGACGCGCCGGCCGCGCTCCAGGACCTGACGCACGCCCTGCTCGCCAAGTGTCCCGAGGACCGTCCCGCCGGTGCGGCGGACGTGTACGCGGCCCTCGCCCCGTACCTGCCGGCCCCCGACCCGGCCCTCGCGACCCGCAGGATGCCGCCGGAGGACCCCCGGCGACCGTTCCTCGTCCCGCAGGCACCCGTCATGCCGCGTTAGCCGGGGCGGGTCGCGCCGCGGTCCCCGGGGGCGGGTTACGCCCGCGACGCCGGGGGCGGTTACGCCGCAGGCACCCGGAGCGGGTCGCGCCGCGACGCCGGCGGTGGGTTACGCCGTGGCCCCAGGGGTGGGTCACGTCGCGACGCCGGCGGCGGGTCGCGCCGCGGCCCCGGGGGTGTGTACGCGGCGACCCCGGGCCGGGTCACGCCGCGCCCCCGGGTCGCGCCAGCCCCCCGGCGGCGGGTCACGCCGCGCCACGGGTCACGCCCGCGCCCCCGGGCGCCCCCCGTCGCGTCACGCCGTAACCCGCCCCCGCGTCTCTATCAGCTCCCTCAGGAACGGGCTCGCCTCCCCGTGCCAAAAGATGTCCAAGCTGTCCCGAGCCCGCGTAGCCGCCACGAAGAGCAGGGACCGGGCGCGCTGCATCTCCGTGCGGTAGCGGGCCGGGTCCGTCGTGCGGCGTTGCTGGATGGCGGCGCGCGGGACCAGGCCGTCGGTGACCCCGGCCAGGATCATGCGCCGGTACTCGAGCCCCTTGAACCGGAACATCGTGCCGATGTGCACGCCGCTGTCGCCGAGGGGCCCGTCCGGGCCGATCTCCAGGGCCATGATGCCGTGCTGCCGCAACGTGTACGCGACCTCGCGCGCCATGTCGTTGGTCGGTACGGCGATGGCGATCTGCTCGTGCGGCACCTCGCCCCACGACGCGATCAGCGCGGCGATCGCCTCGCGCTCCTCCTGCCAGTCGGCCAGCCGGTGCAGGTCCGGTACGCCGCCGCTGAGCACGGAGCGGAACCCGGCCAGCGTGTCGGCCGCGCCGTCCAGGTCGTCGTACGTCTCCTCGCCCAGCACGTTCAGCGCCGAGCGCAGGATCTGCCGCGTGGTGCGGTAGCTCAGCGACAGCCTCGACGACCGGCCCCGGATGTTGATGCCGAGGCTGCCGAGGGTCACCTGGTTCTTGTAGATGCGCTGGTGGGTGTCACCGACCACGAACAGGTCGTTGCGGTCCGGGGCGGTCATCGCGCGCAGCATCTTCCAGTGCGCGGGCCGCAGATCCTGGGCCTCGTCGACCACGATGTGCCGGTATCGGTAGCGCAGCCAGCCCCCGGAACCGTCGGCCATGTGGACGTTGTCGAGCCCGCCCGCCTCCTCCCGCCGGCGTTCGATGTCCTGGATGCGCCGGGCGCGTCCCGCCTCGAGCTGTGCCGCCCGCTCCGCGATCTGGTCCCACGTCTGCACGCCGAGGCGGTCCAGGCGCTGGGTGAACCGCTCGGCGAGCTGCCAGATCTCGGCACGCTCGGCACGGCTGACCGTACGCCCGCGTCCGGCGCGGCGGGCCCGGAAGTAGTCCGTGCGGGACGTCACCGCCTGGCCGAGGATCACCTGGGTCCACTCGTCGTGCAGGAACTCCGCGTCCCAGCCGTCCTCGCCGAGCTCGTCGAGGAGCGAGCGCCATTCGCGCACCGCCTGCGCCTCGTCGACGATGCGCTTGCGGTTGCCCGGTTCGGCCTCCCGGACGGTCCGCAGCGCGAGCTGGTCGACGTGACTGATCTCCACGCGCGACAGCAGCGCCTCGCCGCCCAGGGCCAGCAGCCGTGAACGCAGGTCCGCCGCCAGGTTCTTGTTGTACGTCGTCAGCAGGACCGGCTTGGTCCGGCCGGCCGGGAGCCGCTCCACCAGGTGCTTGACCCGGTGCAGCGCCACGATCGTCTTGCCGGTGCCGGGCCCGCCGCCCACCCGCGCCGGGCCGTTGTAGTCCCGGCCGACCAGCTTGGCCTGGGTGGGGTGAAGGAACACCTTCCAGCGCCCGAAGTCCTCGCCCTCGAGCGCCTCGCGCAGCGCGTCGTCGGAAGTGGTGACGATGGTGGCGGGGCGGTCGACGGCGGCCCGGAAGTCCTCCGGGTCCACGGGATCGGGCACCGCGACGGGCGCGGTGACCTGCTCCAGGACGTCGCCGTACGCCTTGCCGTCGTACAGCGCCAGCAGCACCTCGCCGGAGAGCTGCGGCGCGTACTCGACGAGCCCGAGGAGCTGGTCCTCGGTGGTCAGCGCGGCGACGACGGGCACCAGGGAGGGGGCCACCCCCAGGTCGGTGAGCTCCTGTTCCGACCACTTCGCGAACAGCGGCTCCGGAGCAGCGGGTTGGGCGGGAGGCGCCGTCTGCGGGGCCGCGGGACTTAGCACCTCCTCCTGTACGACCTGGAGGTCCACGTACTCGATGCCGCCCGTGACGCGGTTGACGGAGTAGGTGAGCCGGTCCAGGTGCGCGTACACGTCCTTGCGGTGCTTGACCGAGACGATCAGCCAGTCGTCGTCGGCCAGCCGCAGCAGCAGCGCGCGGTACTCGTCGTTGACCCGCGCCGAGTGCAGCTTGTCGTGCCCCTGCAACTGCTTGAGGCGCAGGCCCGCCGAGTCGGGGTTGGTCTTGAACTTGTGCTGGAAGTCGTAGATCGCGCCCTTGACCGGACGGGGGAGCTTGAGGATCTCCCGGTCCGCCTTGTCGAGCAGGCGCAGCGTCACGTTCTTGCCGGTCACTGCTCTTCGTTCTCCCCTTCGTTACGACCTTCCCGGTCGTCGGATCGTTGTGCGCCGTCAATGCGGTCCGCGAGGTCGTCGGGCGTCCAGGCCGCGGCGGTACGCACCTCCCAGCCGGCCGCGGCGAAGTCGCGGTCCCGGTCGGCGGCCTCCGGATCGATGTCCTCGCCCTCCGGCGGGCTCGGGGTCCGGACGACTCCGACGCGTGCGTCCGGCCAGGCCAGTTCGGCCTGCCAGCCGGTGTGCGCGTCGAGTTCGTAGCCGTCATGCGGCACCGGGACGCCCCGTGCGGCGAGGGCCTCGGCGAGCGCGTGCAGGCCGGGCTCGTCCGGGTCGAGGTATTCGATGACCTTGTCCCAGGCCGGGTCCCGGACGGGAGGCGCCGCACGCGGGGTGGGGATCGCCTCGACGGCTGGGGGAGCCTGAGGTTCAGGCGCCGCGGCCAGTTCCGGCACGCCGCCCGCCAGCGTGGCCCGAACGCTCTCCAGCACCCCACCCCCACCTGTCACCGCCAGCGTCTCCACCGCGAACCCGTCAAGCCGCCCCGTAGTGAGCTGTACGCCGTCCCCGCCCCCGGTGTCCAGGAACTGCAGCACGTTGGACCAGTACAGCCACGCCCGCCAGCGCCGCTTGTGCGCCTCCTCCCGGGCGTGGACGCCGGACGCGTCGTCGAGGAGGACCACGCCCGTCCACGCGGGCGGCCTGGCCCGGCCATCGGCGGCGACGACCAGCGGCAACCCCGAACGGTCGGTCACCGCGAACAGCTGCACCGGGCCGCGCGGCCCCGCCGGTGTCCCCCCGCGCAGCGCCACCGCGATCTGCCCGCCCACGGCGTCCGGGGTGAGGGCGACCGGGCGGACGCCGGTCCCCATGAAGCCCGCCAGCGCGGCCTCCGCACGCCACTGCCAGCGCTCCGCGTCCGGCCGGCGCAGGTACTCCGCCAACTGCACGGCCGGGTTGACCCACACCGTCTCCGCGAGTTCCCCGGGCAGCCCGCCCCGCACGGTGGAGTAGTAGCCCCGCGCCTTGTCGCGCGCCGCGTCGCCGTACGGCAACCACACCGGGTCGGCCGGCCCCGCGCCCCCGCGCCCGGTGTCCCGGACACGGCGCCGCCAGTCGCTCACGTCGCCGTAGGTGAGCTGGAAGACCCGGAGCCCTTCCGCGCGCAGCCGGGTGCGCTTGTCGGCGTCGTCACCGGCCCGGTTGTGCGCGCGGCCGGCGTGGAACTCGTAGCCGTCCAGATAGAGCGCCACGCGCGGGCCGGGCGCGTCGACCCGTTCGAAGAGGACGTCGGGACGGGTGCCGTCGAGGACCCGCTGCTGCGACACCCGCCAGCTCAGCGTGGTGCCGTCGGCGGCCGTCAGCCGCAGGTCCAGCGCGTGGGTGCCGGCGGGGGTGATGTAGGCGTCGCCGCTGGCGCGGCTCTCGGGCAGCGCGGCCCACTCCCGCAGCGTGTCGATGAACAGGACCTCGAGGTCGCTCTCGGCCTGCTGGTGCATCGGGATGTGCTGGGTGGTGGTGACGGGGGAGGTGGCCCAGCGTTCGCCGTCCGCGCCGAGCAGTTCGTCCAGCATCTGCCGGACCTCGTTGCGGCTGACCTTGTCGTAGTCGGCCGGCGGGACGCGGCGCAGCAAGCAGCGGTGGCAGCCGTCGAGGCCCTTCTCCCGGCAGCCGCAGTCCTCGATCACCTCCCGGGCCTTCAGCAGGACCTCGCGGAAGCCGTCGGAGGTCGCCAGGCGGTGCAGGTACCCGGTGCCGCCGGGCAGCCGGTCGTAGACCACGAGGAACCGGCGCGGCCAGTCGCGGTCCTCGCCGTCCGGCATGGACGCGGCCGTGATGTCGATGTGGTCGGGGTCGCCGCCGTAGCGGGCCGCTATGCCCGCGAACAGGGCGGCGGTGAACGAGGCGAGCCGCTCCTTGGCCCGTGCCACGGACGCCGGCAGCAGGATGCGGACGGCCTCCGTGGTCAGCTCGTGGGCGAGCAGCAGCGGTACGTCCGTGCCGGCGCCCTGCGCCTCCCCGCCGCCGCGCAGCCGCCGGCGCGGGCACCACAGCTGGTGGTGGGCGCTGGCCCGGGTGGACTGGGCGAGGGACGCGGTGAGCGCGTGTTGCGACTGGTCGACGACCGGCCGCCCGTCGGCCGTCGCGCCGCCGCAACTCGTGCACACGTAGAAGGGGTTGAGCCGTACGTCGTCCCCGGCCAGCGGAACCGTGCTGCTGCCGTCCTGCCGGTCGATGCCCAGGTTCAGGGTGCGTACGACGGCCCTGCGGGTGAAGTCGGCGCCGAAGACCGCGGTGTCGTGCCGCCACGATCCGGCCGCCAGATGCACCGGGTCGATGTCGACGGTGGTGAGCACCGCGTAGCGCTTGCGGTCCCGCTCGTCGCGGTCGTCGCGCACCCGTGCGTCGTCCCGCTTGTCCCGTGACGTGACACGGCGGGGCTCCAGTACGCGGTGCACGCAGCCGGCGTCGGCTATCTCCCGGGAGCCGCACCGCGGGCACGGCGAGGTGTCGCTCTTGGGGTCGCCGTGGGTACGTGCGTACCCGCAGGCCGGGCAGAGCCGCCACACCGACCAGGCGCGCCGCTCGGGGCTGCCGATGTCGAGGGCGCGTACGACGTGCCGGTAGCCGTTGACGTAGAAGCTGTTGCCGGGCGCGAGTTCGGTCAGGGCGAGTTTGCGGGAGCGCTCGTAGTCGCGCATGTCGCTGCGGTACACCCACTCCCGGCGCTCCTCGTCACCGTCCTCCGACGCCCCAGACGCCTCCGCGCCATCCTCTCCGCCGGCGGCCTCCTTCCAGTAGAGGGTGGCCTCCAGGGTCGTCGTGGTGTCGGTGAGGCTGTAGTTGGGCAGCAGCCCGAGTTCGACGAGGGCACCGTGCGCGCCCGTCTGGCTGAGCTGGCGCAGCAGTTCGGTCGTGGCGCGTCGCTCGGCGAGCAACTCGCGCCGTTCGGCGCCCTGTTCACGGTCCTCGGCGAGCAGCCCGTCCACTGCCTCGTCGATGGCGGCGATACGGCGGCGCAGTTCCTCGCGGCGCGCCGTCCACTCCTCCTCGGCCTCGGCCAGGGTGCGCGCGATGCCGCCGGTGGCGTACGCGCGCAGCTCGTCGGCGGCGTGCGGGGACACCCCCCGGTCGTCGTCGGGGCCGCCCGGCGCCTGCGGGAACAGCGCCAGGAACTCCTCGACCAGCCGGGCGCCGTGGGTGAGCGCCGCGTCCGACAGGTCCTGGCACCAGCCGGTCGTGCCGAACAGCGCCGACGACAGGCGGGGCACGGACGTGAGCAACTCGCCGTCCGCCGTGGTCAGTTCGCCGCGTGCCGCCCGGTCCAGCAGATGTGCCGTGTACTGGCGCCGCAGGATCTCGACGGCCGACAGGTAACAGCCGGGCGGCACGATGTCACCGGCGATCATCTCGGTGGGGTCGTCCAGGTAGTACTTGTCGCGGGCCCGCCGCCCGCCGAAGGCGACCACCAGGGCGTTGCCGGTCCGGCGCCCGGCACGCCCCGCGCGCTGCACGTAGTTGGCCGGGCCGCCCGGCAGCGAACCGAGCAGCACCGCCGACAGGTCGCCGATGTCGATGCCCAGTTCCAGAGTGGGCGTGCACGACAGCAGGTTGGGGTCGGTGTAGTGGACGCCCTGCCGGAACGTCCGCTCGACGCGCTCCCGTTCGGGCCGGGTCAGCATGCCGGTGTGTTCGGCCGTGACGACCCGGTACGTGCCGCCGGTCAGATACAGGCGCCGGTAGTAGTCCTCCCGGTAGTCGCGCTCCAGCTTCCCGCCGAAGCCTCCGCTGCCCGCCCCGGTCGACGACATGCCGTACTGGGGAGGCGTGAGGACGCCGGTGCAGCGCCAGCGCGGGCAGGGGTGCCCGTACCAGCGGGTGCGCCGCTCGGGCGGTACGACCTGCTGCCAACCGCACTCCTCGCAGGACACGAACGCCTTGTTCACCAGGTCGTCCGCCAGCAGCCGCACCTCGATGTGGCCGGGCTGGAGCCCGTACACGCGGGTGGCGCGGTCCTTGGCGGTGCGCGCCGACACCACGCCCTCCTCGGCGAGGACGGGCAGCAGCCGCCGCAGGTACTCCGTCGCCTGGGCGGCGTCCAGGCCGAGGCAGCGCCGCGTCCAGTCCTGGTACCAGTTGCCGCGGCCGGCGATGGTGTCGAACTTGGTCTTCTCCTTGGGCCCGGCGAGCAGGAACCTCGGCGGTGCCACATACCCCTCGGGGAAGGCGGGCATCCCCTCCGGACGGCGGCCGGAGATGAGGTACTGGTTGACACCGGCTTCCTTGATCCAGGTGTCCAGCCACCGGTGCCGGACGCCGCCGCGCAGCCGCATCCGCTCCAACAGGCCCCGCACATACGCGAGATACCGGTCGGGCGTGGGCAGGCCGCCGTCCAGGCCGAGCTGCCCCGGCAGCGTGAGGTGCAGGTCGCGGGCGAGCGCGACGATCCGGTCGGGTTCGGCGATCACCACCTCGGCGGCGGTGGTCCGGGTCAGCTCCAGGGTGCGCCCGAGGCGCGAGCGCAGCCCGAACTCCATGACGGTGGCGAACGCGAGCCGTTCCCCGATGAGCTTCCAGGTCCGCGCGTCGCCCGTGCCCCGCCCCGACAGCAGCCGGTCCACGCCCGGTTCGTCGTGCAGATCCGGCGGGACGACCGCGGCCAGCGTCTGCGGGTCGTCGACGGAGTCCAGCACGTCGCCGATCAGGTCGTTCAGCGGGAGCGGCGCCCCGTTGTCGTCCAGCCGGTGGGCGAGCAGGGAGCGCAGCGAGAACTTGTACGAGGCGTTGGCGACGTATCCGGCGCGGTGGGCCGCGTCCTGCGTGGAGTCGTTGAACAGCAGCGTCTTGCGCTCCTCCGGCGCCAGCGCGATCTCCTGGCCGCCTGTGAACAGCTGGGTGACGGCGGCGGACGCCAGGGCGGCGAGCGCGGTGCCGAGGAAGCGGATGCCGTTGTCGGCGTTGCACGCCGGGCAGGTGTCGTCCTTGGCGGCCTGGTCGGCGGTCTTCTTGTCGAGGACGGCCCGCGCGAACCAGGCGTCCTGCAGTCCCTCCCCGTCCTCGGCGACGGGCATCCGGTACGTGCCCTGCGCGCCGTCCAGCACCACCACGGACTGCGGGTCCACGCCGCCCGCCGCCTTCGGCGCGCTGCCGGTGAGCGCCGCGAGGGCGTCCCGCGCCTCGGCCGGTGTCGCCGAGACGAAGTACCGCAGCCGGCGCTTGTCCCGTCCTACGGCGGCGTTCCAGATCTTCTGCGGGCCGGTTTCCAGCTTCTGCGGATCGGCCTCCGGGGACAGCGCCGCCCACCCCGAGCGGCCGCAGACGCGGCAGTAGACGGCGGGCAGATGCGTCTGGGCCGGCCGCTGCACGGTGTCCGAACCGGGCAGTGCGTCGGGCCGCCGCGAGTCCGCCGTCGGCCACTCGTCGCCGTCGGAGGAGTCCTCGGACGCGGACGCGGCGGTGAGCGCGGAGCGCCGGGCGATCGTCCGCTCGTCCTCGTACCAGCGGAACTCCGGCCGGGCGCCCACCCCGCTCAGCACTCGCCCCACCGGCCGCACCCACAGATGTGCCTCGATGTGCAGCAGCGGACGCGGCCGGCGCTCGTCGGACTCCGGGTCCCGCGCGGACGACAGCAGCGCCACGAACCTCGACAGCGCCTCCAGGGCGAGCCGCGGGGTCTCCCGCGCGGTGCGCGCCCACGCGTACCCGAAGCGGGCCATGCGGTCGCGCAGCCCCCATGCGTCGAGCGGCTCGCCGTTCAGCAGCGCGAGCACCCCGTGGGTGAAGTCGTGCTTCCGCAGCAGCCTTCCGATCTGGAAGGCGTCCAACCCGCGCCGCCCCAGTAGCCGTTCGGCGAGCCCGTCCAGGTCGAGCCGGTCGGGGTCGGACTCGACGCCCGGTCCGCCGGAGACCTCGATGACCTCCTTGGGGTCCGGGGGCTCGGGCAGCTCGTAGTCGATGTCACCGACGAAGTCGCCGGCGCTCAGCCGCTCCTCGCCGATCACGGAGTCCGGCCCGAACGGTACGCCGAAGACCTGCTCGGCGACCGCGAGGATGCCGCTGCCGTCGCCGCCGCCCTCACCGAGGGTCGCCGAGGTCGCCACCGGGCAGATCGACCCGAGCGGCCGCTCCGGCTTCGAGGCGCCCACGGCGGACGCCAGCCGCCGCAGCAGCATCGCCACGTCCGTGCCCTGCGCACCGTCGTAGGTGTGGAACTCGTCCAGCACCACGTACGCCGGGTCCGCGCCCTCCCACAGCGGCCGGTCCTCGGCTCGCTGGAGCAGCAGGTCCAGCATCTTGTAGTTGGTGATGAGCACGTCCGGCGGCGCCTGCCGCATCTCCTCGCGCCGTGTCATCACCCGCCGGAAATCGGTGTCCGGCCTGTCCCCGATGTAGAGACCGGCCGTCACCTGCGCCAGCTCCGGCTGCGCGAGATACTCCCCGATACGGCCCGCCTGGTCGGTGGCCAGCGCGTTCATCGGATACAGCAGTACGGCCTTCACCCCGCGCCGCCCCAGGGCCTTCTGCCGCCGGCAGTGGTCGAGTACGGGGATGAGGAACGACTCCGTCTTGCCGGACCCGGTGCCGGTCGTCACGAGCGTCGGCTCGGCCGCCCCCCGGTAGGTGCTCAGCCGCTGCCACGCCTTCGCCTGGTGCCGCCACGGCGTGAACGCCGGCTGCCACTCCAGCGCCGCCTGCCACCCGTCCCCGGCGGGATGGAACGGCGTCCTGATCCGCAGGTACGGCCCCCGGAATATCCCCGTCTCCGGGTCCCCCAGGAACCGCTCCAGCGCGAGCCGCGTGTCCTCGTCGGCCAGCGCGTACGTCGTCGTGAGGTACTGCGTCAGACTGCCGCGGAGCTGCGCGGCGGCCAGGGTGGGCTTCACGAGGACCTTTCGGGCGGGACGACTACCGGGACCGTCGGGCACGCGGCGTCGTCACAGCCGACGCGGCCCCATGACGACCAGCGTCAAAAATACCGCCCACCTCGGACATCCGTACCCACCTGGTCCCATCCCGCAACCGCCGACCGCACCGGACGCGACTCACGGCTCCCGGCCCACCGCCGACTTGGTGGGCGGAGGCCCCGTGGGCTCCACGGCGCCAAAGCAGCTCCCGGCCAGAGTCGCTACGCCTACCTCATGTCTCATCCGCCCTGTCGCCGAGGGACATCACGCAGGATGTCGTCGATACGGCCGTTCCCCTCCTCGTATCCCTCGCCCTCGTCTTCCAGTTCCATGATTCGCCTGATCTGCTCAGGCGTGAGACCGCGGTCGTGCAGGCCGACGACCTGTTCACGCCACGCGATCGCCGACGCGGCCCCCTCAATGCGATAGTGAGCGTCCCGAGCCTCGCGAGCGATCTCCTGCGCCTGCTCGAGTGCCTTATCTGCCCTTCGCAGGCTCGTCAAAGCAACCACAATCGCAATCAGGTTTCCCAGGACCGCCGACAGCGCAGCGATAATGGCCCAAACGTCCATAAGGTCCCCTCGTCCCCTCGTGAACAGCAGAGCCGCACGTGCTGCCAGTGTGCCCGATTGGGCAGCTCCCGATGGCCGCCCGGGCTGCTTCCAGCTCTTCGGTCGGCGCCCGGCGCAGCGCCGTTCGGGCAGCGGACAAGCACGTTACGGACAGCACAGCCCAGATTCCCGGTGTTTCGGCGCGGTGTTCGTCACCGCCCACACGGTCTTGCCGGGGCCGTCGCGGCGGTCGGTGACGCCCCAGTCGTCGGCGAGGGCTGCGACGAGGAGGAGGCCGCGGCCGGACTCGGAGTCGGGGTTGGGGTCCGTGGGGGCGGTGGCGGTGGGCCGGCGTTCGGTGCGGGTGTCGGAGACCTCCACGCGCAGCCGCCCGCCGTCCGCCTCGGCGGCGAGCCGGACGTGGAAGTCCCGGCCGGGGACGCGTCCGTGCTGGACGGCGTTGGCGCAGAGCTCGGCGGTGATCAGGGCCAGCGTCTCGTTGACGCCGCTGTCATACGGGTGCCCCCAAGCGTTCAGGCAGTGCGAGACGAACAGCCGGGCCAGCCGGGCTCCTCGCGGAGTGGAGGTGAAGGCCATCGCGAACTCCACGGTGTCGGTGGGGCGAGAGGGGCGGAGCGGAGAGGATGAGGTGCGCATGTGCTCAGCGTTGTGGCTGCGTCGGTGCCGCCACCAGCAGCGACGCTTGTACGACGGGGTGCTGTACGCCGGTGGGACGCCGGTACGGGGTGTGGGGGGAAGAGGCGCCGTGTCGGTGTGTATACGGTATGTGCCGCTTGCTCGACCTGCCGCGGCTCCTCACCGGCGGCCCGCCTCCACGACCCGCCGCTGTCAACCCTGCGGACAGCAAGAGCCGTTGTCCCTAGGGTGGGTGATGAGGGACGGTCGGCCCTCGACGGGGGTTCCGCACGGGGCTCCGCGCCGGGCCGCCGAGCGGGAACACCACCTATCACGTCGTGAGGGGACGGCATGACGGCGACCGCGCCAGCGGGCGGGACACCGGAACCCCGGCCGGACACCGCCGGGATCACCGGGGGCAGCACCACTCCGGGACCGGCAGGGCAGAACGGAACCCCGGACGGTACCTCACCGCCCGCCCCCGTACCGCCCCCGCCGACGCGGCCCCCGGACGTGCCGCCTCCGCCTCCTCCTCAGCCCCCGGCGTCCCCCGGCGCGGGCAGCGGGGCCGACGACGGTCTGCGGACGGTCCTTCCCGAAGCGCTCGGCGTGCCTGCCGGAGCCTCCCGGCGCAAGAGGAGGCTGTGGTTGACGGTGGCGGCGGTGAGCGCTGTGCTGGGAGGTCTGGGCGGTGCGCTGCTGGCGTACGCCATGATCGGGCCGAGCGTCACCAAGGAGAACGACTCCAACAAGGCGTACGACGCCTCCCAGCCGCCGTTCACGGTGTCCGTCCAGCCCGAGCAGAGTGAGCCCCGGGAGTGGGCGATGGTGCTCGACCGGACGCTGACCGACGAAGAGATCCGGAAGATGAAGGCCAGTTCGGACGTCTTCTCCTACCTCAAGTCCCTGGGGGGCCGGCCGCTCGCCTACGCGCCGCTGCTGGAGCACGCTCCGCAGCGCTACCTGGAGGGGCAGACCTCCAGTGGGCGCATGGAGTTCTCGGACAACTTCAAGATGACCGTGATGAGCACACGCCAGTACGCGGTGACCATCAACGACTGGAAGGTCACGGACCTCTCGTGCCGGGAGAGCACCGCGCAGGCCGTCGTCGGCCTTCCGCCGCAGGGTGGGGCCGCCTATGAGGGTATCCGGCTGCACCTTCCGCCCCGCGCCGACGAACCGGTGCTGACCGACGAAACCGAAGGACAGGGCGAGCCCTATTTCGAGAACCGCTTCGTCGAGGTCGGCAACGGTCAGTCCTCGGGCGGGCTCCGGGCGGAGGTCATCGCGCCGCGGGGACAGATCTGCGAATGGGGCATCCAGGTCCATTACAACGACACCTACCGGCCGGAAGGACGGTGGGTCCAACTGAAGGACGACAAGGGCGAGCCGCTGCGCATCCGCACGGAGTCCGTCCCGGAGAACCCCCGGCAGAGCTGGGTCTTCGGGGCCATGCCCTGGACGTCGTGTGACGACATGCCCGAGGAGGGGCAGTGTTACGGGCTCTGACGGGCAAGGCCGCGGTCCTGGCCGCCGTGCTGGCCATCCTGTGCGTCCAGGGGTGCGGCTCCTCGCAGTCCGAGGAGGAGGAAGGGCCGGAGCCGGGTCCCTCGGCGCCTTACTGGGGCAACCGCGGATACACCCTTCCGGACAGCCCGTTCACCCGCGAGGACACGGTCGTCACCGCCACGTGCAGCATGGGCGCACGGTACGCCGGGGTCACCGTGCAGGCCTGGGATCCCGAGCGGTGGGAACTGCGCGGGACGCGGGGCTTCTTCATCCCGGTCGACGCCGCGTTCACCAACTACCCGGACGTCAAAAACGTCAACAGTCCTCTCGTGGATCTCTGCGGAGTGAGTTCGGACAGCCCGTCGCCCTACGCCGTGGACGATCTCGAGTACGTGACTCCCCGGGTCCGCGCCCTGTTCGACCTGGCGTACACGCGCATGGCGGTGGTGCTCCGGGACCCGGACGGCAGGACGACGCACGCCGGCTACGTGGAGAGCGAGGGCAACGCCGACGACTTCGTGAGTCTGAGCGACGCGGAGGGCGACGACGAGCAGAACGCGGTGATGGCGCCCGACGGGCGCAGCGTGTGGTTCTCGTACATCACCGCCGACGGTGAGCGCAGGATCGGCTCGCGGTCCACGGAAGGGGATCACCGGCTGTCGGACGAGGGCCCGGCGATCGGGCACGACCTCCCCCTGACCGTCACCGGGAAGCCCTCGCGCGCCGTCCAGGCCAACATGGTCCACCTCGCTCCCGACGGCCGCCGCCTCACCGCGACCGCGCCGAAGATCTACGGGCACGTTTTCTACACCCGGGATTCCTCGGGACCGCTCACCGCGGCGTCGGGCCGCTCCGCCACCCTGCTCAGCGGGTGCGTCGGCATCGTCGGCTGGGTCGCGGATGAACGGGTGCTGTGCCGCGCCCAGTCCGGCACCTTCCGGACCGTGGACGCCCGTACCGGCCGTGCCGAGGGCAACGCCGTCGCCGTGGTGCGCGAGGACGACGGGAGGGTCGCCGAGGGGATGGTGGTCGCGGCGGGCGGTGAGAAGTTCATCGCGTCCGTTCACTCGCCCAACGACCGCTCGGGGCAGCCGTTGGGCCTGGGCGACTTCCGGGTGGTGTCGACCTCGGGGGAAGGGGCCGCGGTTCCTGTCTCCGCCGAGTCCTTGACCAACGACACGGTGTTCCTGGAGTGGCGCTGAAGCACGCGGGTGCGGGTGTACAGGCGGGGGCTGTACGTGGGAGGGCGGACCTCGCGCGGGTGACGCTGATCCGCGAACGAGACGGCGTGGGATCGGGCCTCGGCCCGGCACACCCTCGCCCGCCTGGAGCGGGAGGCGGGCCGGCTGCCGCAGGCGGCGGACAGCCTGGCCGCCGTGCGCGACGCCCTGGCCACCCCGGGCGACGACTCACTGCGCCACTGGCACCGGGTCAACCTCGGCCGCTTCATCGCCGAGGAGCACTACCAGCTCACCCTCGCCCTGGCCGACGCGGGCCGCCCCGAGGAGGCCCGTGCCCTCCTCACCGCCGCCGATGCCGTACTCGGCGAACTCTCGGACAACGCCGCGAACGGCGTCCGCGAGCTCGCCGAGCGGACCGCTGCCCGCGTCCGGGAGGCCGACTGAGGACGGGCACGGCGGGCGGCCGGCCCGCCAGGAAGCAGGGGCTGCCGAAGCCGTCTCCTAGCCCGCTGGGCCACTACGCCGGCTCCAGTAGCGACACGACGTCCTCGACGGCTGCCTCACCGGCACCGGCCTGCCCCAATCATCATGAGGACATCACGCTTTGAAGGGTCGGTAACCAGCCAGTGGACCCGGGACTCGCTGTCCGGTTTTCGCCTACCCGGGAGGACTATGACCACGGCATGATCATGCACATTACAAGGTGCAGCATTGCCCGTGAGTGACATGTCGGCCAGGCGTCCGTTGCCTGGTCAGAAGGGTCAGATGGCCGTGTCGTTTCGCGTAACGGGGCCGCTGGTGCGGCGGCGAGGCAGGAGACTCTTCGCCACAATCCCGGCAACCGTGGCGGACGTAAGGGCAGTCGTCCATCTCAAGGGAACCGCGGTCGATTTCGTCAAGACATGCGGTTACGACACCTTGCTTCAAGCCCGCGATCCAAGGGATGACGATCTCGGCGTCCACACGTGACACATCACCGTCGAAGAGCTACTCGACGGCGACGGAAACGGGGCTGACGACGGCTGAGGTGCGAAGCGGTCGGTCCACGGCGTCGCCATGAATCAGTCCCAGCTGTCCGCCGGCCGGACGGGCAGCGAAAACCGCCCGGAAGGGCGGGCGGGCAATAAGTGCGCCAGCGCGCATGAAAATCCACCCCACGAAAGGAAGCGACAAGTGACACTCCGTCGTAAGCTGAGCTCTCTCGTACTGGCGGTGGCCTGTGCCGTACCGCTCACCGCCTTCTCCGCAACCGAAGCCCAAGCCGGAACGATGGGCACCCTCGGCTTCGGCCCGACGAAGTGCTCGTACCTCACGAATGGCGACCTCTGCGCCACTGGCATCTCGGGTTCCCCCGACGGATACGACGCAGCCTACGCAAAGTATTCGGGCTCCACTGTGACCGTGCGGTTCAGACTGATGTGCATCAACGGGTTCCAGAAGGACGACAACGGCGCCTTCTCCATCTCCGCAGGTCAGCGGAAGAGCTTCGTCTTCTCGGTCGGCGACCAGGGATCCTGCAGAGTGCGCATGAAGGACGTCAACAGCGGCGCCTACTACTACAGCCCGTACGTGGTGATCCCTTAAGTCCCAACTCCCCTGCGGCGCCCGGAGAGAGCCGCAGGATCACCACCGGAAACGGGCCCCCACTGCCGCACTGAGAGCGGCGGTGTCCGGACGCGCGTGGGGGAGGGGATCGGAAGGCCCTCTCCCCCGTCGTCGATTCCCGGTAGGGAACTCCTGAATACTGCCGCACGGCTTCGCGATCTTGCCGCGGAGGTCAAAGCGGGCGGCTTCAGGTCAGCTGCACCATCCGACGAGTGTGAAAGCATGCGACGATGCCAAACGATGCTGCTCACGGGGGTCCCGCCCAGGTCGCTGCCCGTCTCGTAGCGACCGCCGCGGCCCCGCTCGACCCTGTATCGGCGGACGCCCCCCAGGTGCTGCACTGGCCCGGGCGCAGGCTTCTCCTCCAGCGCGGGGACACCGAGTTGGCCGTCCGCGACCTCAACGGGGAGGGGACGGTGGTCCGCTTCCCCGCGCCCTGGCCTCGCCGGTACGGCTCGGTGACAGTCTCGCCCACGGGTGACGTTGCCATGTTCGCCGGCGTGCACGCGTTGCGAGCCGTGGACGCGACCGGCGCCGTGCGGTGGGAGATCCGGCACGGTTGTTGGTCCGCCGCCGTGTGCACCGGGGCCCATGCCTCGTTCGCCGAGTACGCCGACGACTACCGCCACGGCCACGCGGACAGCGGCTCGGCGGCCTTCTCCTCGGACGGCAAGCTCCTGTGGGCACACGTCCGCAACCGCGCGGGGCGCGACATCAATGAGGAATGGCTGATCCTCGACCCCGCGGACGGCACGGTGCTGACCCGGGCCGACACGATGACCGTGGGATCGGGCTCCCTCCACTTCCCCCATCCGAACTCGGCGTACATGGGGCTGACTGTTCTCGCGGACGAGGAGAACGCGTCCGTGCTGTGGGGACAGTGGGACGGCGCGGACCTCACCGTCCAGCGGTTCGCCGAGGAGGTCCTCCTCGCCGTGGGCCCGTCCGGGGAGTACTTCGTGACCACGGATACGGGGCAGTGGTCCCTCTACCTGCACCGGGCGGAGGATGGCACGGAATTGCGGAGCCTGGACGCCGCGGAAGCCGTTCCCCATTCCGCAAGCGCGGCCGGCGAGCGCGTTCGTTGGGACTACGAGGCGGCGGCGTTCCCCTACGACGGCACCGCCATGGTCGGCACCGAGTACTCCGCGGAGGACCCCCGCCACTGGTTGGTCGACCCGCAGACGATGGCCCTGCGCGGCCGGATCGCCTATCCCTTCGCTGTCTCGGGACCTCCCCGATCGGCAGGGCAGGGCGCCTGGTACACGGTCTCCAAGGACCAGACCACCCTCCACCTGTGGAACCTGCCGCACGGGGAATGAGTCAAAGGCCTCCACGCCAAGGCCCTGGCACTCGGCGAACGCGCCGTCGCCACCCTCAAGACCTGGAAGATCCTGACCAAGCCGCGCTGCTGCCCACGCCGGGCGACCGCGGTCGTGCAGGCCGTCCTCGTCCTGCACGACACCGAGACCGCCCGTCAGCCAGGATGAAAATGGCTCACTGCAGAGAGCAGGTCAGTAGGAGCAGGTGGGGGAATTCATGATGCGGATCTTGTCGACCACGGCGAGGCCATACGTCATCACCCCGCCGGGACCCAGGCACTTGGTCCAGCCGTCGGTGTGGTGGAGCAGTACCCCGTCGTCATTACGGGAGTTGTAGATCGCGTAGCTCCCGTACGCCTGAGGCGTGAGGTTCTGATAGGTCGAGGTGATGTCCTTGTAGGCCGCATCCCAGCGCCGGGCCTGCCAGTCCTCATATGAGTCATAGAAGCAGACCTGCGGGTAGCCGCAACCGTAAGCGGTGTCGGCTGCGGCCTGATTGGGTGCGGCCACTGTTACGCCCAGCGCCGTCGCCGTGGTTGCCAGGAGGACGCACACATACTGCCTGAGCTTCATAGGTTCTCCTTGGTGCTCGTCCAGGCCTTTTCCGCTGTCCGACAGCTTTCGCCAGTCGTAGGCAAGGGCCGGTAAGAGATGCATCGCCTGCATCTGAATGTGACCTGATCATGCCAAGGTGGTCACCCGGCTCGGAAGAGCGGTTCCACGCCAATCACTGCCCATATGCGGCTTCTTTTGTCCTTGCCGCAGGCCCAGGGAAGGGCGTATGGAGACCCCGCACGAACACCGTCACCGGCACACCAGGGCTTCGGCGTAGTCGCGGGTTGAGCGGGTTGTCCTGCAACTCCGCGATCAGCCTGACGTCGCCGAGGTCGAACGGCCCGGGCTGCCGGGCCGGTTGGCCCCGGTTCCCGGCCCCCGGAAGCCGCGCGGGGTGCGCCACAGCCTGGTGTACGTCCCGGCACTGGCGGCCTGCGCGGTGCTGACCGCGCAACCTGAACCGTTCCGGGTTCGGTAGAGATGCACTTCTCCTGAACTCTTTCGGCCCACAGGGCGTCAATAGACATGCAGAGATGCAGATGGAACAGAAGGAGACGGGGTGTCCTTCGAGCAAGAATGGGCGCAGCTGAAAGTCGATGCGTTGGCGCGGCAGGCTGAGGGCAGCATGCGGCTCAACCAACTGCCGGCAGACTCTGGCGGAGGCGCGCCGGATCTGGTGGCGAAGGCTGACTCCATCAACGGGAACGCCAACCTGCTGGTGGAGATCGCCGGGCTTCTCCACGAGGGTCGCCCGGACGCCGAGCTGACCACCCTGGCGCGGAATCCCAGGGCGCACGAGGACGTGGCACGTCAGGTGGAGCGCTTCGCCGAGTTCGCGGGTGACCAGTTCCTGGACACCATGGCCTTGTTCGCAGCGCTGTCGACCCGACTGCGGATGGCTGGCGGGGACTTCGCGGAGATCGAGGACGAGACCGCCCGCCGGTTCCTGGAGGCCGTGCTCGACGGCCGTTACGTCTCGCCGGGAACGCGATGAGCGACGGACTCAGCTACCGCAAGGACGTCGAGTTCTTGGAGAACTGCAATCCGCCACTGGTGGAGCGTAACGCGGACGAATTCGGCCGCATCCAGGCGCTCCTGACGGCTGTCGCTCCTGCGGCCGAGCGGGCAGAGAAGCACACCGAGTGGCGCAGCAAAGGCAGCGCGCACTACACAGCCAGACTCGTGGAGGGCCGCCGCCTGGTGGACGAGCTCGCCGAAGCTTACGGGCACGCCGCGGGTGGGCTGCGTCGCTACGCGGAGGCGCTGACGGTGGCGAAGGCGTACTACTCCAATGGTCTGGTCAACGAGCAGGCGCTCGCGAACCTGATCCACACCAAGGGCACCGCGATCACCCGCACGGCTCAGGAGGCCGAGCCGATGCGCCAGTGGGAGGACATGCGCGCCACCACCGGCGTCCTGGACTTCTTTGCGGAGCTGACCATGGACGTCGACGACATCCGAGACGAGGCCAACCGGCTGCACGATGCGGCGGGCGGCGACTTCGACCTGGCGCGGACCACCGAGGCGGAGGCCCGCGCCCTCTGTGTCCACGAACTCAAGCAGGCGTACGACCTGCTGCCAGACTTCCGGGTATTCCTCACCGAGCGGGTGGACGTCGCCGCTGCCATGCCCGACCTCCGGCGCGAGGCGGCCGAGGCGAGCAGGAACCCGGTGACCCGGTTGCCGGGCAGCGGTCCCAAGCAGGACTACTACCCGACGGCCGGGGACAAGCTGGTCTCCCCGACGCTCCAAAGCATCCGGATACAACTCGCTTCTTTGCCGGGCGCAACGGACAGCTACTGGATTCCGCCCTCCAGTGACCAGGAGAAGACCGAATGGATACGGGCCAACAAGGACATCATCAAGGCCGCTGCGCAGAACTCCGGGCTGCCGCCGTCGATGGTGGCGGGTATCGCCTGGAAGGAGATCGCCGGCCAGCCCGGCCCACTCGACGACATCACCGACACCCTCCGGGAACAAGCGGCCTCCCCGCTGAGCCCCATCGCGCCGGAGAACCTGCCGTCACGACTGGGCGGTGACCCCGACGAGACGTCCTTCGGGCCGATTGCCATCCAGGTACGGCGTGGCGCCGAGGTGCTCGGCTACGACCCGGAGAACCTCACCGGTCAACAGCGAACCATCGTGGAGGAGTCGCTCCAGGAGCCGGGACAGAACATCTTCATCGCCGCCGAGTACCTGGCTCAGCTCAAAGCGGAGAGCGGCTTCGCCCACGTATCCCCGGAGGAAATGACGGTGGAGCAGCAACAGGAGCTCGCCGCGCGGTACAACGGGGGACCGTACTGGGAGAACGACCAGGCGCAGCGTTATGGCCGGGACTTCGCCCATCACCTGGACCAGGCAAGGAACGCGATCCGCTGATGCAGTCCTCGAAACCCTCGCACACCGGAGACAGGCAGGAGATCGGTCACTCCCGTCACCCGATGGACGACCGCCCGCACCACCCCGACGACGACCGCCGCCTGCTCCGCGTGATCCTCGCCGTGCCGGTGGTGCTGCTGACCCTGGTGTCGGCGTTCTTCCTCTGGCTGGCGATCAACACCCGTCCGGACGGCGACTGGGACCAGGCCGCGTACGGTGGGATCGAGCTGGCCAGTGCCTTGGCCGTCGTCTCGGTAGGCGCGGTGGGAGCACTGTGGCTGGCGCCCTCGGTGCGGCGGGTGATGCGGTGGCCGTGGGCGGTACCGGCTGTGGTGCTGGGAGTGGCGGCGGTGGCGCGCTGGGTGTCCAGCGGAGCGTGAATGCCCACTGCCCCGCGAACACAAGGGACCCGCGAGGCACTCGGCATCACCGACGTCACCCTCGGCCTCGGGCCCGCGATGTGGACCGAGGAGCACTCGGTCGGCGGCAAGCCGACTTGTCAGGTCGAACGCTGTTTCGTGACGACGTGGCGTCGGACGTCGTCCATCCCGCAGGTGCCACCTCATCGTTGCGATTCCTGCCCGGCACTTGATCGTTCCTCACTCGCCCACCTGCTACGCCACCGGGGGCCCCCGTCGGCCTCCTGGTCTCGCTCTGTCGCCCTCACACCCCGCCCTTGGCCGGCGTCGCCCGCATCACGACGACGACTTGGCCGCTCCTGGAGCGCACGCCCGGCCGATCACTTGCACGGCCGCGGACCGACCCTTCTCGGCAAGCGCAAGAGGCACGGGATGAACGTGCAGGTCCTCGCCGATCAGTAGGTCGACGGGGGCGGGGGCGGAGGCCTGGCATGAGGGCATGTACAGGCGAGGGCTGTACGGGGAGGGCGGGCGCTCGTCCCCGGTACGGGGGAATAGGGGCCAAGTGGCGCGAAGGCTACGGTGCGTGTCTCTAGAGTGAGCTGTGAGTGATGGACGGGTGTGGTGCGGGCGGCGCCACTGTGCGGGTGGGCGAGGTGAGGGCACCGGTGACTACGACTCACGGTGACGGCGAGACGGGCATCCTGCGGTGTTTCGGGCAGATGCTGCGGTTGCTGCGGACGAGCAGGGGGCTGACGCGGGCGGAGTTGGGAGCCAAGCTCAGTTACGGCGAGGACATGGTGGCGTCGGTCGAGTTGGGGCGGCGGATTCCGAAGCCGGAGTTCATCGAGCGGGCGGACGCGGCGCTGGAGGCCGGCGGGCTGTTGGTGGTGATGAAGGAGGAGGTGGCTCGGGCGCGGTATCCGTCGTTCTTCCGCGATGCGGCGAAGTTGGAGGCGGAGGCGGTTGAGTTGCATGTCTACGCCAACCAGGCTGTGCCGGGTCTGTTGCAGACGGAGGAGTACGCGCGGGCGGTGTTCGACGCGCGGCGCCCTCTGCTGGACGAGACGGTCATCTCCGAGCGGGTGGCAGCGCGTGTCGCACGGCAGGAGATCTTCGGCCGGAAGCCCTTGCCTACGATCAGCTTTGTGATCGAGGAGACGGTGCTGCGGCGGCCGATCGGCGGGTGGAGAGTCTGGCGTGGGCAGTTGGAGGAGATCTGCCTCCGAGGGCGGAGTCGGAACGTCGAGGTTCAGATCATGCCGACCGAGGTCAGCGAACATGCGGCGCTGGCTGGTCCGTTCACCTTGATCGAAACGGCCAAAGGGCAGAGGATCGCCTATGTGGAGGTGCAGAAGGAAAGCCGCCTACTCCTCGAACGGGCTTCGGTGCGCGAGCATGAGGAGCAGTACGGCATCCTTCGGGCGCAAGCACTGACGCCCCGCGAGTCGTTGCAACTGGTTGAGAAGCTACTGGGAGAGAGATGAACGCCGTGGACGAAGCTAGGGCGAACGGTGAACTGGTCTGGCACAAGAGCACCTACAGCAGCGGCGAGGGTGGCGAGTGCGTGGAAGTCGCTGTCGCTGGCGGGGTCGTTCACGTGCGGGACTCGAAGCAGGTGGTGGAGGCAGCGCCCGTGCTGAGGGTGGGTTCGGCGGCGTGGGTTGCGTTGCTTGAGAAGATGTGAGGTTGTACGGCTGCCCACGGCGGTCGGTTCTTCCTTCAAGGAAGCACCGACCGCCGTTGTGACGAACGGCCCTCAGGCCTCGCGGTTCCCAGGGGGAGCCAGGCGACCAGCAGCGATCTCCTTGTCCAAGCGAGCTTGGAAGTGCGCGTGCGCGGCCCGCATCTCAGCCTCGCGGTCGGCCTTGTAGAAGGGGGCGGTGTAGCCCTGGGGTGGCGGGACCGCATCAGGATTCTCGAAATAGGCTGCTAGATCCGCGTAGTCAGTCGTCTTTTGCTTAACCCCTCGAGCATGGTACGCCTTTGCGATCTTCTGTCCTTCGGCGTCGAAGTACATTTCTGACTCGTATTCATGGAGGACGGCATACCGGGCAGTGTAGATTGCTGCGAGTTGGTCAGCGCTTATCCCGAGCCAAACGGCCACAAGAGCGTCGATTTCCACAAGAGCGGCGCGGCGTTCATGCTCGGTTCTAAGGGGTGTGTCCCAATTCCAGGATGGCTTTAGATGAGTGGCTAGCGGGTCGACGCCAGGCCAATTTGGGTTCGCCCAGTCTTCATAGGCTGGCCATGTGGGATCGAACAAGCCATTCCAGAGGGGCGCGTAGGCGTTGGTTAGCGAATTGAGGCGTAGAGTGCGAAGGAGAAGAGGAGACGCCAGCGGGTGATCACGATTAGGCGCCGGCATTTTCTTGGTCTCGGCGACGTCAAGATGCCCTCGGCCGGTGATTCGCATCAGGTAATCAAGAGGCAGAGAGGACCAGAACCCTGCTGCTAGCGTTGTCATCGTGTCATCGGAAAAAGCCATGCTACGGACAGCGTGAATATGGGCGGGACCAGGCGGGAAGAGCGCACCGAAAAGGCTGCGTTCGTTGGCTGGTGGAACCATTTCGCGCCACACTAGACGGAAGTACTCGGTATAGGGAGCGCCATTCCAGCGGTCTTGCGCTGACAGGTACCTTCCTGAGTCACACTCGCGTACGTAGTTGGTGTGGGGCTTGGCATCCGCAGAGATTTCTGTCAAGTCCCAAGTGGTGTAGTCCTTATTGCTCTTACAGGGGATGTTCGGCTGCTTATTGAAAGGTGTCCCGACGCTGAAATGCGGTCCTTGAAGGATGACCTCACTAAGTGAAGTTGGGGCAGACGAATTCCAGCGGATTAGACCGTCATCCTTTGCGGTTTTTTCGTTGTAGCCACCACTGATGAAGGGGTTTAGCTCGCCGACGCGCTTCTGAGTCGAAGCCAGAGCGTGTATAGCTCCTTCCTCAAGTGAAGTCACAGGGTACAACAGCGCTGCTTCAGTAGGCGGCGTACTATCGTCACCTGCAAGCAAGTTCCACTGGCGAAGTCGGGTGGCGTCAATATGTACGAGTCGAGCCTGGTGGGGGCGAAGGTCCCAGTCGCCCCGATATTTGAGTCCGGGGATCGAACCGGACCCATTGTGTTTGAGCGACTCCATGAGTGTCTCGGGGGCGTATAGCCATGCTGCTTGAAGGAACGAAACACGTTGAGCGGCCCCGTAGATGTGGATGCCGAATTCCACGTGATTGTCGACTTCGGTAAAGAGCTGTTGTCGACGTTGATTGACGAAATGTGCGTGGATTCGAAGGTGCTTGTATGCGGCGGAACGCAAGGCTCCTTCTTTCACTCCACTGAAGTGGCTATCTGGATGAAGGAGTCCAGTGATTCCAGGCATATTTGCGTTGGTCCATACTCGAGTCATGAATGCTCGATAGAGGTCTGGGCGTGTCTTGCTGAGGAGTGGGTACATTGACTCAGAGCTAAGCAGTGTAGCTGTGCCAATAACCCCGGAGAATTCCTTCGTGTACTGCCTGAGAGTCGCCGCGCTCGCGAGTGCACCTGTCTTTCGGAGCCGCCACTCCTCTGCGCTGGGCTTCGAAGCCAGTTTGAACCATGGTTCGATCTCGGCGAGGGCAGCATCTTCCTGCCAATCCGGCCGAACCCAGGGGGGATTTCCCACCTGCAAGTCAAACCCACCTTGTGTGCCGAAAACGCTGCCGAACTCCAACTCCCAATGGAAAAACCCCTGCCGCTCAGCCACATCCCGAGCAACCCCCGCCCACGGATACCGCGACTCCAGCGAGGTGAACCGCTCCATGCCCATCCACTCGGGCAACTCGTCCTCGTACCGCTCCAGTTCGTCCAACGTGTCGAACTGAGCCACCAACGAGTCCGCAGCCACATCCTGCGTCCCCAACAACGACTCGGCGAAGTCCAGCCAGTCATCCAGCGAGGCCAGCGGAATCACAGCCCGCCGCTCACCGCGAATCTGCTCCTTGCGACTACCGCTCCGCGCGGCCTTCGCCTTGACCTCGACGACCTGGACGTCACCGAACAGGTCCTCCGACTCGTACGTCTCCCGCGCGGGCGCACCCGCCTGCCCCGGAACCGGGACCGCCGACACCGTCCACCCCGCCGACTGCGAGGCGACCTCCGCCGCCCGCGCGTACGCCTCATGCGAACCATCCAGCAGCGCAGCGCTCTGCACCGGCCAGAACCACAGCGCACACCACGCGTCCATCAGCGTCTTCAGACGCCAATACGGCGTATCCACCGCCTCCAAGTCCGCCTTGACCTTCTCCCTCGGCACCGCGACCTCAGGCGAACGCAGCCACCCGTCCTCCGCCCCCCACACATCTACCCGCCGCGAAATCTCCCGCTCCGAAATCTCCAGCCGCCGCACCACCAGCCCCCACAGGTACTCGGCCCGCCGGGCCAACCCCTGCAACCGCTTCGTCTGCGCGGCGCTCGGCGACTTGGTGATCGCCTTCCGCCAAGCACCCAGCGCCTTCGCCTCCGCCGGCGCCAGCGCCTTCGCCTCCTTCTCGGCCGCGACCGCGCCCCACTCCTTCGCCGGAAGCAGGAAGTGATGCACCGCCCCATCAGGCAGCTCGGCCCCCGCCATCGCCTCCGACAACGGGAAGCGCTCCGGAGTCGCCCCCAGCCAACCGCCCTTCTTCAGACGCTCAGCCGAGTAGATCTCCCGACGCCCACCGATCAGCGAGTTACCGCGCCGCAGGTGCAGCCCGAACCACGGCGCCTCCATCCCCGGATGCATCGTGTTGAGCCACAGCGACACCTCCGCCAACTCCACCGCCGTGTTGTTGAGGTCGACGCCGTAGGAGTTGTGCAGCGCGATGTACGCCTTGGCCTTCTGCAGTTCGACCGCGTACTTCTCCGTGTCGATGGCGACGCCCAACTCGTCCTGCCGCCGCCGCAGATACTCCGCGGCGACCTGGTTGATCGCCTCGTTGAGGAACGCACCCGAGCCGAGTGCCGGCTCGCAGATCTTCCAGTCCAGCAGCTCACGGGCCTGGGTCACCGTGTCGTCCTGGTCCAACCGGTGCTGCAACGCGAGCTGCACCGTCACCCGGGTCAGCGACTCCGGCGTGTAGTACGAGGCCGACGTCTGCCGGTCACGCCCCGACAGCCGGTACACGAACGCACCCGGCGCATACCGAACCCGCCGCTCCTCGCCCGTGTCCTCGTCCTTCTGCCGGACGAACACCTCATCCGGGTACTCGTCGGCCTTCGCCGCCGGAACCAGCCACGAACCGTCCTTCGGATCACCGTGCTTCGCGACCTCGTACAGCTCCTCACCCGCGACGAAGCCCGAGTACGACATCAGCCCCTCGTACACGGCCCCGAGCTGGTTGATCCCGAGCTGGGCATACGAGATGAAGCCACCGCGCTCCCGCTTCTTGCCCCGCGTGAGCATCAGCAGCCGCAGCACCCGGTACAGCGTCTCGTTGCGCAACCGGGTGTCGATGAACCGCTCCCCGCCCTCGCCCTCACCCTCGACGCGCGGGTCGGGAACCGCACGCGCGCCGATCAGCCGGATCGCCTCCGGCTCGAACAGCTTGGAGTGCAGCGGCTCGAACCGCAGCCCCACGTCCTCCGACGCCTTCTCGTCCTCCACCACCCCGTGCGTACGGCGCGGCCGGTACCCCTCCTGCACCTTGCCGAAGAGCAGATCCAGCGACTCGTACAGGTAGAACCCCTTGCGGGACTTCTCGTCGACCAGATCCCGCTCGGCGATCAACTCACCGAGCCGGCCCAGCCCGTACCCCATCTGGTACTCGGGGTAGTCCGAGGGCAGGATGCCCAGCTCCGGGCGGGCCTCGGCGTACAGCAGGAACAGGATCCGGTACAGATACCGCAGCGACTCCCGCGTCAACTGCCGTCCCAGCTCCGGCAGTTCCTTGACCTCCTCCGGGCGGACACCGCCCTCCCGGATCCGGTCGAGGACCTCGTTGGCGATCAGTTCGACGCTCAGCCGCAGCCCGTCCCGCAGCTCACTCGAAACGCCCACCGCGTGCTTCGTGGACTTGTCGACAAGGGAAGCCAGGGGGTTCTCCCCACCCTCCTCCGGCGTACGCAGCGAGTCCGCGCCGAACAGGGCGGCCACCGTGTCGAGTTCGCCGCCCGACTTGGTGTCGTTGCGCTCAAGCGCTGTGTCCAGCGACACCGCGAGGTACCGGCCCTCACCCCACACCGCCCGGTCCGCGAGCACGACGACACCGCCGACCAGCAGCAGCACATAACGCGGCGCGTCCTCACACGCGAACAGGAACGACGCGAGCTTGGACCCCGTGGCGACCGTGTGCTGGCCGTCCAGACGCAGTTCCTCCAGCAGCCGCCCCGCCCCATCCGGGTCCAGCGCGTCGTCCGGCTCGGCCGACCAGCCGCAGTCCAGGGCGACGAGATCCTTCTCGGCGTGCGCGACCGTCACCTCGTACGACTGGTCCGCGCGGACGACGGTGAGCGTGCCCGGCTTGGCGTCGAAACCGAGCGCGCGCAGCACCTCCGCGTTCAGCGTCCGCACCCGCTCGCGCCACTCGGGGGCGTCGTACGTCACGGCGTCATCGCCGGTCGCCGCCCGCTCCTCGTCCATCGTGAAGTACGACCGGGCCGCGAAGTAGGTACGGCGCAGCGCCCGCAGGCCCGCGCGCGGGGTGACGGGCAGCGCACCCTCGGGCCGCTCGGCGCCGGCGGCGTCGTCCTCGCGCTGCTTCCACTCCGCGAGCAGACCGGACTTGAGATCCTTGGGGAGGACCTCGGCGAGGTAGTGCGCGGAGAAGTAGTCGCCGCGGTTGACCAGGGAGTCGAACGTCATCGTGAGAAACCTCTGGGTGTGTCGGTCAGGCGGCGGGGTGCGCGGCCGGGGCGAGGACGGCGAGGACGCGGAGCATCGGGCGGCCGGTGGTGAGGAGGGAGTCCGCGAGCGAGGTGAGCCGGTCGCGCGTGGCGGTCGGCCCGGAGCCGCCGCCCGCATTCAGCGTCGGCTGCTCCCACGCTCCCAGACGCGTCTTGTACTCCTCGATGGGCGCCCGCAACGGTTCGTCCCATGCCTCACGGTGCCGCTCCAGGAACGCCTCCGCCGTGTCCAGGACGGCGGGGATGGCCTGGGCGAGAAGTTCCGTGTCGTGGGCGAGGCCCGGGTTCGCCATCGTCGGGCCGACCTGGGCGCGGCGCAGCACCGCCACCATGTCGTCGTCGACCTCGCCGTCCGTGGTGACCGCCATCCACTTGACGACGGTCGGCCGGCCGAGGGCGTTGGAGTAGATGCCCTGGACGAGATACGTAGGCCGCCGCACGTCCGCCGTCAGGACCGGCGCCTCCTGCCGGTCCAGGCGGACCAGGACCTTGTCCGTGAGCCACTCCATCACCGGGTGCAGATCGGTCAGCAGGGAGATGTCGGGCCAGCTCGACGTCGCGGACGCACGGGCCCGCGTCAAACTGCTGTCGGCGAGCCGCCGGTTGAAGGTCACCTTCAGCCGGTCGCGCAGGCCCTGCTCACGGACGTACTCCGGAGGCAGCGCCTTGAGACGGTGGATCAGGTCGGAGGGCGGGACGAAGGACAGCAGACCGGTGTCCGGGTCGGCGGACAGGTCCAGCCGGTCGTGCGCGTCCGGATACACCTCGCGCAACGCCTCGTCGAGGAACTCACGTGTGGAGCCGAACAGCCGGGGCACGTCGGCCCGGGGCACCGCGCCGGTGCCGCCCGCGTCGGAGGAGGCGCCGGCGTCCTCCTCCGGCTCGTCGTTCACGGCGCCGAAGAAGTCGGCGAGGAAGTCGTCCACGCCGTCGCTGTCGCCGCTCCCGGAGGTGCGGTCGGCGTCCAGGGACTCGTCCACGTCACGCCCCCGCAGCAGATCCTGGATGAGGGACTTCTCCTCGGCCTCCGCCCGGTACAGCCCGGACACCGCCTCCGCCGTCCCCAGCGACCGGTGCGCCTCGGCCTCGCGCTCCAGCAGGCGCTCGGAGACGAGGGTGTCGTCCTTGGCGCCGTCGACGCCGCTGGTGAGGATCAGCGCCCGGAACTGCGGCTGGTGCGCCTGCCCGTAGCGGTCGATACGGCCGTTGCGCTGCTCGATGCGGATCAGCGACCACGGCACGTCGTAGTGGACGAGCTGATGGCACTGGCGGTGCAGGTTGACGCCCTCGGAGGCGACATCGCCCGTGAACAGGATGCGTACGGGCGTGTCCGCGAGGCCGAAGTCCTCCACGCACTGCATCTGCTGCTCGTCCGACAGGCCGCCGTGCATCACCCGGGCCGCCTGCTCGGCGGCCTTCCCCTTGAAACCGAGCGCCGCCGGTACCGTCCGCGCCAGCCACTCCAGCGTCTGCACCCGCTCGGAGAACACCACCACCCGGGTGTCCGACCTCGGCCCGACCCCGATCTCCCGCAACTGTCCGACCAGCGCCCCGAACTTGCCCGAGTCCGTCTCCGTCATCCCCGACGCCAGCTCCAGCAACCGGTGCAGCGCCGCACGTTCGGCGGCCGTCGACTTGGGGGCGTTCTTCTTCTCCAGCGTCCTGATGCGTGTGGTGACCGTGGCCTTCAGCGCCGTATGGGAGGAGAGGAAGGACTTCAGCAGCGTGTACGGGAACAGGGGGACGTCGCTGACCGACGTCGACCCGTCGGCCGGCAGCCACACCGCCGCCAGCTCCTCGAAGATCTTCTCCTCGGCGGGTGTGGCCGTCACCCGGATCGAACGCGACGGGCCCCGGTCCGCCCACTGCCCCTTCATCTGCTCCCGCACCTCGGGGCTGACCTTCGTGCGCCGGATGAACAGGTGCTTGATGTCGTCGGCGCGGTAGTGGTCCGGGTCGCGGATCGCGGCCGGGTCGAGCAGGGAGATCAGCTCGGCGAAGGAGCGGGCGTCACCGTTGTGGGGGGTCGCCGAGGCCAGCAGCAGGGCGTCCGTGTGCGGGGCGAGGGTGCGGGCGAGCTGGTTGCGCAGGGAACCCCTGTTGATCAGGTTGTGCGACTCGTCGATGACGACCGCGTCCCAGTTGATGCGCTCCAGATGATGCTTGTACTGGTCGGTGTTCTTCAGGGTGTCGATGGAGACGATGACCCGCTTGAAGTACGTGAACGGGTTGCGGCCCGCCGGGATCTCCCGCTGGATCCGCTCGATGCCCACCGAGTCCAGCCGCACCAGCGGGATCGCGAACCGCGTCCACAGTTCATGCTGGAACTGCTCGAGCACATGCTGCGGGGTGACCACGAGGATGCGCTCGCCCCGGCCCCGGCGGATCAGCTCGGCCAGGGTGAGGCCGATCTCCAGGGTCTTGCCGAGGCCCACCACGTCCGCGATGAGCAGGCGCGGGCGCAGATTGCGGCCCGACAGGGCAAGCTCGGCGGGGCGCTGCTGGTAGGGGAGGGCGTCCAGGAGGAAGGAGTCCGCCAGCGCCAGGCCGCGCTCCGCCTGCGGCAGCGGTGTCTTGCGCAGCACGGCCTCCAGGAACAGGCGGGAGCGGCGGAAGTTCGGCGAGTCGTCCCGCACCAGGCGGGTCCGCCTCGGGTCGAGCAGCTCGATCCGGTCGAGGCCGGTGAAGAACACCGCTTCCTGATCGCGTACGAAGTCCGACGCGCCCACCGCTTCGATCCTGGCCCCGTCGTGCTCGCTGCGCGTCGCGTTGCGGACCAGCCACACCTCGTCCCGTACGAGGATCTGGGCGCCCGGCGGGAACTGGGCGTCCTCGCCGGTGGTCGCGGGAGCGGTGCTCACGTCGGCGGTCACGCGGGTGCCTCCTGGGCGGTCGGGTCGGTGGGGTGGACGGGGGTGAGGCGGGCCGGCGGTGGGTTCCGCGGCCGGGCCGGGGGATGTGGGGTGGGTGGGGGAGGGGAGACGGGGCCTGGAGCGGGCGGCCCGGCGGGGGGTGTCAGAACGGGGCCTTTGCCGCGTACGCGGTGCGCAGCCGTGCCGCCGTTCTGCGGGCCTGCACGGAGTGGCGCAGGGTGTGCGTCGGCTTCGGCTCCGGGGTCCGCCGGGGGTCTGTGGGCGGGCGGCGGCCGGGGGCGGGGCGGTCGCGGCGGGCGGCGGCGGGGGTGTCCGCGGGCCGGGGGGCGTCTGCGGGCCCGGGGGCGGTCTCGATCAAGGTGGGAGGGGCCGCCGCCGGTATGTCGGCCGGTGTCTCCAGCTCGGCCGGGCTGATCTCTGTGACCGGGGTGTCGTTCGCGGGGGCGGGCCAGGCGACCGTGGGGACGCTGTCGGCGGGTGCCGGCCTGTGCCGGCGCCGCTCCGTCGTATGCGCGGTGAGCCGGCGACGCGCCTGAGCGATCCTCATGCCCTGGGCCTCGATCACCGAGCGGCACTGCTGCACCACCTCGGTCAGCGACGGCCTGTCCTCGGCACCGTGGGCGAGCATGCCGGTCAGCAGCGGTGCCAGGTCGTCCGGCACGCCGGACAGGTCAGGCGCCGTACCCGGGTCCGTAACCAGGTGGAACACCATGTACGGGGTCTTCGCCTCATGCGGATAGTGACCCGCGACGGCGAACAGCAGCAGGGCCCCCAGCGCGTACACGTCCACCGCCGCCGTCAGCGGCTTCACACCGGCGGCCTGCTCCGGGGCCATGCAGATCGGGGTGCCGACCACCTGGTGCGGGGCGGTGAGGGAGATGGACGATTCGGTGAACGCCGCCAGGCCGAAGTCGATGATCTTCGGACCGTTCGGTCCCAGCAGCACGTTGGCCGGCTTGAGGTCACGGTGCAGCAACTCCTGCGCGTGCACGGCCGACAGCGCCTCGGCGAGGATCGCGCCCAGCGCCGCCGTGAGGACCGACGGCAGCGGCCCGTGCGTCGTCACATGCCGCGCGAGGTCCGGTCCGTCCACGTACTCCGTGGCCAGCCACGGCTGCTCCGCCTCAGCGTCGGCGCCCAGGAAGGCCGCGATGCGCGGACCCCAGATGGTCTTGAGCACCTCGATCTCCTGCGCGAACCGCTGCCGGGACTCGGAGTCCACCACCGACGGTTTGATCACCTTCACCGCGGCGGGCTCACCGCCGAGCGACTCGCCCAGGAAGACCTGGCCCATGCCGCCCTGGCCGATCCGGCCGAGGAGCTCGAAGTCGCCCAGGGAGCGCGGATCCTCGGGGTTCAGGGGCGTGATCTGCACGTGTGTCCTCGGCATTCGGTCCTGGCAAGCGCGTCCGATCAGCGGCGATGCGTGCCTGGGGACACGGTAGTGGATGGGGGCGGGGTCAGGAACAGGGGTTGCGGAATGGAGATATCAACCTCTATGGGTGAGGAAGTGGTGGAGGATTCGCTATGGCGTCTCTATGGCGTCTCTATGGCGTCTCTATGGCGTCGCGTGCCGGGCCGGGAGCAGCTGACCCCCGGTCAGCCCGCCGGCCAGCAGCCGTGCCGTCTCCTCCGCCAGCCGCGTCGCCCGCCGCGCCTCCGCCCGGAGCGCGTGCACATGCCGGAACGCCTCGCCGTACCGCCGCTGCTCCTCCAGCGGCAGCAGCGGCACCCGCAGCCGGCCCGGGCTGACGCTCAGCACCGTGCTGCCCGTGGACGCGCCCGCGATATTCTCGTCGGCGCCCAGGAAACCGGCGAGGAACCAGGCGTCCAGGCGCTTGGGATCCGGACGGAACAGGTGGACGTGAGGGCCGAGCAGCGCCCCGGCGTCCTCCTCGCCCGCCACCCGCGCCATCGGCCCGTCCCCGCTCACCACCGCACGTACGAGAACGTCCCCCACGGCGACCACGGGCGCCGTGTCGCTGCGCAGCTCCGCCGGGTCTCCCGAGGGACCCGAACCCCGCGAGATGTCCGACCCGGTGAGCACCGCACGGGCCGCGGCCTGCTCCCCGCCCGCGTCCTCAGCGCGCCCCCGCGCACCCTCCGGCACCGTACGCAGCAGTGTGAGCGCCCCACCGCGCGCGAGGTCGGACGCCGTGGCCGTCCGCCACTCCCGTGGCCGCGCCCCCGCCGCGCTCCACTCCTCGCGACCGGCCGCCCGCGCCAGCGCCTTCGCCGCCCCGGCCAGGTCCCGGCGGGTGGCGTCGACCTCCGCCGACAGTTCCGCCGGATCGACCTCGGACCGTGACGCCCGTACGAGCCGGGCCGGGGTCAGATCCACCACGTCGTCCAGCAGGTCCACCACACCGACCGCGCGCGCGACACCCGGTTCGCCCTCGAACGCGTCCGGGTCCTCCGTGAACGCCCGCCACGCACCGAGCGCCCGGGCCGTCACGCCCGGCCAGTCCAGGGAGGCGGAGCGGCTCACGCCCCGGGTACGGCTCGCCGCCGTACCGCCCGCCGTGTCCACTGTGTCCACGAACAAGACCGACGTGCGCTCCGGACCACCGGGCTCGGGCCGTTGCAGCACCCACACCTGAAGCCCGACGTGCAACGGCACCGCGGCACCCACCGGCAGCGCGATCACCGCCCGCAGCGCCCCACTGCGCACCAGCTCCTTCCGCACCCGCCGTCCCGACGCACGCCCGGCCGTGGCCGGCGGCAGCAGAAGCGCCGCGTAGCCACCGGGCGCGAGATGCGCGAGGGCATGCTGCACCCACGCCAGCTCGGACTCCGCGCGGGCCGGTACGCCGTATGCCCAGCGCGGGTCGTAGGCCAGCTCGTCGTGCCCCCAGTCCCGGACGCCGTACGGCGGATTGCACAGCACCGCGTCCGCGACCAGCTCCGGAAACGCGTCCGCCCGGAGACTGTCGGCGGCGCGCACGGTGACCGTGGTCTCCGGTGCGGTGAGCATCAGGCTCACGGCACTGCGCCGGGCCTGCACGGGGAGGTGGTCCTGGCCGTACAGCTCCCGTGCTCCGCGCCGGGCGGCGGCCGCCAGCAGGGTGCCGCCACCACAGGCGGGGTCCAGGACACGGGCCGGGGAGCCCGGGATCAGGCGGGCGAGCAGTTCGGCCAGCGGTGCGGGCGTCAGATACGCGCCGGACGCGGCGCTGTCCTCCAGCTCGCGTTCCGCGAGCACGCCCAACGCGGCCTCGCCGCCCTCGTCCCGTACGCACGCGTACAGCGCGCGCAGTACGGGCGCGTCACCCGTCCCGAAACGCACCGGGTCGGCGGCCGGCACGGACTCGCCGGCCGTCACCACGTCACGCTGCGCGCGCGTGACAAGATCCGTGTCCGACAGCTCTGTGGCGGCCGTCAGTTCCTCCACCGAATGCCCCGCCGCCGCGAGGACGAGGAGCAGCAGCCCCTCCGACGTACCGCTGCCACCGCTCTGCGTGCGCAGGCGCAGCGTCGTCCGCAGTTCCTCCGAGGGGCTCGCCGCCGAGGCGTGACCGCGTGAGGCGAGCCATGCGCGCACGGACTCCAGGTCGTACAGCGGGCTGCTGTCCGTGCCGCCGGACGGCGCCGGGAAGTCCTCGTGCCGACGGCGCCAGTTGCTGACCGTGGCGCGCGTGACGCCCGCGATGCGGGAGATCTCGGCGGCGGTCACCTGTGCGGATGACGCGGATGACTGGGGCATCTCGGGAGTCCTGAGCCTCTCTGGAGCGAACGGTCAACAACCTACAGCGTTCGTCAAATCTGTCAACGAGATTGACGACGCTTTCAGCGTCATGCTTCTCTGGTGTCGCTTCCGCATGGAAGCCGCACGTTCTCCGGGGGGAGTCCCATGCTTCTGACCATGCCGACGGCCGTCGTCGAAGGCACCCAGCTCACGGTGATGCCGTTCCGCCCCGACGCCGTCGTCGGAACGATGTCCGTGCCCACGCTCGTCCAGCTCGTGCCCTCGCCCCGCGCCGAGGAGGACCCGCGCAGACTGAAGGCGGCGTCCGGCCTGGTACGGCGGCACGCCGAACTGCGGGCCACCGTGCAGCGCACGCTGAAGTCGTCCCAGAAGGGCAAGAACGTCGGCCCGTACGCCGAGTACATCGCCGCCGGACTCAAGGGCGAACTCGGCGCGGCATGGTCCACGCCGCCCGTCACCCTGTGGCACGCCGGACCGCTCGCCGCGCTCAGCGACGAACTCGTCCCCGGCAGCGGCCTGCGCACCCTCACCGTCGCGCCCGGCACGATGGTCATCGCCATCGACGGCGAGACCCAGACCACCGCCTGGCACGACCTCTACGACGACCCCGAGGCGTACGGCCTGACCTACCCTCAACTCGCCCAGGTGCGCCTGCCGTTCGAGCTGTACATCGACCTCGCGCCCGCCGACGCGCGGCAGATCTTCTACGACCGCAACGTGCAGGGCGTCGCCGTCGCCAAGAACCTCGCCATGTCCATGGACCAGCGCGACTACGGCACCCGCCTCGCCCACCTGGTCGCCGACGCGGTGACCGTCGACCTGGACGGGCAGCGCGTACCCTTCGCCCGGCTGGTCAACGTCAGCAAGCGGCAGGTGTCCGCGAGCGACCGCGAGGTCGTCACCCTCTCCGCGCTGCGCGCCCTCGTCGTCACCACGCTCTACGGACGGGGTGGCCTCCAGCGTTCCGCCGACTCCGTCCACGAGGACGAACTGCCCTCCCGTTACCGCCCCGAGCGCGTGGAAGCCACCGTCGTCCCCATCCTGGCGCAGCTCATCGCCCGCCACGTCCACCACTTCACCTCACGCAGCGCCATCACCGCGCCCGCCGTCCTCGCCGGCATCGGCATCGCCGCCCACCACACCATGCCGTGGACCGACACGGCGTCCGCCTTCCGCACCGACGACCTGATCCGCCTCCTGGGCGACATCCGCTGGGAGCGCGAGGCGAGGTACTGGGACGGCGTCGCCGCCAAGACGGGAACCTCCGGCCGCCTCAACTTCAGCGGCGGCGTCAAGGACTCCGGCGGCCGGGTCGCGGAGGCGATCCTGTACCCGGCGACGGAGGCGGGCCGTCGGATCCGCGGCTTCTGAGGGTCGGCTGAAACGGGGGGCCCAGTAGGTGGGCGGGATGAGTGACCAACGGGATCTGGAGTTGGTCTGGCGTCGCGTCACGGACTGGCTGGAAGCGCATGCGCCGGTTTCGTACGCCTCCCTGCTGCCGCCGGCCCCGGAGCACACCATTGAGGCCGCCGATGCGCAACTGAGGCAGTACCTCGGGTTCGGTCTTCCCGCTGAGCTGGGTGCTCTGTGGCGGCTGTGCGGCGGTGTGGAGCACCAGTACATCGAGGCCAACGAGGAAGCGGGCGAGGTCGGCTCGGGGGCGTTCCTGCCCGGGGGGATCCTGCTCGGCCCGGCGGACGCGCTCAGGGCGCGGCTGCCTGAGACCGGCCGCGGGGATGCGTGGGGCGGTGCCGCTGTGGTGCCGTGGCTCACGGGCGACGAAGCGGGGCCGGAGTCCGGGCACTACGTGGGGGCGGACGGTGTCGGCCGCTGGTCGGTGCCGGACAACCTGGCTTGTGACAAGCCGGATTTCCCGTCGATCGCCGCCTACCTCGATGCCGTGCACCGCACGCTCACCGAAGGGCCGGCCGATGCCATGGGTTCGGATGTTCCTGGGCTGGTGTGGGGCTGTCTGGTCTGGGACGACCCCGAGGCGCCTTCGCTGGACGATGCGCTGGAGCACTGGCACCCCGTCCACTGACGGGTGAGCCCCGAGGCCGGGCACGCCGCACGGTCTCCTCAGTCCGCCCGCACCGCGGTGTAACGGACCGGCCAGTCCTCCACCTTCACCAGCAGACCTCGCCGACTCGTGCTGCAGGACGTCCACGGACGCCGGCGTCACCTCCCGGCCGAACAGCAGCGCACCGGCGGTCACGCCGAGCACGGCGACGCAAGGACGGGGCTGCCGGTCCGCGGTCTCCCTCGGAGGTGGAAGCGGCGGACAGGCCCGTCACAGACCCATGACGACCACACGGTCCCCGCACAGCTTGCGCAGGCCGTCCTCGTCGGAGGTGAAGACGGTGACCGGACCCGGCTGTCGCAGGGCGACGGCGGCCAGGGCCGCGTCGATGGCGTACTTGTGGCCGTGGAGGCCGGCTTCCTTGAGCAGACGGATCGCGTCCTCGGCGATGTCCTCGCTCACCGGCTCGACGTGGATCCGGGAGAGGGCCCAGTGCCATGCTGGGAGATAGGTCCGTACGTCGTACGCCTCGATCAACGTCATCGAAGTGGTCATGACGCGGATACCGAGCCGGTGGGCGTCCTTGATCCGGACGCCCGTCCGGCGCTCGCCCCTCACCCAGCGGGACAGACCTTCGCAGTCCAGAAGGTAGACCGGGTCCCCCGTCACGCTGCCGCCCCCCGCTGCCCTTCCGGTGTGCCCTCGACCGGCCCACCGGCGGCCACCCGCTGCGCGCGGGCCAGCTCGGCATGCCTGCGCTCGATCTCCCGGCGCTCCGCCTCCGCCTCCGCCAGCTCGGCCTCGGTGGCCTCGCCGTACTCCTCCTCCCACCAGGCGACCGCCTCTCCGAGACGGTCCTGCTCCCGCTGACGCTCTATGGCGTGAGTGACGTAGCGGCTGAACCCGCCAGGGCCCACCTCGGCCCGAATGGCCTCGGCAAGTTCTTCGGGAAGCGTGACGGTGTACTTCTTCGTTGCCATACCATCGACCATACCGGTCTCATCCCTGATAGGAGACTCGAGCGGCAGCCGCCTCACCCCATCGAGCGTGTAGGTCTTGCCGCCCGGCAGACACGGCTCCGTACTCCAGCTGTCGGCCAGGCGGTGACGCAGGCCCCGGCCCGACTCGTCGTCCGGCGGCGTGACGAAGTCCGTCACGGGGAGGGGAACCGGTCCCCGCGGGCGTCGGTGACCGCGATGCACAGGGCGCCGGCGGCGGGGTCGTGGGTCAGGGCGAGACGGAAAGTCGCGGCCCTGGACGCGGCCGTGCAGCGCCGTGTTGTCTCATGGGGCCACCGTGGCGGGCGCGCGGGGGCGTGTTCCAGAGGAGAGCCCCGTACGCAGCGTGACCGTACGGACGCATATTGTGGGAGATTGCCGGCGCGGGCCCTGGCACGCATCGACGCCCGGTGCGCAACAGGCCGAGAGAGGATCAGCTCTCGGCTCCCTCCTGGTAGGCGGCGAAAGCGCGTGCCTGTTCCACCTTCCGCAGCCGGCCAAGCTCGATAGGCCGCAAGTCATGCGGGCGGCCGAGGCCGCGCAGAATGTCGGCGAAGTAGGGGACGGGTGTGTGATCGGCGGAGATCAGGAGCGAGGACAGCATCACACCGTGTGATCCCGAGTGGCGGTCCACGGCGACCAGTACCGCCACACGCTCGTGTACGCCGTCCGCTGCTCGCGGGCCCAGATATCGGCGACCTTGGCCGTGGAGAGACCGGCTTTCCAGCCCAGACCGGCCAGCACCTCGGTGAAGAAGGGCGGCGGACCGTGGGCACCGTCGGGTACCTCCGCTTCTACGAGTCCCGCGTCCCCGATGTGCTGGTCGCGGAGTCGGGAGCCGTCCGCAGGGCGGTCCTGCGGTTGGAGAAGGTCCTGGAGTCGGCGACCGAGGTGATTCCCGACCCCTACGCGTGAGCCGGGGGCCGCGCGGGCACCTCCCGGTGAGAGGCCGCCGCCCGACGGTCGGCGACGGCCCGCGCCGGCCTACTCCGGGGGCGTGGGGGTTTCGGGGGTGCGGTACATCGCCTGGACGTCCAGCTCCAGTTGCACGGTCGGGCCGACGACCGCGATGCCGCGGGCCAGCATCGAGCGCCAGTTGAGGGTGAAGTCCTCGCGGTGCAGCTCCGCCTTCGCCAGTGCCGCGCAGCGCAGCTCCTGTTCGTAACCGCCGTTCACCGTGCCGAGGTACGTCGTGTCGAGGCCCATGGAGCGGCTGGTGCCGTGCATGGTCAGCGTGCCGTTCAGCGTCCACCTGGAGCCGCCCCGGTAGACGAACCGGGTGCTGGTGAAGTCGATGTACGGGTAGCGCTCGACGTCGAGGAAGTCGGCGGAACGCAGGTGGTTGTCACGGGTCCTGTTGCCCGTGGTGATGCTGGCGGCGTCGATGCGCACCGAGACCTGGGAGTCGCCCATGTCCGGCATGACGCGGATGCCGCCGGTGAAGCGGGTGAAGCGTCCGTGGACGTGGGCCATGCCCACGTGCTTGGCGATGAAGCGGATCGCGGTGTGCGGCGGGTCGAACAGCCAGGTGCCGGCCGGCGGCAGCTCCAGCTGGCGTGCGGGCAGCAGTGCGACGCGCGCCGGCGGGAGGACGGCGCCGGCGGCTATGTCGACGTTGGTGCGGGCCGGAGTGAGGCCCTCCGCCGCGACCATCACGCTGTAGGAGCCGGGCGGGAGCACCGCCATGAACAGGCCGTACGGATCGGTCTTGCCGTGGGCGGCGACCCGGTGAGTGTCCAGGGCGGTCACCGTGACCTCGGAGCCGCCCAGGGGCTGTCCCATGGGATCGACGACCTCGCAGCTGTACGCGCCGGCGCCGGCCGGCAGGGGCAGTGAGAGGTCCGGTGCGGCGCCGGGGGCGCCGCGGGAGCGCCGACGCCGGAGCAGTCCGAGGGCCATGCGGTTCACCTTTCTTCCTACGTGTCACCACCGCGAGACCCGCGCCGCCGGACGTGTTCGCGGTCGTCGAGAACCGCCGGGGAGTGGTTGCAAGCGCGATGAAGTCAACTGTTAAAGGATCATAGGGTAGGCGGAGCGGGGTGGTTCGTCACCGCGGTCGGAGTGCTGCACGCCTTACCCGTGTGCCGGAATGACGTGTACCGCCGCCATCCCGGGTATTCAACGGGTCGTACCGCGCCCGCCGGCTGCGGAGCTTTGCTCCGATGCTGTGGTGAACGCCACCTGAAACCGTGGAGGATTCACACGTGGCTCCCGGTCCCGTCACGCGGTTCCCACATCGCGTGCGCCGCGCCACCACGCCGGTCGGCTCCGTCCGTCCGCGCAGAAGGGGAAAGCCCGTACGCTGCGTGAGCGTACGGGCGGCGGCGGTGATGGCGGTGGGTGGTATAAGGTGGCCGGCCGTCGAGGCCGACAGCCGGCGCACCGTCGGCGAAGCCGACGGAGCCCGTTAAGGCGTGGGTGTCCGTCCGATGGCGTGCGGTCGGCGCCCGGCAGCGCTCACGGGCGGGCGGACGGACCCCCGTACGGCACCGGCCGGTCGAGGTCCGGGTCGCCGAACTCCGCTCGCAGGGCCTGGAAGGCGGTGACCTTCTCCTAGGCCTGGATCAGGGACTCCAGTTGTCGCTGGACGTCGGTCCCCGCCTCGGTCGACATGCCCGGGTGACCGCCCGGGCAGTCCTGAAGGAAACTCTGGTCACGGCCTTGCATGGACACCCCCCGTGGTCGCAAGACACATGTGTCACAAGCGCCTTGTGAGGATAACTCCCACCCCCGACAATCGCCCCCGGCGCAACAGCGGTCCGTCGGGGCGGTGATGTCGTGGCCGGTGGTGGCGTCGTCGGCGGGCGATGTCACACGATCGGGTGGTGCTGTGCGATGCGGGCACGTGCGAAGCGGGCGATCCGTTCGATCCGGTGACGGGGACATCTCCTGGTCCCCTCACGGCACGGACGACCGGAGCGCATCATGAGCCTGCATTTTCACCGCAACCCCGACGGCACGACGACCGGGCGGAACGAGGCCACCGGCTTCACCGTGACGCACGCCGAAGAGGAGGAGGTGAAGCGACAGTTGTACGAGGACGCGGGGTGGGCGTACACGCCGCCACCGCCTCCGGTGCCGCCCGGGTTCCACCGGTTCGCGCTGGTGCACGAGGAGTTCGAGCACACCGGGTTCGCGGACGAGCGGTACGCGGGGCTCCGGGCGCGTCCGCCGGAGGGGTGCGTGCCGGTCGACTGGGGCTGTTTCGCCCTGAAGTGCGAGCGGCCGGGGAGGACGCTCCTGGACGCGGTCGCCGGTACGGTCGCGGAGGTCCGCCGTGAGCACGGGCTGGTGATGAACAGCCTGGGCGTGGAGAAGCCGGACGAGTGGTACGGGGCCGACCGGGACGGCCATGGGGCGGTGATCGCCGCTCACCTGATGCTGACGGCGATCCACCGGGCCCGCGTACTCGGCTACCGGCGCAAGGACTTGGTCCGGCTGCTCGACGCGGCGGGCATCGAGTGAGCGGCGAGCGGAGGTGGTGGGGTCTTGTCGGTTGACTGCGCGCGGGCGGGCCGGGGATCACACGTCCGCGCGAGGCGCCGGGCCGGTCCTGCGGTTCTCCCCGCTGCTGCGGCTGTTGCCCCGGAGACCGTGACCGGGGCGGTGTAGCCGCCCGTCCTCTCCCCGCGCGGACCCACTACGACCGGGTGCCGCGCGGTCACGGGCGGTGTGGCCTGGTCCGCCCTTCGCCACGAGCGGTGGCCGGGGGAGGCGACGGTTGCCTCGCACCCCGTGACGGCAACCGTGTCGTGCGGGTGCAGGGTGGCTCAACTCGGCTGGCTGGCCGCTCACCTCGCCCACGACAGCGCGCCGTGCCGGCCGTCAGCTCGCGACCAGTTCGCGTCGCACCTCGCGTGCGGACGGCGCCTCCGTCGTCACCCTCGACGTGCGCCACAGCCACAGCACATCGCGGGCGAAGGACCAGATCAGGAGGCCCAGTGCCAGTGCCGCCACCGCGACGTTGACCGCGTGCGGGAGCAGGGCCGCGCCTGCCACCAGCAGCAGCACACCCTGGAGCGCGGCCACCGTCTTGCGTGCCGTGCTCGGGGGCAGCGGGGCGGTGAGCCAGGGCCAGACGCGGGCCGCCGCGACGAAGACGTAGCGCATACCGCCGATCAGTAGGACCCAGGGGCCCATCGCCATCGATACGTACACACTGAGGACCAGGATCAGGAATGCGTCCACCTCCATGTCGAAGCGGGCGCCGAGCGGAGTCGCGGTGCCGGTCCTGCGGGCCACCTTGCCGTCGACGCCGTCGAGGATCAGGGCCACGGCGGTCAGACCCACGAAGAGGGAGACGGGCGGTGAGTCCTGGAACGAGTCAGCGACCAGCGCGGTGACCCCGCCGACGAGGGTGGCCCGGCCGAGGGTGACCCGGTTCGCCGGGCCGAACGACCGCAGCCGGGACCGGTGCAGGGCCCGGGAGAGCACCGCCCAGGTGGCGATCGCGAACGCGAGGCCGGTCAGCCAGCCCGCAGGGCCCATGCCGATCGCCGTACCGATCAGGGCCAGCAGCAGGATCTGTACGCCCGCGCCCACGGCGGTCTCCTGCTGTACGAGCCTCGCGTCGTAACTGTTGTTCAGGGCCACCGAACATCCTCCGGCCGTGTGACAGAGTCGATCAAGGCCGCTACCTTGTGCGCGGCCTGTGCACCACTCGGTACGCGTGCAGGATCCCGATCGTTCAGGAGGACTTCGATGAACCGCACCGCACGCGCCTTCTGGCTCGACTCACCTGGCCGGGGGGCGATCCGTGAGGTCACCCTGCCCGCACCCGGCGCGGAGGAGGTGCTCGTCCGCTCGCTCTACTCCGGCGTGAGCCGCGGCACCGAGACGCTCGTGTTCCGGGGCGGTGTGCCCGAGAGCCAGCACACGGCGATGCGGGCGCCGTTCCAGGAGGGCGACTTCCCGGGACCGGTGAAGTACGGCTACCTCAATGTGGGAGTGGTGGAGGAGGGCCCCGAGGCGCTCACCGGGCGCACCGTCTTCTGCCTCTATCCGCATCAGACGCGGTACGTCGTCCCGGCGAGCGCCGTCACCCCCGTGCCCGACGGTGTGCCCGCCGGACGGGCCGTGCTCGCCGGCACCGTGGAGACCGCGGTCAACGCCCTGTGGGACGCGGCCCCGCTGGTCGGCGACCGCATCGCCGTGGTCGGCGGCGGGATGGTCGGCTGCTCGGTGGCCGCGCTGCTGGCCCGCTTCCCGGGCGTACGCGTCCAGCTCGTCGACGCGGACCCCGCACGGGCGAAGACCGCCGACGCCCTCGGCGTCGGGTTCGCACTGCCCGCGGACGCCCTCTGCGACTGCGACCTGGTCGTCCACGCCAGCGCCACCGAACAGGGACTGAACAGGGCACTCGAACTGCTCCGCCCCGAGGGCACCGTCGTCGAACTCAGCTGGTACGGCGACCGGAAGGTGAGCCTCCCGCTGGGCGAGGCCTTCCACTCCCGGCGCCTGACCATCCGCGGCAGCCAGGTCGGCACCGTCTCCCCGGCCCGCGCCGACCGCAGTTACGGCGACCGGCTCGCCCTCGCCCTCGACCTGCTCGCCGACCCGGCCCTGGACGCCCTGATCACCGGCGAATCCCCTTTCGAGGAGCTGCCCGACGTCATGCCCCGCCTCGCCTCCGGAGAGATCCCCGCACTGTGCCACCGCGTGCGCTACACCGGCCAGGACCGAAAGAAACACGCCTGACCTGAGAAAAGACGTAACCGGCGCTGAACAGGGGAAGGGAGTCAGCCGTACTACACGGCAATCCCCGCCGGAGATCGGCCGGGGCACAGACGCGCCGCACCTGGAGGGTCGTCCGTTGTTCAGCATCACCGTCCGCGATCACATCATGATCGCCCACAGCTTCCGCGGCGAGGTCTTCGGACCGGCCCAGCGCCTTCACGGGGCCACCTTCCTCGTGGACGCCACGTTCCGGCGCGAACAGCTGGACGAGGACAACATCGTCGTCGACATCGGCCTGGCCACACAGGAACTCGGGGCCGTCGTCGGCCAGCTGAACTACCGCAATCTCGACAACGAGCCCGACTTCGCGGGGGTCAACACCTCAACGGAGTACCTGGCCAAGGTCATCGCCGACCGGCTCGCCGAACGCGTCCACAAGGGAGCGCTGGGCGAGGGCGCCAAGGGCATCGCGAAAATCGCCGTCACGCTGCACGAGTCGCACATCGCCTGGGCGAGTTACGAGCGTGCGCTGTGAGCGACACGACCGTCGCCATGACACACGCGACCACCGGCACGGCCGACACCGCAGGCGACCGGGCCGGAACCGCCCGCCTGGGATATGTTCCGCAGCAGGCGTCCTTCCCGAGGAACGGCGGGATCATCCCCATGTCCCTGCGTACGGTCCACTTCGTGATGCCGGGCGGTGTCGACGACCCGTCCGCGCCGAGCGGCGGCAACGCCTACGACCGCCGCGCCTGCCTCGACCTGCCCGGCTTCGGCTGGCAGGTGCAGCGGCACACCGTGGCCGGTGACTGGCCCCGCCCGGACGCCGGAGCCCGGGCGGAACTCGCCCGCACCCTGCGCGAACTGCCGGACGGCGCCGTCGTCCTCTTCGACGGGCTGGTCGCCTGCGCGGTGCCCGAGATCGTCGTCCCGGAGGCGGAGGAGGGACGGCTGAACATGGCCGTACTCGTCCACCTCCCGCTTGGCGACGAGACCGGCCTCGACGCCGACGTCGCCGCCGAACTCGACGCACGCGAACGCGCGGTGCTCAGGGCCGTCCCCGCCGTCATCGCCACCAGCGACTGGGCCGTACGCCGCCTGGTCTCCCACCACGGCCTGGCCCCCGACCGGGTCCATGTCGCCGCCCCCGGCGCCGACATCGCGCCCCTCGCGCCCGGCACCGACGGCGTCTCACGGCTGCTGTGCGTGGCCGCCGTCACCCCGCGCAAGGGGCAGCACCGGCTCGTGGAGGCACTGGCCGCGGTCGCCGACCTGCCCTGGAGCTGCGCGCTCGTCGGCGGACTCGGCCAGGACCCCGAGTACGTCACCCACCTGCGCAACCTCATCCGCGAGCACGGCCTCGGCGACCGGCTGGAGCTGGCCGGACCGCAGACCGGCGCCGCACTCGACGCCAGCTACGCCTCCGCCGACCTCATGGTGCTCACCTCCTACGCGGAGACCTACGGCATGGCGGTCACCGAGGCACTGGCGCGCGGCATCCCGGTGCTGGCCACCGACGTCGGCGGGGTGCCGGAGGCGGTCGGCCGCGCACCCGACGGCGGAGTGCCCGGCATCCTCGTGCCGCCGGAGAACTCCGCCGCCATCGCCGCCGAACTGCGCGGCTGGTTCGGCGAGGCAGACGTACGGCGCCGGCTGAAGGCCGCCGCCCGCAGCCGGCGGGCCGCGCTCGGCGGCTGGGCGAGCACCGCACAGAGCCTGGCGGCGGTACTGCGCCGGCTCCCGACCGAACCTCGGAGGGCCGCATGACCAACCCGGCGACCACCACACAGCACGGCGGTACGATCCCGACCCAGGCGTCCGTCATCCCCGGCGCCGGGCCCGCCGTACCCCGCCAGGGGGAGCGGGCCACGCTGCGGCTGCGGGAGACCGGCGACGAGGAACCGGCCCGCTATGCCCCCGAGTGGCTGCAACTGCGCGAACCAGCCGACGCCGCCGCCCGCTCCTACGACCTGCTGGACCCGCTGCGTATCCGGCTCGCCAACCTCCCCGGGCGGGCGGATGGTTTCGTCATCCATGACATTGGGTGCGGCACCGGCTCGATGGGCCGCTGGCTCGCCCCGCACCTCGACGGCGCCCAGCACTGGGTCCTGCACGACCGCGACCCCTACCTGCTGCACTTCGCCGCCGTCGCCTCCCCGCGCTCCGCCGCCGACGGCAGCCATGTCACCGTCGAGACCCGGCGTGGCGATGTCGCCCTGCTCACGTCGGACGCGCTGTCCGGGGCCTCCCTGGTGACCGCGTCCGCCCTGCTCGACGTTCTCACCCGCGAGGAGATCGGCGCCCTCGCCGCCGCGTGCGCGGGGGCCGGCTGTCCGGCCCTGCTGACCCTGTCGGTGGCCGGGCGTGTTGAGCTGACCGCGTCGCATCCCATGGATGAGGAGATCACCGAGGCGTTCAACGCCCATCAGCGGCGGGGCGATCTGCTCGGACCGGACGCCGTCACGGTCGCGGCCGAGGCGTTCGCCGAGCACGGCGCCACCGTACGGCTGAATCCGAGCCCCTGGCGTCTCGGGCCGGGGGACGCGGCGCTCATGGAGCAGTGGCTGCGGGGGTGGGTCGGTGCGGCGGTGGAGGAGCGGCCGGAGCTGAAGGGGCGGGCCGAAGGGTATTTGGCCGAGCGGCTGGAGGCCTGTGCGGCGGGGGAGTTGCGGGTCGTCGTGCATCACAGTGATCTGCTTGCCCTGTGCCGGCCGGCGGGCGGGGCCGTATGAAAGTCGTGGGGGCGCGGGCGGTGTGGGCGCGGCTCAACACCCGTGCCGTGCGGACGCGTCTCGGTACCGTCGCCGGTATCGCGATTCTCGCGGTGCTGTTCTGGCGGCTTGGTACCGGGGCCTTCGTGGATGGGGTGCGGCGCATTGACGTGGCCGCTGTGGTCGGGGCGTTGGGTATCGGGGTGGTGACCACCGCGTTCAGCGCGTGGCGGTGGGCGCTGGTGGCGCGGGGGATCGGTATTCGGTTGCGGCTGGGGGCCGCCGTCGCCGACTACTACCGGGCCCTGTTTCTCAACGCGGCGTTGCCTGGTGGTGTTCTGGGCGATGTGCACCGGGCCGTGCGGCATGGGAAGGACGCGGGGGACATGGGGCGGGGGGTGCGGGCGGTGGTGTTGGAGCGTACGGCGGGACAGCTCGCGCTGTTCGTTGCCGGGGGTGTGGTGTTGGTGAGTATGCCGTCTCCGGTGCTTGGTGAGGTGCGGCAGGTGTTGCCGGTGGTCTTGCTCGGGGTGGTGGGGGTCTGTGCGGTGGGGCTGGCTCTGCGGATGAATCGGGCGGGGGTGGGCTCTGGGGGGAAGCGGGGGGTTTTGCGGGGGGTGCTGGGGGAGGCGCGTGAGGGGTTGTTTTCCCGGCGTAACGCGCCTGGGGTGCTTGTCTCTTCGGTTGTGGTGCTGGCGGGGTATGTGGCGATGTTCGTTCTCGCCGCGGATGTCGTGGGGGTTGGGGCGTCTGTGGGGGAGCTAGTGCCGTTGGCTGTGCTGGCGTTGCTGGCGATGGGGTTGCCGTTGAACGTGGGGGGCTGGGGGCCTCGGGAGGGGGTTACTGCTTGGGCGTTCGGGGCGGCGGGGCTGGGGGCTGGGCGGGGGTTGACGGTCGCCGTCGTGTACGGCGTGCTCAGTCTTGTGGCCAGTCTGCCGGGGGCGGTCGTGCTTGTTGTGCGGTGGTATGCGGGAATGCGGGGTGGTGCCGGCCCGGAGGTTGTCGCCCCCGCCGCCCCTTCCCTCCCCCACTCTCGGCTTCGCTCGAGCGGCGGGACCCCCATCGTCCCCGGGGGCGTTGCCCCCGGACCCCCTGTCGGCCTTCGGCCTCGTCCTCAAACGCCGGGCGGGCTGGATGTTGCACTGGACGGGGTGGAAGTTGGGACCCGAGTTGGGGCTCAGGGTCAGGCTTCGGGGGTCAGTAGCGAGAGATATGCGCCGAAGGAATCCGTCAGGCTGGACAGGAGTTCCTTGCCTTTTTCCGCCGACGCCAGGGAAGGGCGGCCGATGACGCCGGAATCCGTGTAGGCGGACATGCCCAGGGTCAGGAGATGGCGTCGGTCGTCGGCGATGTGATCGGAGGTTTCGTAGCCGGGTCGGAGTACATCGGGATGGGTGTGCAGAAGGATGGAGGTCTCGATTTCGCCCGCGTGCATGTCGGTGAGGAGAGAGGTTGCGACACCGGCCCGCTCGCGTGCCGTCTCCCAGTCCTCCGGGGCCGGGAACAGGGCCATCCGCTCACCGCGGGCGGAGGCTTCCTGAACGGCGTTGCCCAGTACGTAGTTTCCGCCGTGGCCGTTGACCAGCACCAGGGTGTCCACGCCCGACCGGCGGAGCGAGTCGGCGATGTCCCGGATCACCGCGTGAAGGGTCACGGAGGAGAGGGAGACGGTCCCCGGCCAGGCCGCATGCTCGTGCGAGCAGGAGATCGTCACCGGAGGAACGAGGTGCACCGGGTAGGCGTCGGCGATCTCCCGTGCGATCGCACAGGCGACCAGCGTGTCGGTCGCCAGCGGAAGAAACGGGCCGTGCTGCTCGAAACTCCCGACCGGAAGTACCGCGATCTGCCGTGAGACGGACGCTCCCCGTGTCCGTACATCCTCAGTAGTATCCGCCGGCAACAGACCGTGCACCGGGCCGTATGCCGCCGAACGCTTTTGTGAACCACCCATATCGTCACGGCCTTTCGTCTCTGCTTAGGAACTCGAGAATGATGACAGAAGAAGTAGGCGTACTCGGCAAGAAGCCTCAGCGGACCGGTGTGGAACGCGTCGTGAATGCGCCGCTGCCCACCGTGTACGGAAAGTTCCAGGCGGTCGGCTACCTGGACCATGATCGGGGGGATGAACAAGTCGCCCTTGTGTATGGGGACTTGGGCGCGGACCGGGTGCTCACCCGGCTGCACTCGGAGTGCCTGACCGGCGACGCCTTCGGTTCTCAGCACTGCGAGTGCGGGGACCAGCTGGCGGCGGCGCTGCGCGCGGTCGTGGCCGAAGGGGCGGGCGTGGTCGTCTACTTGCGCGGTCACGAGGGCCGCGGCATCGGACTGCTCGCCAAGCTGCGGGCGATGGCCCTGCAGGCGGACGGCCTGGACACCGTCGAGGCCAACCTCGCCCTCGGCCTGCCGGTGGACGCGCGTGACTACGCGGTCGCCGCCGGCATGCTCAAGGACCTGGGCGTGCGGTCGGTGCGGCTGATGTCCAACAACCCGCGCAAGCGCGAGGCACTGCTCCGGCACGGCGTCCAGGTCGCCGAGCAGGTGCCGCTGCTCATTCCGCCGTGCGAGAGCAACATCACCTATCTGCGCACCAAGCGGGAGCGCCTCGACCATCATCTGCCCCACCTGGACGCCGTGGCGCACCTCTCCTGACGGCGGCCCACCCCCGTCAGTGCGTCACCGCCTCGTGCACCAGCCGCTTGAGGTCCCGGAAGACGGTGTGGGAGGACCTGGGCCGCACCTGCGTGTGGAACTGCACGGTCAGGTCGCGGCCCGGGTCGACCCAGAAGGTGGTGGTGGCCACCCCGCTCCAGCCGTAGGCGCCGGGAGCCGACGGGGACTGGGTACGGCACGGGTCGATGACGACGCTGACACCGAGGCCGAAGCCGACACCCTCGTTGCCCGGTTCGTCGTGTGCGGGGCGGCTGCCGGAGGCCCGCAGGTCGGCGCCGCCCGGGAGGTGGTTGCGGGTCATCAGGTCGACCGTCGCCGGGTCGAGCAGACGCGTACCGTCCAGCTCGCCGCGCCGGCGCAGCAGTTCCATGAAACGGTGCCAGTCGTGCGCGGAGGCCACCATGCCGCCGCTGCCGGACAGGAAACGGGGGCGGCCCCGCAGGGGGAGACCGGGGATGGGGTGGATGCCGCCGGTGTCCGATTCGCCGTACATCTCGGCGAGGCGCCCCGCCTGCTCGTCGGTGACCTCGAAACCGGCGTCCGTCATGCCGAGCGGCCGGAAGACGCGCTCGGCGAGATACTCGTCGAGCGGACGGCCCGACACGACCTCGATGATCCGGCCCAGCACGTTCGAGGCGACCGAGTAGTTCCACTGCGTCCCGGGATCGAACTGCAGGGGCAGGCTCGCGTACACATCGGTGGTCCCGGCGAGGTCCGCCCCGGGCGCCACCGACGACTCCAGCCCGGCCCCGCGGTACAACGCGTCGACGGGATGGGCGTGGTAGAAGGCGAACGTCAGCCCGGCGGTGTGCGTCATCAGATGCCGTACGAGGAGGGGGCCGGCGGCCGGACGGGTGCGCACCGAGTCACCGGAGCCGCCGTCGTACACGCGGGGTGCGGCGAAGGCGGGAAGGTGGCGGCCGACCGGGTCGTCCAGCGACAGCAGGCCCTCCTCGACCAGCATCAGCGCGCCCACCGTGGTCACCGGCTTGGTCATGGAGTAGATCCGCCACAGCGTGTCGTTCTCCACGGGCAGCCCGGCCGCGTCCCGCGCCCCGTACGCCGTGAGGTGCGCGACGCGTCCGCCCCGGGCGAGGGACACCAGGAAACCGGGCAGCTTCCCGGCGTCGACCAGGCGGGCGCAATGCCGGTCCAGACGGTCGAGCGCCCCCGCGTCCAGCCCGGCCTCCTCGGGTCGGATCTCCTGCCGCAGTACTCCCATCGGACTCCTTCGGGGAACGCCGGCCCGGTGCGGACCGTTGATCGAGTCATGACTCAGGACGCCGAACAGAACGCACTGCTCGCCCTGCTCTCCGAGGGGAACGGCGGAGTGCTCGTCACGCTGAAACGCGACGGACGGCCGCAGCTGTCGAACGTCATGCACGCTTACTACCCCGATGAGCGCGTCATCCGCGTCTCGGTGACCGACGACCGGGCCAAGACCCGCAACCTGCGGCGGGATCCCCGGGCGTCCTACCACGTCACCACCCCGGACCGGTGGGCGTACACGGTCGCCGAGGGCACCGCCGAGCTGTCGCCCGTCGCCGGGGACCCGTACGACGAGACGGTGGAGGAACTCATCCGGCTGTACCGCGACATCAACGGCGAGCACGGGGACTGGGGCGACTACCGGGCGGCGATGGTCCGCGACCGGCGGCTGGTGCTGCGGCTGAGGGTGGAGCGGGCGTACGGCATCCCGCGCGGGGCCGGGGCGTAGCGGTCTTGGTGGCGTACGGCATCCCGCGGCGCGCCGGGGCGTAGCCTCCGCCCCGGCGTCCGTGCGGGCGGCGGGTCAGGCGCCGACGTACTGTGCGAGGTGCTCGCCGGTGAGGGTGGAGCGGGCGGCGACCAGCTCGGCGGGGGTGCCCTCGAAGACCACGCGGCCGCCGTCGTGGCCGGCACCGGGACCGAGGTCGATGATCCAGTCGGCGTGCGCCATGACCGCCTGGTGATGCTCGATGACGATGACCGACTTGCCGGAGTCGACCAGCCGGTCCAGCAGGCCGAGGAGCTGCTCGACGTCGGCGAGGTGGAGGCCGGTGGTCGGCTCGTCGAGGACGTACACCCCGCCCTTGTCACCCATGTGCGTGGCCAGCTTGAGCCGCTGGCGCTCACCACCGGACAGGGTGGTGAGCGGCTGGCCCAGGGTGAGGTAGCCGAGTCCCACGTCCGCCATCCGCTCGACGATCCGGTGGGCGGCCGGGATCCGCGCTTCGCCCTCGCGGAAGAACTCCTCCGCCTCCGCCACCGACATCGCCAGCACCTCGCTGATGTCGCGGCCCCCGAAGCGGTACTCCAGCACGGACGCGTCGAACCGCTTGCCGCCGCAGTCCTCGCAGGTGGTGGAGACCCCGGCCATCATGCCCAGGTCGGTGTAGATCACGCCGGCGCCGTTGCAGGTGGGGCAGGCGCCCTCGGAGTTGGCGCTGAACAGCGCCGGCTTTACGCCGTTGGCCTTGGCGAAGGCCTTGCGGATCGGGTCGAGCAGTCCGGTGTAGGTGGCCGGGTTGCTGCGCCGGGAGCCGCGGATGGGGGTCTGGTCGATCGCGACCACGCCCTGGTCGGCGGGGACCGAGCCGTGCACCAGGGAGCTCTTGCCGGAGCCCGCGACCCCGGTGACGACGGTGAGCACCCCGAGGGGGATGTCGACGTCGACGTCCTGGAGGTTGTTCGCCGTCGCGTCGCGGATCGCCAGCGTGCCGGCCGGCTTGCGGACCGTCTCCTTGACGGAGGCCCGGTCGTCCAGGTGGCGGCCGGTGACCGTGTCGCTGGCCCGCAGCCCCTCGACGGTGCCCTCGAAGCAGACGGTGCCGCCCTCCGTGCCCGCGCCGGGGCCCAGGTCGACGACGTGGTCGGCGATCGCGATCGCCTCCGGCTTGTGCTCGACGACCAGCACCGTGTTGCCCTTGTCCCGCAGACGCAGCAGCAGGTTGTTCATCCGCTGGATGTCGTGCGGGTGGAGGCCGACGGTGGGCTCGTCGAAGACGTAGGTGACATCGGTGAGGGAGGAGCCGAGGTGGCGGATCATCTTCACGCGCTGTGCCTCGCCGCCTGAGAGCGTGCCCGAGGCGCGGTCCAGGGAGAGGTAGCCGAGACCGATCTCCACGAAGGAGTCGAGGGTGTGCTGCAGTGCGGTGAGCAGCGGCTTTACGGATGGCTCGTCGAGGTCTCGCACCCATGCGGCCAGGTCCCTGATCTCCATCGCGCAGGCGTCGGCGATGCTGATGTTCTTGATTTTTGACGAGCGCGCCCCCGCGGTGAGCCGGGTGCCGTCGCACTCCGGGCAGGTGGCGAAGGTGACCGCCCGGTCCACGAAGGCCCGGATGTGCGGCTGCATCGCCTCCCGGTCCTTGTTCAGCATCGACTTCTGGAGTTTGGGGATCAGGCCCTCGTAGGTGAGGTTGATGCCGTTGATCTTCACCTTGGTCGGTTCGCGGTAGAGGAAGTCGTGCCGCTCCTTCTTCGTGTACTCGCGGATCGGCTTGTCCGGGTCGAAGAAGCCCGACTCGGCGATGACCCGTACGACCCAGCCGCCCCCGGTGTAGGTGGGGATGGTGAAGGGGTCCTGCGAGAGCGACTTGGAGTCGTCGTAGAGCTGGGACAGGTCGATGTCGGAGACCGTGCCTCGGCCCTCGCAGTGCGTGCACATGCCTCCGGTGCGGTTGAAGGAGACCTTTTCGGTTTTGGTCTTGTCGGCACCGCGGTCGACGGTGAAGCCGCCGCTGGCCGAGACGGAGGCGACGTTGAAGGAGAAGGCGCCGGGTGGGCCGAAGTAGGGCTTGCCGAGGCGGCTGAAGAGGATGCGGAGCATTGCGTTGGCGTCGGTGGCGGTGCCGACGGTTGAGCGGGGGTCGGAGCCCATGCGCTGCTGGTCGACCGTGATTGCGGTGGTCAGGCCGTCTAGTACGTCGACTTCGGGGCGGGCGAGGGTGGGCATGAAGCCCTGGAGGAAGGCGCTGTAGGTCTCGTTGATCATGCGCTGGGACTCTGCGGCGATTGTGTCGAAGACGAGTGAGCTCTTGCCGGAGCCGGAGACGCCGGTGAATACCGTGAGACGGCGCTTGGGGAGTTCTACGCTGATGTCCTTGAGGTTGTTTTCGCGGGCGCCGTGTACGCGGATCAGGTCGTGGGTGTCGGCGGGGTGCCGGTCCGTGCTCGTGGGGTTGCTCATCGGTCTCCATCCGTCTCCGTGGTCGGGCGCGGGCGGCCCCGTACGGCCGTGGGGTGGTCACCGTTCGCCTACGTCTTCGCCCGAGTGGCGTCCCCCGGTCGGTGCTCGCGCCAAGGCTAGGCTAGGCGGGTGGTGGCCATCTGCGCTTCTTCATTCCTGACGGGGTGGGGGTGGGTGGGGTGCGATGGGAGCGGGCCGTCCGCTCGCGGCCTCAGGGTTTCTTCGCCCCCGCCGCCCCTTCCCGTCCCGTCCACGGGGGCTTCGCCCCCGGACCCCCTTTGCGCAGTTCCCCGCGCCCCCAAGGGCGCGCAGTTCCCCGCGCCCCTGAAGGCCCGGACCCCCTTTGCGCAGTTCCCCGCGCCCCTGAGGGCGTGCGGTTCCCTGTGCCCCTGATTCAGGGGCGGGTGTTCCACTCTGCGATGACTGGGGTGTTGTGTTCCAGGGAGAGGCGGGAGAGCGTGCCTGTTTCCAGGCGGAAGAGGCGGCCGGTGGATGGGGGGAGGCCTAGGCGGCGGGCTGTTAGGACGCGTAGTAGGTGGCCGTGGGCTACCAGCATTACGTTTCCCTTGGTCAGGGCTCCCGCGACCCGGGACAGGACGCGGTCCGCGCGTTCGCCGACCTCGGCCGGTGATTCGCCGGGGAATTCCCGGCCGGGGGGTACCCCGTCCGTCCATAGGTTCCAGTCGGGGCGGGTGCGGCGGATTTCTGCTGTGGTGATGCCCTCGTAGGCGCCGTAGTCCCACTCCCGGAGGGCGGGCTCCGGTTCGGCGGCCGTCAGGCCCGCCAGTTCGGCGGTGCGGCGGGCGCGGAGGAGGGGGCTGGTGAGGACCAGGGCGAAGGTCAGGTTCGTGAGGAGCGGGGCGAGGGATCTGGCCTGGTCCTCGCCCCGCGGGGTCAGTGGCAGGTCGGTGCGGCCGGTGTGGCGTCCGTCGCGGCTCCACTCCGTCTCACCGTGCCGTGCCAGTAGCAGATCGCCCACTACGTCAGGCTTCCGTCACCGACTCGACGGTGTGCCCGCCGAACTGTTTGCGCAGGGCGGCGACCATCTTCATTTGCGGCGAGTCCTCCTGGCGGGAGGTGAACCGCGCGAACAGGGACGCGGTGATCGCGGGCAGCGGCACGGCGTTGGCAACGGCCGCCTCCACCGTCCAGCGGCCCTCGCCCGAGTCCTCGGCGTAGCCGCGCAGCCGCTTCAGGTGCTCGTCCTCGTCGAGGGCGTCGACCGCCAGGTCGAGCAGCCAGGAACGGATGACGGTGCCCGCCTGCCAGGAGCGGAACACCTCCCGGACGTTGTCCACCGAGGGGACCTTCTCCAGGAGCTCCCAGCCCTCGGCGTACGCCTGCATCATCGCGTACTCGATGCCGTTGTGGACCATCTTCGCGAAGTGCCCGGCGCCGACCTTGCCCGCGTGGACGTAGCCGTACGGGCCGTCCGGTTTGAGGGCCTCGAAGATCGGCTCGAGCCGCTCCACGTGGTCCTTGTCGCCGCCGACCATGAGGGCGTAGCCGTGCTCCAGGCCCCATACGCCGCCGGAGACACCGGCGTCGACGAAGCCGATGCCCCGGGCGGCCAGCTCTGTGGCGTGCTTCTCGTCGTCGGTCCAGCGGGAGTTGCCGCCGTCCACCACGATGTCGTCGTGCCTGAGGAGGCTCGCCAGCCGGTCGATGACCTCCTGGGTGGGGCCGCCCGCCGGGACCATCACCCAGACCGAGCGCGGCTGTTCGAGCTGGTCGACCAGGTCGGGCAGGTGCGGTACGTCGGACACAAGGGGGTTGGTGTCGTACCCGATGACGGTGTGGCCTGCGCGGCGCAGCCGCTCGCGCATGTTGCCGCCCATTTTGCCCAGACCAACAAGACCGATCTGCATGTCAGTTCACTTCCTGCGTTCGCGGTAGGCGGCCACCAGCGCGGCCGTGGACGGGTCGAGGCCGGGGACGTCGGCGCCCTCGGTGAGGGCGGGCTCGACGCGCTTGGCGAGCACCTTGCCGAGTTCGACGCCCCACTGGTCGAAGGAGTCGATGTTCCAGATCGCGCCCTGTACGAACACCTTGTGCTCGTAGAGCGCGACCAGCTGACCGAGCACCGAGGGGGTCAGTTCGGTGGCCAGGATCGTGGTGGTGGGGCGGTTGCCCTTGAACGTGCGGTGCGGCACCTGCTCCTCGGGCACGCCCTCCGCCCGCACCTCGTCCGCGGTCTTGCCGAAGGCGAGGGCCTGGGTCTGGGCGAAGAAGTTGGCCATCAGCAGGTCGTGCTGCGCCTTGAGTTCGTCGCTCAGTTCGGCGACCGGACGGGCGAAGCCGATGAAGTCGGCCGGGATCAGCTTCGTCCCCTGGTGGAGCAACTGGTAGTACGCGTGCTGCCCGTTGGTGCCGGGAGTGCCCCACACCACCGGTCCTGTCTGCCAGGAGACGGGACGGCCCTGGCGGTCCACGGACTTGCCGTTGGACTCCATGTCCAGCTGCTGAAGGTAGGCGGGGAACTTCGACAGGTAGTACGAGTACGGCAGCACCGCGTGCGACTGCGCGTCGAAGAAGTTGTTGTACCAGATCCCCAGCAGGCCCATGATCAGGGGAGCGTTGGCCTCGGCCGGCGCGCCGGCGAAGTGCTCGTCGACGACGCGGAACCCGTCGAGCATCTCCCGGAAGCGGTCCGGGCCGATGGCGATCATCAGCGACAGTCCGATCGCCGAGTAGTAGGAGTAGCGTCCGCCGACCCAGTCCCAGAACTCGAACATGTTCGCCGTGTCGATACCGAAGTCCCTGACCTTCTCCGCGTTCGTCGACACGGCGACGAAGTGCCGTGCCACCGCGCTGTCTCCACCGCCAAGGGCGTCGAGCAGCCAGGTCCGCGCGGAGGTGGCGTTGGTGATCGTCTCGATCGTGGTGAACGTCTTGGACGCCACGATGAACAGCGTCTCCGCCGGGTCCAGATCGCGCAGCGCCTCGTGCAGGTCGGCGCCGTCCACGTTCGACACGAAGCGGAAGGCCAGCTCTCGGTCCGTGTAGGCGCGCAGCGCCTCGTACGCCATCGCCGGGCCGAGGTCGGAGCCGCCGATGCCGATGTTGACGATGGTGCGGATGCGCCTGCCGGTGTGGCCGGTCCACTCGCCGGAACGGACCCGTCCGACGAAGTCGGCCATCCGGTCGAGCACGGCGTGCACGGCCGGGACGACGTTCTCCCCGTCGACCTCGATCACCGCGTCCCGCGGGGCGCGCAGCGCGGTGTGCAGCACGGCCCGGTCCTCGGTGACGTTGATCCGCTCGCCGCGCAGCATGGCGTCGCGCAGGCCGTACACGTCGGTGGCCTCGGCCAGTTCGAGCAGCAGCGCGAGCGTCTCGTCGTCGACCAGGTGCTTGGAGTAGTCGATGCGCAGATCGCCCACGTCCACGACGTAGCGCTGTGCGCGGGACGGGTCGTCGGCGAAAAAGGTGCGCAGGTCCGGTTGCGGCAGGGTGTCCGACCGGTGGTTCTCCAGGGCGGCCCACTCGGGGCGCCGGGTCGGCTCGGGGACGTCAGACATGGGCGGGGGCCTCCTCGAGGTCCTCGCCACGCAGGGCGACGGCGTACATCTCGTCCGCGTCCAGGCGCCTGAGCTCCTCGGCGATGAGCTCGGAGGTGGAGCGGACCTTCAGCGCGAGCCGGCGCGCGGGCTGCCCGGGCAGGGTCAGGGTGGCCAGCGGGCCCTCGGGCCGGTCGATGACGACCTCGCCGTCCTCGGTCCTCAGCCGTACCGCGGTGACCACCGGGCCCCCTGTCACCACCCGGTCGACGGTGACCCGCAGCCGTGCCTCCAGCCAGCGCGCCAGCAGCTCGGCGGAGGGGTTGTCGGCCTCCGCCTCCACGGCCGCCGACGTCACCGTCGCCCGCGCCTGGTCCAGCGCCGCCGCCAGCATGGAGCGCCACAGCGTCAGCCGGGTCCAGGCGAGGTCGGTGTCGCCGGGCGCGTAGGTACGCATCCGGGTCTCCAGCATCTCGATCGGGTCCTCGGCGGCGTACAGGTCCGTGATCCTGCGCTGGGCCAGGGCGCCCACCGGGTCCTTCGCGGGGTTCTCGGGCGCCTCCGTCGGCCACCAGACCACCGCCGGGGCGTCCGGCAGCAGCAGCGGCAGCACCACCGAGTCGGCGTGGTCCGACACCTCGCCGTACGTCCGCAGCACCACCGTCTCCCCGGTGCCCGCCTCCGAGCCCACCCTGACCTCGGCGTCCAGCCGGGAGTGGGTGCGCTCGCGCGGGTTGCGGGCATGCCGCTTGATCACCACCAGGGTGCGCGAGGGGTGCTCGTGCGAGGCCTCCTCGGCCGCCTTGATCGAGTCGTAGGCGTTCTCCTCGTCCGTGACGATCACCATCGTCAGAACCATGCCCACGGCCGGGGTGCCGATGGCGCGGCGGCCCTGCACCAGCGCCTTGTTGACGTCACTTGCCGTGGTGTCGGTCAGGTCGATCTTCATGGCCTGCGCCAGCTCCGTCCGTCTCGTGCGAGCATCTCGTCGGCTTCCACGGGCCCCCAGGTGCCCGCCGCGTACCGGGCCGGCCGGCGGTGCGACGCCCAGTACTCCTCGATCGGGTCGAGGATCTTCCAGGACTCCTCCACTTCCTGGTGACGGGGGAACAGGTTGGCGTCCCCGAGCAGCACGTCCAGGATGAGCCGTTCGTACGCCTCCGGGCTGGACTCGGTGAACGACTCGCCGTAGGCGAAGTCCATGGTCACGTCCCGCAGCTCCATCGAGGTACCCGGCACCTTGGAGCCGAACCGGACCGTCATGCCCTCGTCCGGCTGAACACGGATCACGACGGCGTTCTCGCCCAGCTCCTCGGTGGCGGTGGAGTCGAAGGGGGAGTGCGGTGCCCGCTGGAAGACCACCGCGATCTCGGTGACCCGGCGGGCGAGCCGCTTGCCGGTGCGCAGGTAGAAGGGCACGCCCGCCCAGCGGCGGTTGTCCACCCCGAGCTTGATCGCGGCGTAGGTGTCGGTGGTGGAGGACGGGGCGATGCCCTCCTCCTCCAGATAGCCGCGCACCTTCGCACCGCCCTGCCAGGCGGCCGCGTACTGCCCGGGAACCGTGTGCCGGCCCAGGTCCTCGGGGAGCCGCACGGCCCGGAACACCTTCAGTTTCTCGGTGAGCAGCGAGTCCGCGTCGAAGGATACCGGCTCCTCCATCGCGGTGAGTGCCATCAGTTGCAGGAGGTGGTTCTGGATGACGTCGCGGGCGGCGCCGATGCCGTCGTAGTAGCCGGCCCGGCCGCCGATGCCGATGTCCTCGGCCATGGTGATCTGCACATGGTCCACGAAGGACCGGTTCCAGATCGGTTCGAACAGCTGGTTGGCGAAGCGCAGCGCCAGGATGTTCTGGACCGTCTCCTTGCCCAGGTAGTGGTCGATGCGGAAGACCTGCTCCGGCTCGAACACGTCGTGCACGATCGCGTTCAGCTCCTGGGCCGACTTCAGGTCGTGCCCGAACGGCTTCTCGATCACGGCGCGCCGCCAGGAGCCCTCGGGGGCCTCGGCCAGCCTGTGCCGCTTCAGCTGCTGGACGACCTTCGGGAAGAACTTGGGCGGTACGGAGAGGTAGAAGGCGTAGTTGCCGCTGGTGCCCCGGGACGCGTCCAGCTCGTCGACCGCCTTGCGCAGCTGTTCGAAGGCGTGGTCGTCGTCGAAGTCGCCCGGGACGAACCGCATGCCCTCGGAGAGCTGCTGCCAGACCTCCTCGCGGAACGGGGTCCGCGCGTGCTCCTTGACGGCGTCATGCACCACCTCGGCGAAGTCCTGGTCCTCCCAGTCCCGGCGGGCGAACCCGACCAGCGAGAAGCCGGGCGGCAGCAGACCCCGGTTGGCGAGGTCGTACACGGCCGGCATCAGCTTCCTGCGGGACAGGTCGCCGGTCACCCCGAAGATGACCAGCCCGGAGGGGCCCGCGATCCGTGGCAGCCGGCGGTCCCGGGGGTCGCGCAGCGGGTTGGACCAGCCGACCGGGGGCGCGGTGAGGGCGGCCGGGCGCGGCTCCTGCGGGGCGGTGCCCTCGGCCGCCGGGGCGTCCGTCTCCGCCTCGGCCGGTGTGCCGGGGGGCCGGGTGCCTGGTGCGGCCCCCGCGTCGGGCGCCGCCTCCGGTTCGGTCCTGCCGCCGGGAGGCTGCGCCCCGGGTCGGGTCGTGTCGTCGGTCATTGCGCGTCAACTCCCTTGCCGTCGAGCGGCTGCGTCACCGCGTCGAGCAGCTCCTGCCAGGCGTCCTCGTCCTCCAGCTGTCGCACCACCTCGTCGTACAAGATCCCGAGCCGCTCCACGGCGGCCGGATCGGCCCGCGCCTGGGCGCAACCGCCGGTGACGGTGTCGCCCCGGACCACCCCGTGGTCGGCGGTGGCCCTCAGCGTGGCCTCGGACATCGTGCTGACGGTGCCGGGTGCGACCAGCTCCTCCACATACCGGGTGTCCTGGTGAGCGGGGTCCCTCACCTCGGTGGACGCCCACAGCGGCCCGCTGCTTGTCGGACCGGGTACCACTGGCCACCGCCAGCCGGCGCTCCGAGGAGAAGAACTCCTCGTACGCCGCGTAGGCGAGCCGCGCGTTCGCGAGCGCCTCGTCCGTGCCCGGCACGGTCAGCCGCTTGTCGATCTCGCCGTCCATGAGGGAGACGGAGAGGGAGGCGACGGAGTGGAGGGCGGCCAGGTCGTGTCCGTGAGTCCGTGCCCGCTCGAGACCGGTGAGGTGGGCGTCCATCACCTCGCGGTAGCGCTCCAGGGAGAAGATCAGCGTGACGTGGACGCCGATGCCGGCGCCGTCACCTCGGTGATCGCGGCGAGTCCGGCCCTGGTCACCGGGATGCCGATCAGCACGTTCGGCGGCCCCTCGGACGTCCGCAGTGGTCATCATCCGAACGGCCTCGTCCGCGGTCACGCCCCGCACCGCCAGGCCGGCGAGCTGCTCCTCGTAGCCCGCTCCGGAGGCGACACCCGCCCGCGGGACCGACGGGTCGGTGGTGACGCCGGTGACGCTGCCGGACCGGACCAGTGCCCCGAGAGCGCCGGAGGTGAGGTGCTCGCGGGACAGGCCGTCGAGCCGGACCGACACGCCCGCGTCCGGCCGTCGGTTCAGTGCTCCCGCGCTCGCGGTCGCTTCGCTCACATTGATCATCTTCTCTCCCGCGATGGCGGCAACCGCGCGCACCGGGCGAATCGGTACTCGCGTGAACGGGTACCACGCGGGCCCGCCTCGGACTCGACGTGCTGGTCCGTTCGGGTGGGGCGCGGACCTGGCATCCGGGGCATGCGACTCGGCCGGGATGGACGGCGGTCTCCCGGGGGTCGGGGCGGGCCGGCGCAGGGCGCGGGCGGCGGGGGCGTGCGGCCCGCGGTGATGTCCGCCCCGCGAGTAGGGTCGTCCGCGTTCGTCGTGGTGGGAAGGGTGCGGATGTGAGGCTGACGATTCTGGGCGGCGGAGGGTTCCGCGTTCCGCTGGTCTACGGAGCACTGCTCGCGGACCACGCGGAGGGACGGGTGACCCGGGTCGTCCTGCATGACGTGGACGCCGGCCGGCTGCGCGCGATCGCCCGGGTCCTGGCCGAGCAGGCCGACGGCGTGCCCGACGCCCCCCGGGTGACCACCACCACCGACCTCGACGAGGCGCTGCGCGGCGCCGACTTCGTCTTCTCCGCGATCCGGGTCGGCGGCCTGGAAGGCAGGGCGAACGACGAACGGGTCGCCCTCGCGGAGGGCGTGCTCGGCCAGGAGACCGTCGGCGCGGGCGGCATCGCCTACGGTCTGCGCACCGTGCCGGTCGCCGTCGACATCGCCCGCCGGGTGGCCCGCGTCGCCCCCGACGCCTGGGTCATCAACTTCACCAACCCGGCGGGACTGGTCACCGAGGCCATGGCCCGCCACCTCGGGGACCGCGTCATCGGCATCTGCGACTCACCGGTCGGCCTCGGCCGCCGTATCGCCCGGGTGCTCGGCGCATCGCCGCGGGAGGCGTGGATCGACTACGCCGGCCTCAACCACCTCGGCTGGGTGCGCGGCCTGTGGGTCGCCGGCCGGGACGAACTGCCGCGCCTGCTCGCCGACTCCGCCCTGCTCGGCTCCTTCGAGGAAGGCAGGCTCTTCGGCGCCGACTGGCTGCGTTCCCTGGGCGCGATCCCCAACGAGTACCTGCACTACTACTACTTCAGCCGTGAGGCCGTAGAGGCCTACCGGCGGGCCGAGCGGACCCGGGGCGCGTTCCTGCACGACCAGCAGACCGCCTTCTACGCCGGCACCGGCGACCCCGGCGTCTCCGCCCTCGCCCTGTGGGAGCGAACCCGCGCCGAACGCGAGGCCACGTATATGTCCGAGAACCGGGAGGCGGCGGGCGCGGGGGAGCGCGAGGCCGACGATCTGTCCGGTGGCTACGAGAAGGTGGCCCTCGCCCTGATGCGGGCCATCGCCCGCGACGAACGCACCACGCTGATCCTCAACGTCCGCAACCGCGGCACCCTTTCGCCCCTGGACGCGGAGGCCGTGATCGAGGTGCCCTGCCTCGTGAACGCCAACGGGGCGCACCCGGTATCCGTCGACCCGCTGCCCGACCACGCCACCGGCCTGGTCTGCGCCGTCAAGGCCGTGGAACGCGAGGTGCTCGCCGCCGCCCGGTCGGGCTCCCGCGCGAGCGCCGTCAAGGCGTTCGCGCTGCACCCGCTCGTGGACTCCGTCACCGTGGCCCGCCGGCTCGTCGACGGCTACACGGCTGTCCATCCCGGCCTCGCCTACCTCAACTAGCCGAGACCGAAGAGGGCTTCGGGCCGACCGGTCGCCCCCCGTGACAGCGACCGACCGACCCGAGCCCCCGTTCCCCCGTGTTTCCCCCCGGCGGCTTCCCCAGTCGCCTTCACCATCAAGAGTCCGTGGCCCGGCCCCTGATACACCCTCGGCGGAAAATTTTTCCGCGAAGTTCCTACGACCGCGCCCCGGTTGTCGTTCTCGGCCCGGCGGGCGCCGCCGGGGCAGGTACCGCACCCAGCGCGGACCGGGGCGCGGGCACCTCGGCACGCTGCTGCGGCAGCGTCACCGGCAGCAGCGGACGCGGACCGGACACCACCGAATAGTCCTGGCCCAGGAACGGCGGCACGATCTCGCCCGGATCGTCGCCCAGCGCCAGCCGTACGGCGGCCCACGGGGCGTTCACCCCGCACAGCGACAGCTGGTGCAGCCCGCCCGCCGGCCGGGTGTTGACGTCCATGAGCACGGGCCGCTCGCCGAGCATCCGGAACTGGATGTTCGACAGGTGATGCAGACCAAAGCCCTCCGCGATCCGCCGGGCCGGCTCCAGCCACTGCTCGTGCAGCGTGAAGCCCCTGCGCCTGCCGTTCTTGGTGCGTCCCACCGCCAGCCGGACCCGGTTGTCGGGCCCGGTCAGACAGTCCACCGACACCTCGGGCTGCTCCAGGCGCGGCATCACCAGCCAGTCCACCGGCTCCTCCGCCCGCCGCATGGCGTCCAGCACCAGGCCGAGGGGCACGCACGGGCTCGGGTAGCCGCTCAACTGCGTGAGGGAGAAGGGGGCACGGGTGATCATGCGGAAGCCGACACCGCCCGCGCCGGACGCGGGTTTCAGACAGGCCCGGTGTCCGAGCCCCTCCAACTCGTCGACCGCCGCGATGAGTTCGTCCGCGCCGCGCACCCGCCACCACGGCGGCACCGGCACGCCGATGGCCTGGACCGCCTCATAGGCGATCACCTTGTCCTGGAACACGGCCACCGCCTCGGGCGGCGGCGCCAGCAGTGCCGTACCGACCGCCTGGAACTCGGCGCGGTGCGCGACGATCGCCGCCTGGTGCAGCCGGGGGACGAACACGTCGATGCCGCGCCGCCGGCACTGGATGAGCGCGTACTCGACGTACGCGGACGGGGACAGCCCCTCGGGCTCCAGTTCGGCGGTGTCGGCGGCGGCCAGCACGGGGGAGTCGAGGTCGCCGTGGGTGGCATGGATCTCGACGGCCCGGTCGCTGGGATTTCTCCTCAGCTGATCCATGAAGAACACGTTCTCCGCGTACGTGCGGTTGAGCCAGACGCGTACGCGAGAGACCATGCAGGCCGCCTTTCAGGGTTCGCGGGCAGGGCTGAGCGGCCCGTTGCCCGGGCAGACGTATGGAGGGTCACCGAACCGCCCTGTCCGAAAGACGTTTCACGGCGGTGGTGTAGGGGGATCATAGGGCTTCGGCAGCCGGTCCTGATACCACGTGCGGCGCACGGGTCGCGCTTGTTCCGACGGCACGCTTGTGATCTCGTGGTGGCGTTCGGTGACGGCTGAAGGGACGACGGGGAATGTCGGGGACGGGCGGCGGCGGACAGCTGTGGGCCATCAGCGACCTGCACATCGGCTACGCCGAGAACCGTGCCCTGGTCGAGGGCATGCGGCCGGAGTCCGACGAGGACTGGCTGCTGGTGGCCGGTGATGTGGCGGAGACCGTCGAGGACATCCGCTGGGCCCTCAAGACCCTGGCCGGGCGGTTCGCCAAGGTTGTCTGGGTGCCCGGCAACCACGAGCTGTGGACCCATCCGCGTGATTCGGTCACACTCCGCGGCGTCGCCCGCTACGACCATCTGGTCCAGCAGTGCCGCGACCTCGGGGTGGTCACCCCCGAGGACCCCTACCCCGTCTGGGACGGACCGGGCGGGCCGGTGGCCGTCGCGCCGCTCTTCCTGCTGTACGACTACACGTTCCTGCCGGCCGGCTGCGCCACCAAGGAGGAGGGGCTGGAGTACGCGAACGGCACCGGGGTTGTTTGCACGGATGAACATCTGCTGCACCCCGACCCGTATCCGACCCGGGAGGAGTGGTGCCGGGCCCGGGTCGGCGAGACCGAGCGCCGGCTCGGGGAACTCCCGGACGATCTGCCCGTCGTTCTCGTCAACCACCACCCGCTGCACCGTCATCCGACGGAGGTGCTCTGGTACCCGGAGTTCGCCATGTGGTGCGGCACCGTGCTGACCGACGACTGGCACCGCCGGTTCCCCGTCCACACCGTGGTCTACGGCCATCTGCACATCCCCCGCACCACCTGGCAGGACGGGGTCCGCTTCGAGGAGGTGTCTGTGGGCTACCCGCGCGAGTGGCGCAAGCGGGACCGGCCACCGGGGCGGTTGCGGCGGATCGTGCCCCGGGAGGACGCGTCGCGATGATTGGGGAACTGCTGCCGCAGACGGTGGTGGCCGTCGAGGCCTACGGCGAGGAGGGTGCCGACGCTCCGCTGTATCCCGAGGAGGCGGCGCTGGTGGAGCGGGCCGTCCTCAAGCGGCGGCGGGAGTTCACCGCCGTGCGGTGCTGCGCGCGCCGTGCGATGTCGAAGCTTGGTGTGCCGCCGCGGCCGGTGCTGCCGGGGGAACGCGGTGCGCCGATCTGGCCGGAGGGGCTGGTGGGCAGTATGACGCACTGCGCGGGTTACTGCGCCGCCGCGCTCGTTCGTGCCGGGGATCTGGCGTCTATCGGTATCGATGCCGAGGTGCATGGGCCGTTGCCGGAGGGGGTGCTGTCGTCCGTGGCGCTGCCCGGGGAGGCGGCGCGGATCGGCGGGCTGGCCCGTGAGTTGCCCGCCGTGCACTGGGACCGGTTGCTGTTCAGTGCCAAGGAGGCGGTGTACAAGGCGTGGTTTCCGCTCACTGGCAAGTGGCTGGACTTCTTGGAGGCGGACATTGAGTTGTTCGCGGACGAACCCGACGACGCCGGGGTGTCCGGGGGTGGCTTCCGGGCCGCGCTTCTCGTCCCCGGGCCGTGGGTGGGCGGGCGCCGCGTCAACCACTTCACCGGGCGCTGGACCGCAGCGGGGGGTTTCGTGGCCACGGCGGTCGTGGTTCCGCACACCTGACGCTGCTGCGGGGGGTGGTGGGGTGGCTGCGGGTGCGCGGGGGTTGGTCGCGTAGTTCCCCGTCCGACGCGGGTTTTTTGGGGCAGGGTAGGTGGATTTTGCGCATGCCTGATGCGCGTGGGGTGGTGGGGCGGGTGGTGGCCCCCGTGTGGTCTCCCAGGGCTACTGGGTGGGGTGCCAGGCTCTGAGGAGGCGGAAGAAGGCCTCCTCGTTGCCTGTTAGGCCTGCTTCCGCCAGGGCGGTTTCTGCCTCGGTGAGGACGAGCGGGGGGACCGGTGTGCCCGGGTGGGTGTCGAGGGCGGCGCGTACGGTGCTCAGCAGTCGTAGATAGGCCTGGACGGCGGTGCGCTCGCGGTCGGTCAGTACGGCGGTGGGCATCGCTCGGCTCTCCCCGTGTCGTGGTCGTCGGTGCACGCACATCCAGCTTGCCGCCCACCACTGACAATCGGGGCGCCCGCTCAGCTCTGCGGACCCAGGTATCCGAGCGACGCCCCGATGCGGCCCGCCAGATGGTCCCGGCGCACCGGCCCGCGCAGGGACGAACCGGCGAGCAGCGTCCGGCACTTGCTGGCCAGCAGCAGACCGAACGCCTCGGCCTCCTTCTCCTCTGCCAGGTCGAACCGGGTGCGCGCGGCGACCTTCAGGACCGTCGCCCGCAGCATGTCCTCGTCGAGCGGCACCGCACCCAGGAGCCGGGTCGCGACCTGCGCGCCCGCGACATGATGACCGCTGTGGCCCGCCTTCATGTGCCACAGTTCGTGCCCCAGGATCACCAACTGGTGGTCGGGTGCCGTGCGTTCCTCGATCACCACGAGGTCCAGGTCCGTCATGTCGAGCCACAGCCCGCTCGCGGTCCCCGGCGGGAAGACGGCCGTACGGAACAGCACGGGCCGGCCGCGGCGCCTGCTCATCGCCTCGCACAGGGCGGCGTACAGATCGGCGGGCCGCGCCGGGACGGGAAGCGTCAGCTCCGCGACCAACTCGCCGCACAGGCGGCGCATTTCCCTACCGATGCCCACAGTTCTCCCCGGGTCACGACTTGGGCCGCTGGACACTCTCCAGGAGCATGTCCAGCCACTCCGCGACCTTGTCGCGGTGCTGGTCGGTGGGCAGCTGCGCGGCCCGCCAGGCGATTCCCCGCACACCGTGGTCCTGCAGCAGCCGCTCCAGGGGGTCGTCGGCGACGTCCGCGGCGCCCCGCTCCCGGTCCGCGAGCTTCTGGAGCAGGTCCTGCTCGGTGTGCTGGAGGGCGTTCGCGAGCGCCTCGGGGTCCTCGGCGGTGAGGAAACCGGCGTGGACCTGGAAGAACCGCTGGATGGCGTCGCAGTGCTCCATGGTGGGCCGCCGGTCGCCGTTGATCAGCGCGCCCGCCTGCTGCCGTGACATGCCCGCCCCGTCGGCGATCTCCTGCTGCGTGTACTTGCGGCCGTTGGGCTTGAGCCGGGTGCGGCGCAGCAGGTCCAGCCGCTGGACGAACCGGGCCTGCACATCGGGCTCGCCCGCGGACCGGCCGCTCAGCAGCGCCTTGACCACGGGCTCCGGGACACCGGAGGCCACGGACAGCCGGCCGACGTCGAAGACCTCGGTGTGCGCCACGCCCAGCCGGTCGGCGAGTGCGGAGACGCGGGCGACGACGGCCGGCAGCGCGGTCGTCGGCGCGGTGCCCGGACCCTCGAAGCCACCCGTCACCGAAAGATCTCCTACGTCTCTCACAGGCTTCTCACAAGCGATTGCCGTGAACTTCACGGAGACTAGCCGGTGCTTCGAACTCACATCCAGGTCTCGCCACAACTGTGGCCAATTTCGGCCGTCAACCGTCGTGGAATGCCACGATAGTTGACATGCCGCGTGTCCGGGCACCAGGATCGGGGCGCCGCGTCAGGGCCGCACAGGCAAGAGGGGTGACCTCCCGATGGCATATCAGGCAGGAGGGCAGCGGCCGGTACCGCGGCCCGTCCCCGGGACCCCCGAGGCCCAGGCCTATCTGCAGGACTACGCCGCTCTTCTGGAAGCGGCCCCGTTCCCCTCACTGGTGGTGGACCACCGCTGGGACGTACTGCTGACCAACGGTGCTTTCCGGTCACTTTTCGGGGAGGTCGAGCCGCATCCCACGGCCGCGCCCAGCGACAACTTCCTGCGGTTCGTGCTCTTCCACCCGGATGCCGCCACGGTCCTCGGCGACCACGAGTCGAGCTGGTGCCTGCCGATGCTGGCCCACTTCGCCAAGACCGTCGAGCAGCACGGCCACGACCACGGGCTGCAGTCCATCCGCCGCGACATCGCCCAGGACCCGATCATGGAGGCCGCCTACCGGCACGGGCTGCCGCACTGGCTCCGGTCCGTCGGCGAGCGGGCCGCCGAACACGACGGCGCGGTACGGCCGTTGCTGCACCCCGACCCGCGCTGGGGCGCCACCGACTGCCGCATCGTCGTGGAGACGACAGGAACCCTCCAGGAGATGGGGTGTGTCCGGCTGACCCTGGTGCTGCGCGAGCCCCACCCCGTGGCGGCCGCCGGCCGCAGGACCCGCCGCACCGCCTCCCACCTCCGGGTGGTCCCCGCCGTCGACTGAACGCCCCCGCGGTCGCACCCCCCAGGGCGGACGGCCGGTCAGCTGCCCACAAGCTCGCCGCCGCCCCGCGGCCGGGGCGGAAGTACGGGGCCGCCCGCGAGCGCCGGCGGCACGCTCACGGAGGACGGACGACTGCCGAAGGACACGGCGGTCTGGCTGCGCGCCTGAGACCGCCGTGCCGTCACTTGACGCCGAGACCGGCGTCGTCGGCCGCCTCCTTGCCCTCGTCCTTGAGGACCTTGTTGAGCGGCGTAGACGGCTCCGAGGAGGGCGGCCAGGGCGCCGAGCAGGAGACGCAGTGCCGTCTCGGGCAGACGGGGCCGCAGACGTGCCCCGAGGTAGCCGCCGATCAGTCCGCCGAGGCCGCAGGTCAGGCCCAGGGACCAGACGGGGGCGGTGTCACCGGAGCCGGTCAGGGACAGCAGAGCGAAGGCCGCGGCGCCGGCCACGGAGGTGGCGAAGGTGCAGGCGAGGGCGGCCGGTGCCACGCGGGCGACGGGCATGCCCCGGCCGACCAGGACGGGGCCGACGGGCGACCCGCCGCCGATTCCGTAGATCCCGCCGATGACGCCGACCGCCAGGGCCAGTCCCGTGAGCGCACGGGGGGAGGGTTCCGCGGCCCTGGCCCGCCGGGCGGGCCGCAGCGTGCGCCCCACGAGCCACAGGCCCAGCGGCAGCAGCAGAGCGGCGACCAGAAGCCGGAAGACGATGGCTCCCGGGACGGCGAAGACGCGTATGACGGCGCCGACGGCCACGCCGGGCAGAGTGCCGGTCACGAGACGGCGCGTCAGGGGGCCGCGCAGCAGTCCCTCGCGGTGGTGGCGCAGCGGGGCGCCGGGCCCGGCCACCACGTTGAACAGCAGATTGGTGGGAGTGACCGCCGGGCTGGGCACGCCGAGGACGCTCAGCTGCACGGGCAGCAGGAAGACCGCACCGGACACCCCCACCGGCGCGGTCACCATCGCTATGAGCAGCCCGGCGGCCAGCCCGGCCACCCCCGTCGACCAACTCACGGCGGGCTCGTGGTCTCCTCAAGGTCGGCCGCAGGGCGCGGCGTTGGAGCTCTCCGGCTGACCGGGCACGTACTTGTAGCCCACGCGCCGGACGGTGACGATGCGGTGCCGGTGCGCTTCGCCCAGCTTGCGGCGCAGGCGGGCGATGTGGACGTCCACGGTGCGGCCGTCGCCGACGTGGTCGTAGCCCCAGACGGCGGTCACCAGCCGCTCACGTGCCTGCACATGGTGGGGATGCCGGACGAGATGCGCCAGCAGCGCGAACTCCAGGTAGGTGAGGTCGAGTTCGCGACCGTCGACGAAGGCGACATGTCGCTCGGGATCGATCTGGACGACGTCGTCCGCCGTCTCCCGGACGGGGTCCGGGTCCGTGGCGGCGACGACCGGCCGGAACTCGGGCCGTGGCCTGTCCTTGGCGAAGAGCTCCGCGGGGTCGGTGCCCTCGGGGACGAGCACGAGGTAGCCGAGGAGCGGCGCGGAGGGGTGTCCCTGGGGGAAAGGCCGAGCGGTGTCGCCCACCAGCCGGAGACGGGGTGAGCCGGAAAGAAGCGGAGCGGCCGGAAATGCCGTGGTCATGGCGGTTGTCCCTCACAGTGTGTGTCGGGCCGGTCGGACGCAGCGAGTGCGCATGCGCCGGAACGCCTGGGCAGGCGACGGAGCGGCGTGGGCTCGGGTGCGGGCCGCGTGCCTTACGCGCGACAGCAGGCGGCACTGACGACGTGACCAAAGTTGAGAGAGGGACTTACTCTCTCCACGCACCGCCTCGTCAGAAGCCGAAGGAGTTGTGCGGTTCGGGGTCGGTCCGGAACATGCGAGCCAGCCGGTCGATCGCGCCGTCGGTGTGCGCGGTGATGTGGCCCGCATACGCCAGGTGACTCGTCGACATGCCTCCCAAGTAAAGGGAGCTGAGCGCTGGGAGCGTGAGGGTGAGGTCTGCCGCCTTGTCGGTGGGAACGCACGTCGCCACGGGGCCGTCCGCTTCCAGATGCCAGGTTCCGTTGTTCGCCGGGCACATCCGGTCGTCGCGAATCGTGAAGCTCAGCTCGCCGGGCGTCGGGTACGAGCGTTGCGTCAGGGCTCGGGGGACGTCGAGAAGGCGCGCCCAGAGGTTGTCCGTCTGGCGGGTGACCCGCATCGCCCGCGGGTTCGTGAGCATCCACCGCAGGGGTTCGTCACGCGGACGGCCGGCTGCCACGACGGTTTTGGTGAGGTCGAAGTCGATCAGTACTCCCCACAGGGCACGGTAGGCCACCGGGTTCGTCGCCTCCAGGGCTTCCACCACGAGCGTTCCGGCATGCTCCCTGGTCGGCGACCATGGCAGTCGGAAGTTGGCTATGCCGTCCACAGTGCCGCGCTGGTTACGGTGGACGAGATAGCGCAGCGGCCCCTTGGTGCCGTCTGCTTCGTCGGACAGCCCGTCCCAGCGCCCGGGCTGAGGGCTGAGTTCCCCGACGCGGTGGGCACGCACCTCCGCATGCACCCCGGGCCAGACCTCCTTCGCCTGCGCGGCGTCGACCAGTTCCAGCGAACCCGGATCGGGCTCCGCCGGCAGGAGGGCGGCTTCGTGGCGGGCCAGCTCCCAGCGGGTGCGGTACGTCGCGGGCGAGAATCCGAAGCGTCCATAGATGCTGCCCTCGCTCGCGCTGAGCATCGCCAACGGCTCGCCTCGCTCCAGGGCTGCTTCGAACATGGCCTGCATCATCTGCCGTAGGTACCCACGCCGGCGGTGTGTCACGATCACTCCGGTGGCAGTGACACCGGCCATCCTCGCCGTTCTCCCGCCCGGAACCGTCACCTCGAAGGAGATGGTCGCCGATGCGCCGACGCATCTGCCGTCGACGAAGGTCGCAATCGGATGGAAGGCGTCGTCCTTGATATCGGCCGCTGCCCACTCCTCGAGTTGCTCCACGCCGGCGGGTGTGCGTGGTGGAGGCCATGGTTCGGGGCCACCGTGCCACGCCGCGTCCGCGGGCTCCCAGTGCGGCAATCCGTTCGCGAACGGCAATGCGCGGTAGTACGCGGTCATCTCGTCGTGTCGCGGCATGCGAACCTCAGTCACCATGCCGGACATTGCATGCCCCACGTTCGCGTTTGAGCAACCGAATATCCGCTCCGGGCTCGCGCGCCGGAAGCTTGTAGGGCTTGGGCCAGAACTGCTGGAAAGGCTCGCCGATGTCCAGGCTCTGGCCAGTATGCACGCACATGGGGCATGTAGCTGTTAGTGATGTATCGTGACAAATGGTGATTGTTGTGACGTGTCGATCGCGGGGCGGTCCCGTCACCGACGCAGTGTCCGGCCGATGGCGCTGCTCCCCCTGTCGAGAGGAATGGTGTGCCTTCTCATGTGCCGTGACGACGGCGTGACACCGGATTTCACCTTTTGGAAGCACGGGCTGAAGGAACATGTGGTCCAGGTTCTGTCCGGCGGAACACTGCCGGAGCCAGGTCGGATCACTGCGGCCGCGACGGTGCCGTCGGTCGAAGCCGGCGGACCTGCCGCCTTTGAGCTCCCTTCGTTCGGTTACTCCCCGACCGGCGACCCCTCCGACGAGCCGTCAGGGCGCCCGGCCGGGTGGGTCACCTCTGGAGCGGAGAGGTGGCCCACCCGGCCGTCATGCGCCGCCGTCAGACGTCCTGGCCCCTGCCGCCGCCCGACGACACCTCGATGCCCTCGGTGATCTCGTCGAGGACGGCCTGCGTCTGGTCGGTGTCGACCCCGAAGCGGACCACCACGATCTGCTTCGGCTGTGCGGGGGACGGGAAGGCGAGCGACTGCACGTACCCGTCGGAGCCCTTGCTGGTGACCGCCTTCCAGCGCACCAGGTAGCCCTTCTGCCCGGCCACCGTCACCGCCTTGGACGCGAGCACGTCGTGCGAGGTGATCTTCCCGTAGGAGTCGCCGCCGTAGCTCTCCTCGGCGTTGGCGGCGATGTCCGCCTTGGCGACCTCCTCGGCGGTGGAGCCACGGGCGCCGAGCGCCAGGGCGGGCGCCGAGTACGCGCCGCCCTTGGTGCAGCTCTTGGACGTGTTGCCCGGACAGTCGTATCCGTCCTTCGACGTCACCGCCGCACCCACCTCGAGTTCCTGGCCGTACCAGCCCTCCGGGACCGGAAGACTGATCCCGCTCAGCGCGTCGGTCACCGATCCGCTCTCGATCCGCGGCGCCTCGGAGCCGTCCGGCTCGGGTCCCTCGCCCGAGCCGCCTGAACCGCCGTCCCGTCCGTCGTTTCGTCCGCCCGGTCCCTGCGAGGTCGTGGCACCGCCCCCGCCGTCGTCCGTCAGCGCGTACACCCCCACACCGATGCTCGCCAGGACGGCGACGGCCACCGCCACAGCCACCCCGTACCGCACCCGGTGCCCGCGTCCGGGCGGCGGCGGAGCGGGGTACGCCGGATAGGCCGACCCCCACGCGGCGGCCGACCCCGCCGGCCGGACCTGGTCCGTCCAGGCCGCGCCGTCCCACCAGCGCTCGGCGGCCGGTCCGTCATTCGTCTGCCCGGGGTCGGGGTACCACCCGGGAGGAGTCACCTGCGTCATGCCCCCACCGTATGAGGCAACGGTGAAAGCCGGATGAGAGACCCCGCCGGCCCGCGCCCGCGGCCGTCACATCTCCGCAACCGTGCCCCTCTTGACAGCCAGTTGACCGTCAGGACACCTGGTCGGAGGCGGCATGCGTCGACGCGGTGTGCCGGGTGTCACTCGTCACGGCAACACGTGTGCCGACCGGGCCCGTTCGGACCGGAGGAGGACTACGCTCGGCACCGGTACGTCATTCGGGCGACTCGGGGAGGTAGCGGGATGACGGAGGTACGGCCCCGGGCCGCTTCCTCGGCTTCCCTGTGGGAGCGTGACGAGGAAGTCGCCGCGATCGAGGAGGCCGTCGACACCCTGTGCGCCGACCGCTCCTCGCCGGGCAGCCTCCTGGTGCTCCAGGGCGAGGCCGGGCTCGGCAAGACCGCGCTGCTGGCGGAGACCCGGCGCATCGCCGAACGACGCGGCTGCACCGTCTGGTCGGCCCGCGGCGGCGAGACCCTGCGCTCCGTCCCCTTCAACGTCCTGCGCCAACTCCTCCAGCCCGCCCTCGTGTCGATGCTGCCGGAGGAGGCACGCGAGTACCTCGGCGACTGGTACGACATCGCCGGCCCCGCCCTCGGCGTAGCCAGCCCCGGCGACCGGCACCCCGACCCGCAGGGGGTGTGCCGGGGCCTGGTCGCCGCCGTCCGCCGACTCGCCCGCCGAGACTGGCCGTTGGTCCTGCTCATCGACGACGCCCACTGGGCCGACCAGGAGACCCTGTACTGGCTCGCCACGTTCACCGAGCGCCTGGCCGACCTGTCCGTCCTCGTCGTGGTCGCCCGCCGGCCCGGCGAGATCTCCGGAACCGGAGCCCGGCACCTGGACGCCGTCGCCGCCGCGGCCGACCGCCCCGTGACCACCCTCAGCGCCCTCACCCCGGACGCCGCGGCCGGACTCACCCGCGCCACCCTGGGCGAGCACGCCGACGCCGCGTTCTGCCGCGAGGTATGGGCCGTCACCGCCGGCAACCCCTACGAGGCCGTCGAGCTCCTCGCCAAGGTCCAGGACAGCGAACTCGACCCCGTCGAGGCACACGCCGGAGAGCTGCGCGAGCTCAACCGCTCCGCCCGCGGCGGCGGCCTCGTCGCCCGGCTGGAACAACTCGGCATCGACGCCACCCGGTTCGCCTGGGCCGCCGCCATCCTGGGCAGCGACATCACCGTCGACCTGGTGGCCCGGCTCGCCACCCTCGGCAGGGACGACGCCGTGCGCTGCGCCGAACTCCTGCGCACCGCCCGCATCCTCACCCCGCCCGACCCCGCCACCACGGGCGGCACCGGATCCGGCGCTCTGGAATTCGTGCACCCGCTGATCGCCACCGCCGTGTACAACTCCATCCCCGACGCCCTGCGCCGGGCCATGCACGGCATAGCCGCCCGGATCGTCACCGACTCCGGACGCGGCGCCGCGGCCGCCGCCCGCCACCTCCTCGAAGTGCACCCGGACGACGACGAGGAACTCGTCTGGCAACTGCGCGAGGCCGCCCGCGAACACCTCGCCGTCGGCGCCCCCGACGCCGCCCGCCGCTGCCTGGAACGCGCCCTCGACGAACCGCCCCGCCCAGAGGTCCACGCACAGGTCCTGTACGAACTGGGCAGCGCCACCTTCCTCACCGCACCCGCCCGCACCATCGGCCATCTGCGGACCGCGCTCGGCATGCCCGGCCTCGACGGGGAACGCCGTCTGGACGCCGTGATCCGGCTCTCCCAGGCGCTGCTCCACAACGACCAGATGGAGGAGGCCGTCCGCACCGTCGAGGCGGAGGCCGCCCGGCTCGACCCGGGTCCCGCCCAACTCCGCCTCCAGGCAGTGCGGTTCATGTGGGAGGGCCTCCACGCCGGCGAGACCGTCACACCCGGCCGCTCCGAGCGCCTCGCCCGGCTCGCCGCCACCTGCACCGGCCGCGACAACTCCGAACGGGCGCTGCTCATCCTGCGCGGCTTCGACGCCATGATGCGCGGCGAGAACGCCGAGGAGATCGCCGAGGTCTGCGACCGCGCCCTCGTCAACGGCCGCCTCGCGCCCGGCCTCGGCTGGACCGACTCCGAGTGGAGCGTCGAACTGCTGCTGATGCTGGCGAGTTCCTACGCCTACAGCGACCGCCTCGACCGTGCCGAAAGCCTCTACAGCGAAGCCCTGCACGCCTACGACACGGCGGGCTGGGGCGGCGGTCACCTGGCCCTGGCACACGCCTACGTCGGCCTGGCCCACCGCAGGCGGGGCCGGCTGGAGGCGGCGGAGGAATCACTGCGCGAGTCCCTGCGCCTCGCCGAGCGCGTCGGCCGCGGACTGCCCCTGTACTGGACCGCCACCTGCAACCTCGTCGACACCCTGCTCGCGCGCGGCCATGTCGACGAAGCCTGGGCGACGGCCGAACGGCACGACTTCGCACCGCCCTACCCGTCCACCATCGTCCTCCCCGACCTGGGCTCCGTACGCGGCCGGCTGCTGCTGGCCGTCGGCCGCACCAAGGACGGCATCAACGAACTGGAGGCGGCCGAGAAGGCGGCGGCCACCCGCGGCCACCACAACCCCGTGCATGTCTTCGCCGCCGCCGACCTGGCCCGCGCCCTCGCCGCCGAGGACCCCGCCCGCGCCGCCCGGCTGGCCGTGGACATCCGCCGGCGCGCCGAGCGCCTCGGCACGGACACGGCGATAGGAGAGGCCGTGCGCGTCGCCGCCGCCCTGGAGACCGGTCAGCGCGCGGTCCGTCTCGCCGGCCAGGCGGTCACCTACCTGGAGTCCTCGCCCTGCCAGTACGAACACGCCGCGGCCCGCGTGGAGTACGGCACCCTCGCCCGCTCCGCCCCCGACCTCGAACGCGGACTGGCCCTCGCCCGCTCCTGCGGTGCGGACGGACTCGCGGAGCGGGCCCGGGCGGAACTGGAGACGTGCGCGGGACTCCGCTAGCGCGGTGCCCAGGGGTGCGCGGCTCCCGGCCGTCCTCCGCCGGCACCCGCTGGGCCGTGGCGAACGCCGCGTTGGCGGCCGGAACCCCGCAGTACACGGCCGTCCGCAACAGCACCGCGCCGATCTCCAGATCTCGCCAGGTGAACGACGTCTGGGGGGCCTGCGCCCGGTCCACGTACCCGTCTCCGAGCACCTCGCGTCGTACCGCCATCCCGCGGGCCGCGGTGCCGCCGAAGTGCGCCCGCACCGCGGTCAGCGACACGGGGCCGGCGCCAGGAGCGAGGCGCCGGGGAGCTCCACCAGGGCGGCGTCCGGCACCGCGTCCGCGATCCGCCGCAGATGCGCGGGCGGTGTCGCAGGATGCTCCCGGCCGGCCACCGACAGCGTCGGCACGGAGACGTGCGGGAGCCGCTCCCGCTGAGCCTCCCGGGCCGCGCCGCCGACCCCGACCAGGCGGAGCAGGTCCCTGAGCGGACTGGGCGGGCCAGGCCGCGGTCGACGCTCGTCCTCTGCCGCACCCACCGTGGGCTGACCGTGCGTGCCGGGGCCGCCGCGCGGTGAGCGTGGGCTTGTGCGGCATGGCCGAGGGCCTGCGCGATCCCCACCCCGCCCCGCGCGCCCCGCACCTACCGGACCGGCTCACGGCGCCTTCGCGAACACCACCCACACCTGGCCGCGTGCGAAGTTCAGGGGGTCGCCGGCGTCGGTGGTGAAGGAGGTGCCGTCCTCGGCGGCCGGGCGCTTCCAGTCCGCCCGGTACGCGCGTCCGTCGCGCAGCACGGTGGCGTCCCCGGAGCCCACCGTCTCGGTGAACGGGGTGTTGTTGCCGAGGAAGTCCCGGAAACCCGAGGCGCGTACGGTCACGTACTGCACGACGACCGTCGCGGGCGCCAGCCGCTCGCCCTCCGTGGTGACCGCCGGTGCGCCGTCCATCGAGACCAGCCACCGGGCGCGATCCGCGGACCAGGTGAAGGTGAAGCCGGCGGCGGGGTAGCGGACCGTGAGCTCGTTTCGGGGCTCGCCGTCCGCCGGGGGCGGGCCGAAGCGGAAACCGGTGGTCAGGGCGGCCTCGCCGGGAGGGTCGTCCATGATCCGGTCCGGGCGCAGATACAGATTGTGCGGAGCGGACCGGCCGGGATCCCGGGTGTAGGCGGCCGGCTCCGTCCGGGGTGTCACCGCCTCCAGCGGCTCCTCCTCGATCAGCGGCAGCAGCTTGCTCTGCGCCCCGGAGAAGGCCAGCAACGGCCGGTGGAACTGGCGCAGCAGCTCCAGATCGGACTCACGGGCGCTGCGCACCGGCCCGACGGAGTCCGGCAGCTCGGTGGCGTACACGGCGATCAGCCTGCTGCTCCCGCCCTCGACCTGTTCGGCGTACACCACGTCGGCGGCGTCCAGACCGGTCTGGGGGCGGGCGGCGGGGGCGTTGTCGATCTTGACGGCCAGCACCGGGGGGACGTCCTCTCCGCCGGGCCGGGACGGTGACGCGCCGGCCTGCCCCCGGCCGTCGTCGCGCGGACCGTCCGACGTCGTGCATCCCGCGGCCAGCCCGGCCGCCAGTGCGGCGGCCAGCAGCATCCTCGCCCCCGTACCGCGCCGTAGGCGCGCCCTTCGTGCCCTTCGTTCCGTGCCCACCGTTGCCACCGCGCCCGCCTCATGTCACCCGTTGTCTCGATTGTGCGCTTTTCTGATCGTCTCTGGCCAGAGCGGAACGAAGGTGCACCCGCGCGGTGGCGTCCGCCGTTCGGCTCAGCGGCCGCCGGTTCGCATCCGGCCGCTCGGGTACCCGGACGCCCACCACACGGTCCGGCACGGAGGGAGCGGGCGGCGATGAGGGCACTGACCTGGCAGGGAAAGCGGGACGTACGCGTGGAGAACGTGCCCGACCCAAGGATCGAGGAGCCGACGGACGCGGTCATCCGCATCACCTCCACCGGACTGTGCGGATCCGACCTGCATCTGTACGAGGTGCTGGCGCCGTTCATGACCCCGGGTGACATCCTCGGCCACGAGCCGATGGGGATCGTCGAGGAGGTCGGCGCGGCGGTGCCCGACCTCCAGGTCGGCGACCGCGTCGTGGTGCCGTTCCAGATCGCCTGCGGCAACTGCTGGATGTGCCTGACCGGACTGCCCACCCAGTGCGAGACCACCGAGGTCAGCGCCGAGGGCATGGGCGCCGCCCTGTTCGGCTACACCCGGCTGTACGGCGCGGTGCCGGGCGCGCAGGCCGAGTACCTGCGGGTCCCGCAGGCCCAGTACGGCCCGATCAAGGTCCCCGAGGGGCCGTCCGACGACCGCTTCGTCTACCTCTCCGACGTCCTGCCCACCGCTTGGCAGGCGGTGTCCTATGCCGGGATACCCGAGGGCGGCAGCCTCGCCGTGCTCGGGCTCGGCCCCATCGGCGACATGGCCTGCCGGGTCGCCCAGGTCCGGGGCGCCGGACGGGTGTTCGGCGTGGACCTGGTCCCGGAGCGGCTGAACCGGGCCAAGGAACGGGGCGTGGAGACCTTCGACCTGCGCTCCTTCGACGACGAGAAGGAACTTCTCACCGCCATCCGCGACCAGACCGACGGACGCGGCCCCGACGCCGTGATCGACGCCGTCGGCACCGAGGCCCACGGCAGCGCCGCGGCCCGCATGGTGCAGAACGCCTCGGCGCTGCTGCCGCGCAAACTGAGCGGTGCGATGGCGGAACGCTTCAGCGTGGACCGCCTCGCCGCCCTCCACACCGCCATCGAGTTGGTACGCCGCGGCGGCACCCTCTCGATCGTCGGCGTCTACGGCGGCATGGCCGACCCGATGCCCATGCTCACCCTGTTCGACAAGCAGATCCAGATCCGCATGGGCCAGGCGAACGTACGCCGCTGGAGCGACGAGATCATCCCCTACCTCACCGACGAGGACCCCCTCGGCGTGGACGACTTCGCCACCCACCGGCTGCCCTTGAGCGAGGCACCGGAGGCCTACGCGATGTTCCAGGAGAAGCGCGACGGCGCGGTCAAGGTGCTGATGCAGCCCTGACTCACGACCCGCTGAGGACCTCGGCCAGGTCGTAGCGGACCGGCTCCTGCAACTGCGCGTAGGTGCAGCTCTCGGGGGCGCGGTCCGGGCGCCAGCGACGGAAGCGGGCGGTGTGCCGGAAGCGCTGCCCCTTCTCCATGTGGTCGTAGGCCACCTCGGCCACCCGCTCCGGCCGCACCGGCACCCACGACAGGTCCTTGCGCCCCGACCAGCGGCTCGGCGCCCCGGGCAGCCGCGCCGACTCATGAGCCTCCTCCTCCGCCCAGGCCGCCCACGGATGGCCCGACACGTCGTCCATCCGCAGCGGCTCCAGTTCCTCGATCAGCTCCGCGCGCCGCTTCATCGAGAACGCCGCGGCCACGCCGACGTGCTGGAGCCGGCCGCTGTCGTCGTACAGACCCAGCAGCAGCGACCCCACCACCGGGCCGCTCTTGTGCAGCCGGTACCCGGCGACGACCACGTCGGCTGTGCGCTCGTGCTTGATCTTGAACATCGCCCGCTCGTCCTGGCGGTAGCGCAGATCGAGCGGCTTGGCGATCACACCGTCCAGACCCGCCCCCTCGAACTGCTCGAACCACCCCCGCGCCACCTCGATATCGGTCGTCGCCGGTGCCACATGCACCGGAGGCGTGACCCCCTCCAGCGCCCGGACCAGCAGCTCCCGGCGGTCCGACAGCGGGACGTCCAGCAGCGACTCGTCCGCCAGCGCCAGGATGTCGAAGGCGACGAAGGACGCCGGGGTCCGCTCGGCGAGCATCCGCACCCGCGACTCCGCCGGATGGATGCGCTCGGTGAGCGCGTCGAAGTCGAGATGCCCCTCCCGGGCGATGACGATCTCGCCGTCCAGCACACAGCGCTCCGGCACCCGCTCCCGCAGCGCCGCCACCACCTCGGGAAAATACCTGGTCAGCGGCTTTCCCGTACGGCTTCCCAGCTCGACCTCGTCCCCGTCGCGGAACACGATCGCCCGGAACCCGTCCCACTTGGCCTCGTACTGCATCCCGGGCGGGATCTTCGCCACGGACTTGGCGAGCATCGGCTTCACGGGCGGCATGACGGGAAGATCCATGCTCCGATTCTGCGCGCCCCCGGCCGGTACCGCCCGTTGCCGCCCGGTGTGCGAGGTATGCGGGGTGCCCCTACCGTGGCACGCATGGGTGACGCGGTGGAACTCGAGGTGGCCGGCCGGACCGTACGGGTGTCCAGTCCGGACAAGGTCTTCTTCCCGGAGTGCGGCTACACCAAGCTGGACGTCGCCCGCTACTACCAGGCGGTCGCCCCCGGTCTGCTGCGCGCCCTGCGCGAACGGCCCACCACGCTGCAGCGCTACCCCGACGGCATCACCGGCGAGTGGTTCTACCAGAAGCGCGCCCCGAAGGGCATGCCCGACTGGATCCCCACCGCGCACATCACCTTCCCCAGCGGCCGCAGCGCCGACGAGATGTGCCCCACCGAGGAGGCGGCCGTGGTGTGGGCGGCCCAGTACGGCACGCTCGTCTTCCACCCCTGGCCGGTGCGCCGCACGGATGTGGACCACCCCGACGAGCTCCGCATCGACCTCGATCCGCAGCCCGGCACCGACTACGACGACGCCGCCCGGGCCGCCGGTGAACTGCGCGCCGTCCTCGACGCGTACGGGCTGCGCGGCTGGCCCAAGACCTCCGGGGGACGCGGCATCCATGTGTTCGTGCCGATCGAACCGCGCTGGACCTTCACCCAGGTCCGCCGTGCCGCCATCGCCGTGGGCCGGGAACTGGAACGCCGGATGCCGGAGCAGGTCACCATCAAGTGGTGGAAGGAGGAGCGCGGCGAACGCATCTTCGTCGACTACAACCAGACCGCCCGCGACCGCACCATCGCCTCCGCCTATTCCGTACGGCCCCACCCGCACGCTCCCGTCTCGGCGCCGCTGCGCTGGGAGGAGGTAGGAGTCGCGCATCCGCGGGACTTCGACATCATGACCATGCCCGCGCGCTTCGCCGAACTCGGCGATGTGCACGCGGACATGGACGATCACGCCTTCTCGCTGGAGCCCCTGCTCGAACTCGCCCGCCGTGAGGAACGCGACCACGGCCTGGGCGATCTGCCGTACCCGCCCGAGTATCCGAAGATGCCGGGCGAGCCCAGCCGGGTCCAGCCGAGCCGGGCCAGGAAGCCGAAACCCTCGGCCTCCTGACCCGGGGGGACCGCAGTACCCGCCGGTACTACAGGTCCTTGATCCGGACGTCCCGATACGACACGACGTCCGACGTGCCGTGCACCTGCAGTCCGATGTAGCCGGAGGCGAACCGCCGCCCGTCCGTGCCCGGGTCGTCCGAGCGCGGCGGGGTGAAGTCCTGGCCGCCGATGTTGTCGAACTCGTTGATCAGCACGCCGTTGCGGTAGACCGAGTAGTGCTGGTCCACCACGCGGATCTCGTAGTCGTTCCAGGTGCCCTTCTGCGTCACGCCGGCGCCGGCCAGGCCCACCCGGTCGAAGCCGTAGACGGAGCCGGTCTTGTACATGTCGCCGGTGGGCGAGTCGAACACCTGGATCTCGTGCCCGAACTTGATGGCGGCCCACTCCGGCCGGGGCTCCTCCGGGTGGTCGTGGATCTGCGGGAACCGCACGAACACACCGGAGTTGGCGTTCCCGGTGCCCGGGGCGTCGTCACGCCACTGGAGCTTCAGCGAGAAGTCGCCGTACTTGCGCTCGGGGAACCACAGCATGCCCAGGCCTCCTTGGGTGGTGCCGGAGGTGATCGACCCGTCCGGGTTCAGTGCGAAGGAACCGCCGCCCACGTGCTCCCACTTGGCGAACGTCTCCTGGGTGCCGTCGAGGATCTTGCGGTAGCCCTCGGTCTGGCCGGGCTTGCCGATGCCGGACTGACGGGCGGCCTGGTTGATCGCCCGCCTCTCCCGCTTGTCGATGACCCCTTGCTTGGTGAGCCCGTCCAGGACGCTCTTCACATGCTTGAGGAACAGCGCCTGGGAGGTCCACTCCTTCTCGTCCTCGATCAGCTCACCGATCCGGCAGCGGTTGTTGGTCACCCGGTTCGGCACACCCGAGTCGACCGTGCCGACGAACACCGTCAACCGCTCGTCGTACTCCGGGCAGTTGGGCGCGGGAACCCCGCCGTCCGCCACGACCGTGAAGCTCACGGTGAGCGGCTCGGAGGTGTTGCCGGCCCGGTCGCTCGCCCGGTAGGCCACGGTGTGCCGGCCCGCCCGGTCGACGACCACGGGCCCGGTGTAGGCCAGGTACGGGCCGCCGTCGAGCGAGTACTCGACGGCCGCGACACCGGAACCCCCGTGCCCGTCGTCCGCGGTGACGGTCACGGTGGCGTCACCGACGTACGCGCCGTCGGAGTTCCTGGTGCCCTCCACGGTCACGCCGGTCGCCGGCGGGGTGGTGTCCTGCGGGGGAGCGGCGACGACGGTGAACTCCACGCTCTTGGCCGCCGCCGCGTTGCCCGCCTTGTCGGTGGCGCGGTAACGCACGGTGTGCGTGCCCACCTCGTGCACCATCACCGGTCCGGTGTACGCCTGCCAGGGGCCGTCGGCACCGAGGGCGTACTCGATCGTGTTGACGCCGGAGCCGGTGTCGGACGCGGTGACGGTGACCGTCGCCATGTCGATATAGGCACCGTCGTCGTTCTTCTCGCCGTCCACCGTCGCCGAGGTCTCCGGCGCGGTGGTGTCGTCCGTCGGCGGCGCGACGACGGTGAAGGCGACGCTCCTCTCCGCCGAGACATTGCCCGCCTTGTCCAGGGCGCGGTAGCGCACCGTGTGCGCGCCGACCTGGTCGACGACCACCGGGGCGGTGTACGGCTGCCAGGCGCCGTCGGCTCCGAGGGCGTACTCGATCCGGTCCACGCCCGAACCGTCGTCCGTGGCCTCGAGGGCCACGGACGCCGAACCGACGTACTCGCCCTTGTCGTTCTGCGCGCCCGTCACCTTCGCCGTGGCCTCCGGAGCGGTGGTGTCCTCGCCGCCGCCCTCGGTCACCGTCAGGATGCCCTGCATCTCGGGGTGGCCGGGGATGGTGCAGTGGTAGAAGTACCGGCCCGGGGTGAGCGTCACCTCCGCGGTGTGCTTGCCGCCCTGGGCGTCACCAGGACTGGCCATGATGTTGAGCTGGACGTCGTTGTTGAACTCCGGGTCGGAGGTCACGAACGTCAGCGTGTGCGGCATGCCGGTGGTGTTGCCGGTGGCCGCGCTGTTCTCGAAGACGATCGTCGCCGGACCGGCCACCGCGGTCTTCGGCGCGGACGTGTACGCGGTGATGCCGTCGCCCGCGGTCCAGGTGAGCACCTGCGCCGCCGCCTCGCCTGCCGTGGAGCCGGACTCGCCGGCGGAGGACGTCGTCGTCTGGAGACCGAGCATCATCAGCAGGGCGGCCAGCAGGCCGGCCCACACTCTTGGTTTCCGTGTCACTGGTTTCATCCGGCCCTCCTCGCCAGTTGACCGGCGGCCGGGGTCGGGCCGCCGCCCTTGTAAGTGACCCGCCACAGCGCGGACTTGGCGTCCGAGGTGAAGAAGCCGCGGCCGTAGTCGAGGACGTACAGCGCGCCGTCCGGACCGAACGTCCAGCCCATCAGGTTTCTAATGCCGTCGTTGCCGACGGGCACGATCTTCTTCAGGGACTCCGAGTGCACCGGAAGACCGCCGTCGCCCTGCGTCTTCGGGTCCATGAGCACCGCGTTGCGCGGCTGGTCGGCGTCGTAGAAGTCACCGACGAACCACTTGCCGTCCCAGTAGGCCGGCCACTTGACGTCACTGGAGCTGCCGGCGTCGTAGCGGTAGACCGGGCCGTTCATCGCGGCCTGTCCGCCGCCCTTCAGCCAGGGCAGCCGGTACGTGGCCTCGTCCGGCACATACGACGGGACGCCGTTCGCGTCGCGCGGGTAGTCCGGGGCGCCGCCCTGCGGCGAGTACCAGATGTTGTTGCCGGTCACCGGCGGCAGATTGACCAAACCGTCGTTGTTCGGCGACTCGTTCTTCGGGTGGTCGCAGTCGTACCAGCCGAGCGGCTTGGACGGGTCCGGCAGGTTGCGGTCCCGGTAGGGCTGCTTGTTGCCCATGCAGTACGGCCAGCCGCGGTTGGACGCCTCGGTGATCACGGCGAACGTGTCGTACTTCGCCGGACCCCAGACGGGCGACGGGGAACCGGCGTCCGGGCCGACCCAGCCCGCGTAGAGGATGTCGGTCTTCTTGTCGACGGAGATGCGCGCCGGGTTGCGCACACCCATCACATAGATCTCGCCGCGCGTCTTGCCGCCGCCCTCGGCGGTCTCCTCGCCGGTGAACAGGTTGCCCTCGGGGAGGGTGTACGTGCCGTCCGGCTCGGGGTGGATGCGCAGGATCTTGCCGTTGAGGTTGTTGGTGTTGCCGGCCGTGCGGCGCGCGTCCGCGAAGGACACGCCCTTGAAGTTGGGCTCGGGGTTGTTGCCCGAATAACCGCCGCTGAAGCCGCTGGAGTTGGTGTCACCGGTGGCGATGTACAGGTTGCCCTTGGAGTCCCAGGCCATCCCGCCGCCCGCGTGGCAGCAGCTGTGGATCTGCACCGGCCACTTCAGCAGCACCTGCTCGCTGCTCAGGTCCAGCTTGGCGGTGGCCTGGTCGAGCGTGAAGCGGGAGACCCGCCGCTCGGCCGTATGGGTGTCCCGGTTGATCTCCGAGTGGGGCGTGTAGTGCAGGTACACCCACCCGTTCTTCTCGAACGCCGGGTCCAGTTCGATGCCGAGCAGGCCCTCCTCGACCTTCCTCAGCTCGTCCCCTCCGCCCTTGTTGCCGAAGACGGTGAGCGCCCCGGCCAGGGTGACCTTCCCGGTCTTCGGGTCGTAGATGTGGATCTCGCCCTTGCCCTTGCCGATGTCGGGGTCGTTCCAGTCGGTGACCACGGGCTGCGAGGCGTCCGCGCCGCCCCGGCCGATGTAGAAGACCCGTCCGTCGGGGGCGGTGACCAGGCCGTGCGGCTCGCCGATCTGGTCGTTCTGGCCGGGCTGGTTGGGCTTGGTCAGGCGCTCCGCCTTGTAGTTGCCGGTGATGGTCGCCTTGCAGTCGGCCCGCACCAGCCGGTTGGTCCACAGCAGGGCGCCGCGCAGATGCTCACGGAAGTCGGTCTCGTCGTACGACGACACCGTGCCGCCCATGCCGGTGTAGAAGGACCGGCCGCCGTCGTAGTCACGGCACCAGCTGACCGGGTGGTCCCAGCCGTTGGCGCCCGCACCGGGCGCGTACGTCGACTCGCGCACCCTGGCGACCGTGTGCACGTCGCCGGAGGGGTTCTTCACCCAGTTCAGCCACTTGTCGGGCCGCTTCCACTGCATCGGCAGACCCTTGGTCGCCGGATGCGCGCGGTCGCCGACCTCCACGGTCGCCCGCTGCACCTTGTCGGGGCTCGTGGCGGCCGGGCGGGCGCCGATCAGACCGGTGAACCAGTCCGAGTACGGCTCCGCGCGGGCGGCGTCGTGCAGACCGACGAAACCGCCGCCGGCCTCCATGTACGCCTCCAGGCCCGCCTCCTGGTCCGGGTCGAGGACGTCGCCGCCGCCGGTCAGGAAGACGACGGTGTTGAACCGGCCCAGCTTCTTGGCGTTGGTGAAGACCGAGGCGTCGTCGGTGGCGGTCACCTTGAACCGCTGCTCCGCCGGGCCGGAGAGCCCGATCGTCTCGATCGCCGCGATCCCGGCGTTCACCAGGGGCGACTCGTCACCGCCCGCCGCCGAGCCGTGGAACAGCAGCACACGGACGTTCGCGCCGCCGGGTGGCGACTTGATGGACATCGTTGTCAGGGACGGATCCGGGGCCGGGCGCGCGCTGGCGGCTGGACCCGACAGCAGTCCGGCGGCGACGGCGCCGGCGGCCACGGTGGCTGCCCAGGCGCGTCGTCTCGTTCTCGTCCTTCGTGCGTTCGAGGTGCTCGATGTGCTCAACCCGCCCCTGTGCGCGGGTTCTTGATGCGATGTGGACCGCACGTGGCCACCCACCCCTCCTCGGTCGCAGCAACAGCGTCAAGGAAGCTAGACCTCTTTGCGTCACACGCCAATACCTATCGCAGCAATGAACCAAACTTTGTCCTGAGTGTGGATAAACAGCGGGGCGGCAGCTACGGTTTCCCAGGTTCATGACAGCCACATGGGGAGTTCGGCATGGACAGACGCGGTTTCAACCGGCGGGTACTGCTGGGCAGCGCCGCAGCGGCGACATCGTTGTCCCTCGCGCCCGAGGCCGTGAGCGCGAACAGACCGGCGAAGACCGCGCCCGCCGGAGGCGAGGTGCGGCGCATCAAGATGTACGCCGAACGGCTGGACGGCGGACAGATGGGGTACGGCTTCGCGAAGGGCAAGGCGTCCATTCCCGGCCCCCTGATCGAGCTCAACGAGGGCGACACCCTGCACATCGAGTTCGAGAACACCATGGACGTCCCCGTGAGCCTGCACGTCCACGGCCTCGACTACGAGATCTCCAGCGACGGCACCAAGCAGAACAAGAGCGACGTCGAGCCCGGCGGCACCCGCACCTACACCTGGCGCACCCACAAGCCGGGCCGGCGCTCCGACGGCACCTGGCGGGCGGGCAGCGCCGGCTACTGGCACTACCACGACCACGTCGTCGGCACGGCGCACGGCACCGGAGGCATCCGCAACGGGCTCTACGGCCCCGTGATCGTCCGCCGCAAGGGCGACGTCCTGCCCGACGCCACCCACACCATCGTCTTCAACAACATGTCGATCAACAACAAGCCCGCCCACACCGGCCCCAACTTCGAGGCCACCGTGGGCGACCGCGTCGAGATCGTCATGATCACACACGGCGAGTACTACCACACCTTCCATATGCACGGTCACCGCTGGGCCGACAACCGCACCGGCATGCTCACCGGGCCGGACGACCCGAGCCAGGTCATCGACAACAAGATCTGCGGCCCCGCCGACTCCTTCGGCTTCCAGATCATCGCGGGGGAGGGCGTCGGAGCGGGCGCCTGGATGTACCACTGCCATGTCCAGAGCCACTCCGACATGGGGATGGTCGGCCTGTTCCTGGTGAAGAAACCGGACGGCACCATCCCGGGGTACGACCCGGACGCACACGAGCACGCTCATGAGCCCGCCGCCGAGGAGGAGCCGACGCACGAGCACTGACGGCGCCACTATCCTTTCCCGCAGCCGCAGGTGAGGAGCGCCCAAGTGACCGAGACAGTGCCGCGCCCCACGCTGGAGGCGGTGGCCGCACGGGCCGGGGTGTCCCGGGCCACGGTCTCCCGCGTGGTCAACGGTTCCGACGGGGTGCGCGAACCCCTGGCCGAACGGGTGAGGCAGGCGGTGGAAGAACTCGGGTACGTCCCCAACCAGGCCGCCCGCAGCCTGGTGACGAAGCGGCACGACGCCGTCGCCGTCATCGTCGCCGAACCGGAGACCCGCGTCTTCGCCGACCCCTTCTTCGCCCGCCAGCTGCGCGGCATCAGCAAGGAACTGACCGCCCACGACAACCAGCTCGTCCTGCTCCTCACCGAGGACCGCGACGACCACGCCCGCGTCGGCCGCTACCTCGCCGGCGGCCATGTCGACGGCGCCCTGGTGTTCTCGCTCCACATCGACGACCCGCTGCCCGAACTGATCCAGCGCGCCGGCGTCCCGGCCGTGTTCGGCGGCCGGCCCGACTTCAACGGCGGCCGGGGCGGCGTCGTCTACGTCGACAGCGACAACCGGGGCGGCGCCCGCGACGCCGTACGCCATCTCATCGGCCTCGGCCGCAGCCGCATCGCCCACATCACCGGCGCCCTCGACCAGACATCGGCCGTGGACCGGCTCGACGGCTACCGCGACGCCGTGGCCGGCGCCGATCCCCGGCTGGTCGTGGAGGGCGACTTCACCTCGGCGAGCGGCGAGCGGGCGATGCGGCAACTCCTCGACCGCCGCCCCGGCCTGGACGCGGTGTTCGCCGCCAACGACCTCATGGCAGCGGGCGCGCTGCGCGTGCTGCGCGAGCGGGGCCGCCGGGTGCCGGACGACGTGGCGGTCGTCGGTTTCGACGACATGCTCCCCATCGCCGAACAAACGGAACCCCCACTCACCACGGTCCGCCAGGACATAGAAGAAATGGGCCGCCTGATGGCCCGCCTACTCCTACGCACACTCGACGGCACGGACGCGCAGGACCAGGCCGAGGGCGGCCTGATCCTCCCAACGACACTGATCCACCGCGCGTCCGCGTGACTGGACGGGCTGACTATCGGTGTGCACGGCCGCCGCCGGCTACAAGCGCCTCACCCGCACCATCGACCTCACCGGTGTCACCGCCGCCGAGCGCCCCACGCTGCGCACCCAGTTGCTGTGGGACACCGAGC